>CAYZFN010000244.1:0-17693 GCA_964477695.1 uncultured Enterobacteriaceae bacterium | reverse complement strand
GTGCCGACCGGATGCTCCATCGTGCGATCGGGGTAGGCCTCGATGACCTCGCGTGCCACCGCGCACGTCAGGTTGCAGAACGCGAGCAGGTAGATGAGGTTCGGCTTCGGCTCGGTGAGCGTGATGCGCAAGGTGTAGCGGTCGATGGCGCGCAACCCTTCGACCTCGCGGTCGTAATCGAACTTGCCGCCCGCGAGCGCGGCCTTGCGCACGGCATCCATGCCGACGATGCGCTTGTCGAGCAGATACAGCTGGACCGACTTGTTCTTCGGGTCGAAGTGGCGCTTGAGCGAGTACACGTAGTCATAGGCTGTGAGCTCGCGCTTCCTGCCGTGGAACGCCGGATCGTCGGCGAAGTAGATTCCCGGCCGGATACGCAGCGTCCAGGTCCTGCCGTCCGGCGAGATCTCGGGCAGCGCCGCGGCGGTGTTCGGCCTGAGCTTGAACGGCCGCGCCAGGAAGTCGTACCTGAGCGGGGCGTCGAAGATGTGCGAAAAGATGATCCCCGAGTAGAGGTCGTTGATCTGCGCCGGGTCGAAGCCCGTCTCCGCGATCTGGAACGCATAGCGCAGCACCTTCTCCGCGGCGGCGGGCGGGGCGATCGCCACCAAGGCTAGAATCGCGGCGCTCAGTCGGAGGAGCAGCATGGCGGCGTATATCTTACGCAGGCTCTGGCAGATGGTGCCCACCTTGGCGGGCGTCATCCTGCTCATCTTCTTCCTGTTCAAGTTCTTCGGCGGCGATCCGGCGCAGATCCTGGCCGGGCAGGTGGCGAGCCAGGAGCAGATCGATTCGATCCGCCACCAGCTCGGCCTCGACCGCGCCTGGTACGTGCAGCTCGGCATCTTCGTGCGCGACATTTTCAGCTTCGACTTCGGCCAGAGCTGGATGACGCGCGAGCGCGTGTCCGACATCTTCGTGACGCGGCTGCCCGCGACGCTGACCATCACGATACCGATCCTCGTGCTCGAGGTCTCGCTCGCCATCCCGATCGCGATGCTCGTCGCCTACCGGCGCGGCACGTTGTTCGATCGCCTGGTGATGGCGATCTGCGTTGCGGCCATGTCGATCTCGTTCCTCGTCTACATCATCGTCGGCCAATATGTCTTCGGCTTCGAGCTCGGCTGGTTTCCGGTGCAGGGCTGGAGCGACAGCTTCTGGCGCAACCTGCTGGCCTACGCGCCGCTGCCCATCCTGCTCGCGGCGCTGGTCAGCCTTGCGCCGCAGACGCGGCTTTACCGCTCGTTCTTTCTCGACGAGACGAAGAACGACTACGTGCGCACCGCGCGCGCCAAGGGGCTTTCGGACGCGGCGATCCTGCGCCGGCACGTGCTGCCGAACGCAATGGTGCCGGTGCTGACCAACGTCGCGCTGCTCTTGCCGGGCGTATTCGTCGGCAGCTTCCTGCTGGAGATCTTCTTCTCCATCCCGGGCCTCGGGCGCGAGGTCTATATCGCCGTGAATCGCAGCGATTACCCGGTGATCCAGGCGTTCACTGTTTATCTCGCGGTTCTCACAATGCTGATCAACCTCGGCGCCGACGTGCTCTATCGCCTGGTCGATCCGCGCATCCAGCTGACCTGAGGATGGCGGCCGTCCCGCATTTGGCAAATGAGATCGTCCCCGAGAACGCGTGGCTCGCGCTGTGGCGACGGCTGCAGCAGGACCGCGTCGGCGCCCTGTCGCTCGGCATCGTGGTCGCGTACCTCGTGATGGTGCTCTTCGCCATGGCGGGGTTGGTCGCCGGGGGCTGGAGCGAGGAGGTCGGTGTGCCCTACGCGAACCCCGCGTTCCTCGGCGAGCGGCCCAATCTCGAAGCGGCGCTCGCGCAGCGTGCCGCGCGCCGGCAGGGCCACGTGCCCGATCTCACGCCAGTCGATCCACTCGCGCCGAAATATGAAGCCTGGGCGAAGCGCACCGCCGAGCTCAAATCCACCGAGCGCGAGCGCAACCTTACGCTCCCCTGGGGCGGCGATCGCTGGGGCCGCGACGTGCTCGCAAAGGCGATCAAGGGCTCGCAGGTGTCCATCGCGGTCGGCGTGTTCGCTGCGCTTTGCGCCACTTTCATCGGCACGCTGCTCGGCGCGCTGGCCGGCTTCTACGGGCGCTGGGTGAGCGATTTCCTGGAGTGGGTCTACAACGTATTCACGTCGATCCCGTCCATCCTGCTCATCTTTTCGCTGGCCGCCGTGCTGCGCAGCGGCGTGCTTGCCCATCTCTTCGCGAGCGGCATCTGGACCGTGGTGATCATCCTCGCGGTGACGGGCTGGACCGGCATGTACCGCCTGGTGCGCGCCGAGTACATGAAGCACCGCTCGCGCGAATACGTGCTCGCGGCGCAGGCGATCGGCGCCTCGGCCGCCTCGCGCATGTTCGTGCACATCCTGCCGAATGTGAGCCACGTGATCCTGGTCCAGCTCTCGCTCCTCGTGGTGGCCTTCATCAAGGTCGAAGTCATCCTCTCGTTCCTCGGCCTGGGGGTGCCGGTCGACATGGTGTCCTGGGGCACGATGCTCGGCGAGGCGCAGACCGAGCTCGTGCTCGGCTAGTGGTGGCAGCTCGCGGCCGCGACGGTCTTCATGGCGATCTTCCTCACCGCCTTCTCCATGCTCACCGACAGCCTGCGGGACGCGCTCGACCCGCGCCTGAGATGAGCGCGCTCGTCACGGTTCACGACCTGCGCGTCTCCTTCAGCCTGGGCAAGCGGCACAGGCTCGAAGCGGTGCGCGGCGTGCACTTCACGGTGCGCGAAGATGCGACGCTCGCGCTGGTCGGCGAGTCGGGCAGCGGCAAGACGGTGTCGGCGATGTCGGTCCTGCGCCTGCTGCCGGAGAACGCGCTGATCCACCCGGGCAGCCGCATCTCCTACCGGGATGAGAACTTGTTGGAAGCAAGCGCGGCGCGGCTGCGCGCCTTGCGCGGGCGCGAGATCAGCGCGGTGTTCCAGGAGCCGATGAGCTCGCTCAATCCCGTGCTCGCGGTCGGCGAGCAGATCGCCGAGGTGCTGCGCCTGCATCGGCGGGTGAGCGCCCGAGCCGCCCTGGAGCGAGCAGCCGAGCTGCTCGCTGAAGTGGGCATCGCCGAGCCGCGCGCGCGGCTGCGCTCCTATCCGCACGAGCTCTCGGGCGGGCAGCAGCAGCGAGTAATGATCGCGATGGCGATCGCGAACGAGCCCAAGCTGCTGATCGCCGACGAGCCGACCACCGCACTGGATGTCACTGTCCAACGCCAGGTGCTCGAGCTCATCGCGCGCCTGCGTGAGCGTCACCGGATGAGCGTGCTGTTCATCAGCCACGACCTCGCCCTGGTGCGCGAGCTGGCCGACGACGTGGTCGTGATGCGCGACGGCGAGGTCCGCGAAGACGGTCCGGTGGCGCGTATCTTCGGCGCGCCGCGCGACCCCTATACCCGGGCGCTGCTTGCGTGCCGGCCGCGCCTGGATGCGCGGCCGCGACGCCTGCCGGTCATCGATGACTTCATGCGCGGGGGCGCGGTGAGCGAGCCGCCGCTGGTGCGGCCGGCGGCGGCTGCGCCGGCGATGCAGGCGAGGGGCCTGCGCAAGGAGTTCCGCCTGCGTACGGGCCTCTTTGCGTCCAAGTCGCTGGTCGCGGTCAGCGACGTCTCGTTCGATGTCGCGCGCGGCCGGACCGTCGGGCTGGTCGGCGAATCGGGCTCGGGCAAGACCACGGTGGCGCTGCTCGCGCTGCGGCTCCTCGACCCGACCGCGGGCGAGGCGCGCCTCGACGGCACGGACCTCATGCGTCTCCGCCCGCGCGAGCTGCTGCCGCTGCGACGGCGCATCCAGATCGTCTTCCAGAATCCGTACGCGAGCCTGAACCCGCGCCGCACTATCGGCCGCACGCTGGTCGAGCCGATGCGTATCCACGGACTCGGCGCGAACGATGCCGAGCGCTACGAACGCGCGCGGCGGCTGCTCGAGCGCGTAGGGCTGCCCTCGGACGCGATGCAGCGCTATCCGCACGAGTTCTCCGGCGGCCAGCGGCAGCGCATCGCCATTGCGCG
This sequence comes from uncultured Enterobacteriaceae bacterium, assembly GCA_964477695.1. GTDB lineage: Bacteria > Pseudomonadota > Gammaproteobacteria > Burkholderiales > SG8-39 > SCGC-AG-212-J23. The sequence goes on along the minus strand of CAYZFN010000244.1, from coordinate 13,670 downwards.
GGCACTCGCGTCAGAGCCCGAGGTGCTGGTGTGCGACGAGCCCGTGTCTGCGCTCGACGTTTCGGTGCAGGCGACGGTGCTGAACCTGTTGCTCGACCTGCAGGAGAGCCTCGGTCTCGCCTACGTGTTCATCTCGCACGACCTCGCGGTCGTGAAATACATGTCCGACGAGATCCTGGTGATGCGCGCAGGGGAGGTCGTGGAGCGCGGCACGCCCGAGGCGATCTTCCATAGCCCGCAGCACGAGTACACCGCGAGCCTGCTCGCCGCTATCCCGCGAGCGGAATTCCGATGAGCGCGCGCCGGCGGCGCGGCTCGACCGCGACATCGAGCCGCGCGCGCTCGCCGTAGAGGTGCGCAAGGCGTCCGCGCACCCCGGCGAGGTTGTCGGCGTCCGCCGCGCTCGCCGCGCCGACGTCGCTGCCGACGTCGATTTCCAGGACGCCTTCCCGGCGCTGCGCGGCGACGCGCAGCGCCGCCGCGGGCGCGCCGTTCAGCGCCCAGCGGGCGAGGGGCAGCACGAGCATCGCCGGCAGAGCCAGGCGATCGACCGACGGATCGACGGCGAGCTCGAGGCGCAGCCGGCTGCGCGAGCAGAGCTCGGCCACCGCCAGGTATGCCTGCAGCAGGTGCACCTCGGCGGCGACGGTGGAAGCCGCGCTCGTCTCGGCCGGCAGCGCGGCGCGCAGGTAGGCAATGACCGCGTCGAGCGCCTGCTCGCCGGCTTGCCCGCTTTCCGCGTACGCCTCGTCGACCGCGAGCAGCGCGGCAAACAGGAAATCGGGATCGACGCGCGCCTGCATGGCGCGCAGATCGGCTTCGACCAGCTCGCGCTCGGCGGCGAGGGCCGATAGACGCGCGTCGACGAGCTGGCGCGCCGCGCGGCGATGCGCTTCGAACATCGAGCCGAGGGCGACCAGGATCAGCGCCCAGCTCGCGGAGCCCGAGAAATGGTAGGCGTAGCGGTGCAGCGGTCCGGCGAATACGGTCGATGGCGCCTCCGCCAGCAGCCCGAAGGGCGCGAGCAGCCGTGCCGCTATTTCCACCGCGGCAGTTGCGACGAGCGCTGCGCCAATGACGGCGATTGTCATACGCAGCCCGAGGGGCATCGTGGCGAGCCGGTTTTCGGCGAGCACCGCGGCGGGCAGCGCGCATGCGCCGACGATCAGGCACGCGATCACCTCGTTCACGAACTTGAAGTCGTGCATCGGGTCGCCGGTCGCCCAGCGGAAGAGCGCTCCGGTCAGCGGCACGGCTAAGGCGAACGCGCCGAGCGCCACGGCATGGCGCCAGCTCAATGCGCTGAACCATCCGTGCTTCAGCGCGGCGTCCATGGCAGCACGATCCGGGCGACGACGCCGCGCGGCGAGTTGGCCGCGATCTCGAGCGCCGCGCGCTCGCCGTAGAGTGCAGACAGACGGGCGCGGATGTTGGCGAGACCGACCCCGCTGCCCGAGGCGCCCGCGAAGCCGCGGCCGGTGTCGGCGACCGAGACGGCCAGCGTATCGCCGATGCGCTCGGCGGCGATGCGGATCGCGCCGCCTTCGGTGAGCGGTCCGATGCCATGCTTGATGGCGTTCTCGATCAGCGTGGCAAGCATCATCGCCGGCACGCGCGCCGCCTGCAGCTCGCCCGGAACGTCGATCGTGACGGCGAGGCGGCTGCCCATACGCACCTTCTGCACGCCGAGATAGGCGGCGGCGAGCTCCACTTCGTCGCCGAGGGTGGCGTGCTCGCCGCGCATGAGCGGCAGGGCGGCGCGAAAGTAGCGCGTCAGCTGGGCCAGCATGGCGCGGCCCGCCGCCGCGTCGTTCTGGCAGAGGCGGCGCACGTTGGAGAGCGTGTTGAAGAGGAAATGCGGCTCGATCTGCGCGTGCAGCAGGCGCATGCGCGTCTCGAGCTGCTGCTTGTGCAGGGCGGCACGCCGGACGTCTGCCGCATCGGCGGCCTCCGCGGCAGCGCGCGCGTGCAGATAGTAGGCGTAGCCGATCACGAATGCCGCGGCCGGCAGCACCCAGGCGATGAACACCGTCACGATGAACTGCGGACCTTCGCCGGCGGGGATTGCCCCGACCAGATAGCGCATCGCTGCCGCGACCACGCAGGCCGTCACGCCGGCGACGATCACCATGCCGGTCTTCAGGCGGCCGACGGCCCCGGCGGCGTTGAAGACGAGCACCGCGGTGATGAGCACGCTAAGGCCGCTCACCAGAAAAACCGGCAGGCGGGTGAGCCAGGCGAACGCTATGTCGCTCGCGCCGTTGCCGACCACACCGGCGTCCGGCGAGAGTATCGCTTCCAGCGACGCGAGGGCACAGAACGCGACCACCAGCGCCATGCCGCTCCAGGAAAGGCCGTCGAGCAGGCGGTTCATGGCTACATCTGCCGGAAGCGCTGGGTGTACGCCTCGCTCACCGAGAGCAGCTCGGGCCGGCGCTTCAGGCGCACCTGGGTGCGGCCGCGCAGGTCGCGTACCACGCCCGCGATGGCCTGCACGTTGACGATCGTGCTGCGATGGATCTGCCAGAACGACGACGGGTCGAGCTCCTCGCTGAGCTCCTTTATCGGTTTGCGGATCAGCGATTCGCCGTCGGCGGTGACCACACGCGTGTACTTGCTGTCGGCCTGGAAGTAGCAGACGTCCTCCACCGTGATGACGCGCACCGTCTGCCCCTGCGAGGCGTTGATCCAGCGCAGGAAGCCGCGCTGCGAGCCGCCGAGCTCGCGCAGCAGGCCTTCCAGCGCCGGCGCCGGCCGGCCGATACGCTCCTTGAGGCGCGCGACGGTGGTTGCCAGGCGCGCGGCGTGCAACGGCTTCAGCAGGTAGTCGGCCGCCCCCTGCTCGAAAGCAGCCAGCGTGTACTGGTCATAGGCGGTGACGAAAACGATGTGGCACCGCCCGCTAGCATGGCGCGCGACGTCGAGGCCGCTCGCGCCGGGCATGTTGATGTCGAGGAACAGCACGTCCGGCGCGTGACGGTCGAGCGCCTGCAGCGTCGCGATGCCGTCGCCCGTCTGCGCCGCGATCTCGAGCTCCGGCCACAGCGCCGCAAGCAGCTCCGCGAGCTCCTCGCGCAGCAGCGGCTCGTCTTCGGCGATGATGGCGTGCGGTCTTGCCACGAGGCGGCCATGATCGCACTTCAGAGCGCGTGCGTGCCCGGGCAGTGGTTCCTGGCGAGCTCCGGCGGCAGCGCCTCGCCGGTCACGGTGATGCGCTCGGGCTCGGCATTCGCCAGCTGGGCGCTCTCGGTGACCCCGACCATGGCGAAGTGCAGCGCGCCGAGCGCGAGGGTATTGACGGCGAGCGCGACAGCGACGGCGACGAGGCGGGCGGTTTTCATGGTGGTTCTCCGGGCTGCGATGCCCGCACGGTAGGGGGCGGCGCCGGCGCCGGCAATCGCCTTGCGACGAAACGCCGCTTTCGTGGCCCGGACGCGCCCGGCGGCCGACGAAACGGCTATACTTCGCGTCCCTTTTTCAGGCGTATCCGTCCATGAACCGCGATCACCGCGCACCTCGGATTGCCCGCAGCCGCTCGATGAGTGGCGCGGTGCGTGGCGCGGATCGCCGGCCGGACTGACCCGAAGGCCGGCACCCGCCGCAATCGAGGCGGGAGCACCGGCCGATCCCAGCACCGAGTCCCCGCCTCGCGCAAGCGCGACGCGCAGTCGCGCGCCGGTTAGGGGAATCATGATGACGTTTCTGGAACGACTCAACCCGGCCCGGGCGCTGAACGGGCTGTGGCGCAACGGCGATTTCGTGCGGCTCTGGACCTCGCTCACGATCACGCACTTCGGCGGGCAGGTGACGTTTCTCGCGCTGCCCTTGACGGCGGCGCTTCTGCTCGACGCGTCGGCGCTCGAGATGGGCGTGCTGACCGCGCTCGAGGCGGTGCCGTTTCCGCTGTTCGGCCTGTTCGCCGGCGTGCTGATCGACCGCGCACCCAAGCTGCCGATGATTGTCGCGTCCGACATCGCGCGCGGCGCAGCCCTGCTCGCGGTACCCGTCTGCGCCTGGCTCGGCGTGCTGTCGATGGGCGTGCTCTATGCCGTGGGCTTCCTGGTCGGCCTCGGGACCGTGGTCGGCTGGCCGGCCTACCAGGTGTTCATGACCGAGCGCGTCGGTCGCGAGCGGCTCGTCGAAGCCAATGCGAAGATCGGCGTCAGCGACTCGGCCGCGCAGCTGATCGGCCCGGGGCTTGCCGGCGCGCTGATCCAGTGGCTCACGGCGCCGTTCGCGATCCTGCTCGACGCCGCGTCGTTCTTCGTCTCGGCATGGATCCTGAACGGCATCCCGCCGGGCGAGCGCGACGCGCCGAAGGTTCAGCCGCGCAGCGTGGCCGCGGAGATCCGCGAGGGCCTGGCGACGATCTGGCGCAACGCTACGCTGCGCGCGCTCGCCTGGGCGATCGCGGTATGGCAGATCTTCCGCCACGCCTACATAGCGATCGTGGTGCTTTACGCGGCGCGCGAGCTCGGGTTCTCGCCGGGCCGCGTGGGCGCGTTGTGGATGCTCGCCGGCGCGGGCTCGCTCGTCGCCGCGGGCGTGGTCGACGCGCTCAATCGCCGGCTCGGGTTCGGTGCGACGATGCTCGCCGGCATGCTCGGCACCGGCGTCGGCTGGCTGGTAGTCGGCGCCGCAACCGGCGGCCCGGCGGCCGCTTCCGCGATCTTCGGCGCGGGCCTTGCGTTGCTCGACTTCAGCGGCATGGTGTTCTTCATCAACTATCTGACGCTGCGCCAGGCCGCAACGCCCGATGCGCTGCTCGGGCGCGTGACGGCGACGATGATCTGCCTGACGGTAGCCACTGCGCCGCTCGGCGCCGTGGCGGGGGGCTGGATTGCGCAGCACGCCGGCCTGCGCGCGACTTTGCTGATGGCAGGCTTCGGCGCGATGGGGCTCGTGCTGCTGGTCGCCTGGGTTTCGCCGCTACTTAAGTTGCGTTCGCTCGCCGAGGCGCAGGAACCGCGCCTGCCGGAGAGCGTCGCGGAAGAGCTCGCGCCTTAGCGCAGCACGGTCACCAGCTTGGAAGCGGTCAGGCTCGCGAGAAGCTGGAGGTTCGCCGCCCGCGCGGCTTCGGGATAACCGAGGTTCGCCATGCTCCATACGAGCGCCAAAGTTACGCCGACTGCGACTGCGCCCGCGAACGCCTTTGTTTTCTTGCCGACCGGTTTCATTGCCCAGCTCCTCCTTATTGGTGTTGTGACGATGCTAGGAGCGACGACGCCGAGCGACTGCAAACGTTGATCGGCTACGAGGAAAAACCGCACGCCTTCGCGGCCTGCTCGAACAAATCGTGACTCGAGTCGACGCTCACGGGCGCCCAGAGGAGCGAACGGCTGCGGCATTGGGACGGTATTCATTCCAAACCCCTGTAACGTGCTAAATACCTATAGACGGTTACAGAGTACGCGCGTAGAATGTAACCTGTCAAGAGGTTTATGGAAGTTACAAGTCAGCGCGCCTACGAGCGCACGCGCGGCAAGCCCTACGCCGAGACCTTTCGCTGCCCGGGCGGCGCGCTGTGCCTCGACTTCTGCAACAGCGGGCAAGGCGTGCGCAACGCGCGCAGCGTGGAATGGCTCGCCGACTTCGCCGATCTCATGGCCTGGCTCGAAGCATCGGGCGCGCTTAGCGCGCGGCAGGCGGGCGCATTACGCGCCGCGGGCAAGCAGTCGCCGGCGAGCGCGCAAAAGCTGTGGACGCGGGCCATCGCGCTGCGCGAGGCCTTGACCCGCGTGCTGCTCGCGCGCAGCGCCGGGCGAGCCCCGTCGCGCGACGACCTCGCCGTGATCGATGCGGAGTACGCGCGCACGGCCCAGTACGCGCGGCTCGCGGCCACGCCGGACGGTTTCGCGTGGACGCTCGATACCGAGAGCGAGTCGCTCGATGCTGCGCTAAGGCCGCTCGTCGAGTCGGCGGTATCGCTGCTTACATCGCCGCGCCTCGCCCGCGTGCGCCGCTGCGGCAACGAGACGTGCTATTGGCTGTTCATCGACGAGACGAAGAACTGCAGCCGGCGCTGGTGCGAGATGGCCAGCTGCGGCAACCGGATGAAGGTCCGCCGGCATCGCGCCCGGCAGCGCGACGCCTGAGCGCTCAGGACGGGCGGCCGAGGCGGATCACCCAGAGCCGGGCGAGGGCGCCGGCACCGTCGCTGCCCTGGACGCGCTTGAAGGCCTGGACCGCCTTGTCGTTCTGGCCGGCGACGTGGTACGCATAGCCCATCTGCAGCATCGCATGGTCGGGCCGCGTGAAGCTGCCGGGCGTGCGCAGGCCCTCCTGCATCATCGCCAGTCCCTTGTCGGCCTTTCCGTTCAGCACCCAGTTGTAGCCGTCGTTGAAGAGCGTCTTGCCGTCCTTCGTGCCGCCGCCGGCGGTTGCGCTCTGCTCGAGGTTCTTGCGATCCTCGGCGAGATTCTTCGCCGCGAGCGCCTTCAGGCGCCGGTGCCGGTTGGCCTCGGGGCCGGTGCCGAGCACGCCCGCCGCGAAGCCCTTGTCGATGATCTTCACCGCCTCGGCGGGAAAGCCCTCGATCAGCGTCATCTGCGCGAGGTCGACGTATTCCTGCGCCGAGCGCAGCGTGCCGGTCTCGAGCTTGAGGCGCCCGACGTCGATGACCAGGCGCTCGTTGAAGCCGGGCCGTGTCGTCACCGTCTGCAGCACGTTGAGCCAGTAATCGCGCTTCGGATAGTAGGCGACGAGCTTCTCCATCGCGCGCCCGTACAGCGTGTTGTCCTTCGCCTGCAGGTACGCATTGGCGAGGAGCTGCAGCTGTTCCTCGCTCGGCTTGCGGCCGGCGGTCTCCTCGGCGTCTACGTCCGAGGCGATCTCCCGCGCCGCAGCGGCGAACTGGTTGTCGAGATAGAGCGATTGCACGTAGATGGTGCGGATCGACTTGTCGGTGCCGCCGAGCTTGAAATAGCGCGTGGCGAGCGAAGCGGACTTGGCGTACTCCTTCAGCGCGTAGTACTGCGCGGCGGCGGCGGCGGTGAGCTGGACGCGCTCCGCCTCGGGAGCCGCCGGCGATGCCGCTGCGCTCTCCAGGGCTTGTGCCGCGACTGCGCCTTCTCCGGCCGCGGCCGCAGCCTGGCCGATGACGCGCGTGACGAGATAGCTCTCGTACGGCGTCTTGTTCGGAACCGCCTGCGCCTCCTTGGCGCGCGCGAGCGCCTCGCGGGCGTGCTTTGCCTTCAGCTGATCGAGCGCTGCCTGCAGCGGCTTGCCCACCTCCGGACGCACCGTCTGCGCCTTGTCCTGCGCGCCTGCGGGCGGCGCGAAGAGCAGCACGAGCGCCATCAAAACGAGCCGGGGCTTCACCGGATGAACTGCTCCTGGCCGACCAGGCCGATCTTGGTGAGCCCCAGGCGCTGCGCCGAAGCCATCACCATGGCGACGCTGCGGTACTTCACCAGCTTGTTCGGCCGCAGGTGCAGCTCGGGCGGATCGGCGCTCGCCGCCGCGGCGCGCAGCCGCGCCTCGAGCTCGGGGCGCCCGGAGAGCGTCTCGCCGTTCCAGATCAGCGTGCCGTCGAAGTCGATGTCGACGGTGATCACCTGCGGCGGCGTGAGCGGCGGCGGCGGCGTGCCGACCGGCATGTTGAGCTTCACCGCGTGCGTCTGGATGGGGATCGTGATGATGAGCATGATCAGCAGCACGAGCATCACGTCGATGAGCGGCGTGGTGTTGATGTCCACCATCACGTCCGCCTCGCGCGTGCCGCCGGAAACCGTCATCGCCATGGTCGTCGCTCCTATCGGCCGCCGCGCGGCGGCGGCTCGGTGATGAAGCCGCTCTTCAGGATCCCGGCGCGCTGGCAATTGAAAACCACCCGGCCGACGAACTCGTAGCGTCCCTCGCGATCGCCACGGATGTGCACCTCCGGCTGCGGCACCTTGACCGCGATCGTCTTCAGCCGCTCGAAGAGCTGCCGGTCGTCGACGAACTCGTTGTTCCAGAACACGTTGCCGTCGCGGTCGACGGCGATGACGATGTTCTCGGGCTTGGTCTGCGTGGGCAGGTTGCGCTCGCGCGGCAGGTCGACCGGAACGCTGTGCACCACCACCGGAATCGTGATCAGGAAGATGATGAGCAGCACCAGCATCACGTCGACCAGCGGCGTGGTGTTGATCGCTGCGGTGAGCTCGTCCTCGTCCTGCGATCCGACGGTCATCGCCATGTCAGGCCACCTTGTGCGGCGTGTGGCCGCCGCCGAGCAGCGTCATCTGCAGGCCGCTGCCGAAGCGGCGCACCTGCTCCATCGCGACCCGGTTGCGGCGCACGAGCCAGTTGTAGCCGAGCACCGCCGGCACGGCGACCGCAAGGCCGAGCGCGGTCATGATCAGCGCCTCGCCGACCGGTCCCGCCACCTTGTCGATCGACGCCTGGCCGGCGATGCCGATCGCCGTCAACGCGTGGTAGATGCCCCACACCGTGCCGAACAGTCCGACGAAGGGCGCCGTCGAGCCGACCGTGGCGAGGAACGCAAGGCCGGTCTGCAGCCGGTTGTTCACCACGTCGATCGCGCGCTCGAGCGACATGCTGAGCCAGGTGTTGAGGTCGAGCTCGCGCTTGGGCATCGCCGAATAATCCTTCACCGCGATGCCGCCTTCGTCGGCGATGAAGCGAAAGGCGCTGTCCTCGCGCAGCACCGCGGCACCGTCCTTGGCGCCCGCCTGCCAGAACTTGGCGTCGGCTTCGCGCGCGTCCTTCAGCAGGCGGCGCTGCTCGATCAGCTTGACGATGCCGATGTACCAGGAGCCGATCGACATGATGATCAGGATGATCAGCGTGCCGCGCGCGACGAAATCGCCCTGCTTCCACAGCGCCTCGAGGCCGTAGGGGTTCTCGGTCACCAGGCGGCCGCCCGGGGACTCCTCGGCGGGCGGCTGCTCGGCCGGGGGCGGCGTCGGCGCGGGTTGCGCCGCGGGCGCGGGCTGCTGCGGTTGCTGCTGCTGCGCTTGCGCGGCGGCTTCGCCGGCCCATAGAGAGGCCGCGAGCGCTGCCGCGGCGAGTGCAATGCGGTAAGAGCGTGCGTTCTTCATGTTTTCCTTAAGTCATTAATCCCGGATCCGCCATGCGTAGTCGAGCGTCACCCACGAGCGCGTCGGGCGCCCGTCGGTGCCGATGGCCGGCGAAAATCTGCACTGGAGCGCGGCTTCGCGCGAGGCCTCATCGAGGCGGCGGAAGTTCGACGAGCGCTCGATCGCGGCGTCGAGCACCCGGCCCGAGACATCGACCAGCAGCTTCATCCGGACATCGCCTTCTTCTCCGGCACGCCGCGATGCCCCGGTATAGGGCGGCTTCGGACACGAGTCGGCGATTCGCTGCGCCGGCCGGGCCATCTGGGGAGGCGCGGGCGGGGCCGGCGGCGGCGTAGGCGCAAATACCTGCGGCGGCGGCGGCGCGGGCGAAGGCGCCACGGCGATCGTCGGCGGGGGCTGCACCGGCATCTGGATGTGCACTTCGGGCGGCGGGATGTAAGGCGGCGGCGGAGGCGCGAGCTTGGGCGGCGGCGGGGGCGGCGGCTTCTCCGGCAGCTGCGGCTTCGCCTCGGCGATGATCTTCGTTTCGAGGGGCGGCGCAACGACCTCGACGATCTTGCGCGCCAGGCCGTGGATCAGCGCGTAGATCAGCGCCACGTGGAGCACCACGGTGATCGCCACGCCGGTCACGTGCCGGGACGACGATCGGGGGTGAGCGTAGCTCATGAGGGCCGAAAGGATACCGCAGCAATCAGCGTGCGAACGCGAGCAAGGATGAAGCAAAAAGGGCCGCTAGGCGGCCCTCTTTGCTGCGTTGCATGCCGGCTACATGAACTTCCAGGTGCCGGACAGGATGAACGTCCGGCCGCGCGGATCGGCGTAGCCCGGGTCATAGCCCGCTTGGAAGTAGTTCTGGCCACCCGCGTTCGTGTACGGCGGCTTATTGTCGAACAGATTGCGGATGCCGACCGTTACCTTGAAGTTCTCCCTGAACTGGTACGAAGCGAACAGGTGGTACATGACGTAGTCTGCGACCGTCGCATGTACAGGGTCGGTACTGCCAGTGAAGGTTGGGCTATTGGGATTGAGGTCCTCGAACGACCCCGCGATGTCCCGATAGCGACGCTGGTACTGCTGGGCGAACGTGAGGTTCCAGGGCGCAAGCTTCCAATCCAAATACAGATAGTGCCTCCACCGTGGGATCACGCCGCCCGCGCCGTTAACGATCGGTGAAACAGTGGCATTGATGCTGCTGAAGGAGCCGTCCGGGTTTTGAACGTCGTACTTGCTGAAGTACGTGCCGTTCAAACCGAACGTGAACACGCCTATGGCGCCTGCCGGCATCCGGTAGCGAGTGTCTATGTCGACGCCGCGCACCCGAGTCTCGCCGAAGTTGATGTTGGTCTGGTTGATGTCGATGATTTGACCGGGGCAGCTAGGGCAGGTGGCGTCGGGCGCCGCGCGGGTGATTAAGTTGCCGAACTTCGTCTGGTCGCCGAGGATCGCCGAGGGCGCGACGCCGAAGATGATCGTTTCATTCAGATCGACTTCCCAGTAGTCCACAGCGAAAGAGAAGCTGGGGACCGGCTCAAACACAACGCCAAGCGTCCGGTTGGTCGACGTTTCCGGTTTCAAGCTCGGATTGCCGCCCAGTGTGATCGGAAACTGAGTGTCGCAGTCGCTTGTTGCACCAGTAGTCGGGCAGCGCAGCGGGTCGCTGAGTCCAGCCGCGGTGACTCCGGTGGTTTGCGGCTGATAGAGCTCGGTCAGGCTCGGGGCGCGGAAGCCCTTGCCGACAGAGCCGCGCAGCAGCACTTGCTGCGTCGGTTGGAACCGCGCGCCGACCTTCGGCGATACCTTCTCGCCGATGCCTTCATAGTGGTCGTACCGCGCGGCAGCGGTCAACTCCAGCTTGCGCGTCACCGGCGCGACCAATTCGCCAAAGAGCGCGCCGACGTTGCGCGTTCGGTCGACCGAGAGGAAGTTGCCGCCGTAGCCGCTGATGTCGCCGATCGCGATCTCATTCGACGGATTGAACTTGAAGCCTTCCTTGCGGCCTTCAGCGCCGACCGCAAGCGATATCGGCCCACCCGAGATGTTGCCGACATCGCTATTAACCTTTCCCTGAACGCTGTCGATCGTTGTCTTGGTCTTGAAAGCGTCGCCGCGGAACTGCGTCTGATCGATCTGAGCCTGAACCGCTGGCGTGTTGTCGCCGAACGGATTCACCTGGCCGCTATTCAGAATCGGCAGGATCTTAGTCAGCAGGGGGTAACCGCTGTTGACGTGTTCCTTCAGGTTCGTCTCGATGTGCAACAGCGACGCGTCGTAGTCCCATTTGGTGAACGCCGTGCCGCGCACACCGGCGACGAGCCGATATTGGTCCGAGATGTCGGTCAAGTCGCGGTTGCCGGTGGCCGCCGAGCGGTAAAAGACTTCCACCGGGTTCGCCGGGTTGCCGCCCTGCGCTGTAATGTAGGCGGCGGGGTAGTACGGGCTCGACGGTTGCAGCTGGAACCTCGAGGTGCCGGCGTAGAACGGATCGTTGAAGAGCGGATGTTGCGGCGGCAGCGCAAACTGGCTCGAGATCGGCACCGGCTGGATGATCGTGCGCGACTCCTTGTGCGAGAGACCGAACTGCGCGTAGCCCTGAGTCTGTGCCGCCAGGTTCAGGCGGAAATTGCCGAAGATCGAGCCTTGCTCGGTCTGCGGGATAAGGGAAACCAGTGGCGACGGATCGAAGCGGCAGCGGGTCGCCGGAAAATTCGGATCGCTGATCGAGTAGGGCCCCGGGCAGGTCGGCGCGAGCGGGTTTCTCGTCCCGACGCCAGGAATACCTATGTTCGCCGGGAACGTATTCCCCGACGTTACGTCATGGTTCCACTCCGGGAATATGATCTTATTGGCGAAGTCGCGATCGCGCCCGAATATCGCCTCCTCCTTGCGGACGTCCAGGATCAGCGTGGCGTTGAAGCGCTGGTCCTTGTCGCCCCAGCCGATAAGGCCGTTGAGGCCGGCAGCTTTGCCACCGGTATGCTCGGGGAGGGCTGCCGTCGCCGTCACCTCACCACCGACGTAATCCTTGCGCAGGATGAAGTTGATGACGCCGCCGATCGCATCGCTGCCGTAGATCGCCGAGGCGCCGTCTTTTAGGACTTCGACGCGTTCAATCGCGGCCGTGGGGATGTGGTTGACGTCGACGGTGGTGCTATCGGTCGGCGTACCGCCCGAGCTCACGCGCTTGCCGTCGATCAGCACGAGGGTGCGCTGGGAGCCAAGGCCGCGCAGCGAGACGCTCGATACGCCGCCTGACGTTGCGCCAGAGGCGGTTGCCGCGACGCTGTTGTTGTTGCCTTGGACGGCGACGCCGAGGCCTTGCAGGAACTGCTCGACGTTCTGGGCGCCGGTTTTCTGGATTTCTTCCTTGGTGATGATCTGCACCGGAAGCGCAGTCTCGCCTTCGATGCGCTTGATGCTGGAGCCCGTGATCTCGACGCGCTCGACCTGCTGCGCTGCTGCGTACGGCGCGACGAGCATGGCGGCCAAGAAGCAGGCCGAGCAAACGGAAACACCCCTACGACGAAAATGCATTGTCATCTCCTCTCCTGACAGCATCGACCCGATAGGGTCTTGATCGCGTTGGTTGCGGCGCTCGTGACGCCGCTCTCGTGTGCGCCGCTGCGGTTATTCCGCGCGGCTTTCTTATTCCTATTCCGCGGTGCTTGTTATTCCCATACGTGGCACTTTTTGTTACGAAGGGGCGACAAGTATGTGCGTACTCCTTAAGACATGGCAACTCCCTGGCAGCGGAGCGCGGCCGTGCTGCGCCGCAGTAACGTTTGAAACACGCCAAGCAAGGTAGCGTCCTCGCCAGACTTCTTAAGGACTAGAATCCGGCGATCATGACTGTCCGGGCCAGTTTTGCTGGGGTTGTCCTCTGCTTGGCGGCATGCTCGTCGACGCAGTCGCCCACGTTCAACGAGCCCTATGCGCTCATAGAAGGCGGCTACCCGAGCCAGGTCCGCAAGGAATACCCGGCATTCATCAGCGCGATCGACGGCCAGAGCAACTTCGATCCGCGGCGTCCCGCGCCGCTCACGCCGGGCAAGCACAAGGTCGACGTCTACTTCAGCTCGTCGACCGTCGCGGGGGGCGCGGAGAAGCACGTTCGCTCACTAGACCTGGACGCCGCGCCTTGCACGCGCTACCGCGTAGTCGCGCGCTATGCCAATCTCGTCAGCGTCGATTGGGAGCCGGTGATCTACTCGGAGCCCATCGGCGAGTGCGTCGCTAAGTTCCCGGGCTCGAAGTAGGCGCCGGCGCGCGCCCTGAGGTCTCCGCGGCATGAACCTTGCCGCCTGCTGACGAAAAGGAGACTCGATGAATCCCAGGGAAGCGATCACCCGCCAGATCCATGGCTTGCTCGAGCGCGAGCGGCGCGTCAACCTGCACAAGTTTCCAATCGACATCAGCAACGCGGACGGCGTCGCTGTGCTGGAAGGCGAGGTGGGGGACATCGCGGCCAAGAAGCTCGCCCTCGAGCTCGCTGCTTCGGTGCCGGGCGTGCGCGGCGTGGTGGATCGGCTGCGCGTGGCGCCCGGACTGCAGCGCGGCGACGGCGAAGTGCGCGACTCGCTCGCGCGGCGCTTCCTCGAGCAGGCGGAATTCCTGAACTGCACGCTGCGC
>CAYZFN010000243.1:0-11391 GCA_964477695.1 uncultured Enterobacteriaceae bacterium | reverse complement strand
CGGCTGAGGGCGCGGTTCTCGCCCATCCAGCGTGCATAGCGAATCCACGCGCGGGCGTGGTCGGGCGAAACGGCGGCTTTGCCGGTGCGATATTTCGGCGGCAACCCAAACGCGGAGAAGGCGCGATCGACGGCGATCTTTTGTAGCGCCTCGGTCAGTCGCTCTATCCCCTCCCGATCCTCGACGATGCCGGGGGACTGCAGCAGGCGTTCGAGCAGCGGGGCCTCGGCGGCATAGTCGAGCGCCCTGAGAGGCGCCCCGCCGGCATAGGCGAGCCAGCGCTCGGCATCCTTGACGTTCTGGGCTGCGAGCCACTTCAAGGCAACTTCTTTCGGCGGCAGTGGCACGGCCAGCGCGACGCAGCGGCTGCGGATGGTCGGCGGAAGCCGGGCAGGTCGGTGCGAGACGAGGACGAAGATCGCCCCGGCGGGCGGCTCTTCCAGGCCCTTCAGCAGGGCATTGGCGGCGTTCTCGTTCATGTCCTCCGCCGGATGAATGAGCGCGACGCGAAGGCGACCGCGGTGCGAGCGAAGGTTGAGGAAGTCCGCGAGCTCGCGCACCTGCTCGATCTTTATCTGCAGGCTCGGCTGCTTCGTGCGGCGGGCGGGGGATGTGTCCGTCGCGCCCTCCTCTCTCTCCTCCATTTCCACCGGCTGCCTGGCGATCGCCTCCGGCTCGAGGCGCCGGAAATCGGGATGGTTGCCGCCCAGGAACCAACGGCAGCCTTCGCATTGGCCGCACGGGCGGCGGGCCGCGTCGGCGTGCTCGCAGAGGAGGAGTTGCGCCATGCGCTCGGCTAGCGCGAGCTTGCCGACGCCCGGCGCGCCGTGCACGAGCAGCGCATGCGGCAGGCGCTCGAGCCGCGAGCGGAAGGCCTGCAGGAGCGGCTCGTTCCAGGGATGCATCAAAGCCCTTTGAGCGCCTGTTGCACGGCCTTGCGCACGGCCTCGAAGTCCCCGCTCGCGTCGATCATGCGTACGCGCCCCGGCTCGGCCTTCGCGAGGTTGAGGTACGTCTGCCGGACGCGATCATGGAAAGCGGCGTCTTCGCGCTCGAAGCGATCGAGCGAGCGGCCGGTCTTCGCGAGGCGCTGGCGCGCGACGTCATAGGGGCAGTCGAACACCAGCGTGCGATCGGGCCTGAGGCCCGGATGCGCAGCGTCGGCGAGCTGCGCGATGAAATCGGCCGCCACGCCGTGTCCCCCGCCCTGGTAGGCGAGCGTCGCGTCGGTGAACCGGTCGCACACCACCGAGGTGCCGGCCTGCAGCGCCGGCCGTATCACCTTGGCAACATGGTCCGCGCGCGCCGCGAACACGAACAATGTTTCCATGGCCGGGCTCATCGGTTCGTTCAGGATGGCGTGGCGCAGCCGCTCGGCAAGCTCGGTGCCGCCCGGTTCGCGCGTCGAGATGACGTGCGGCCTTCCGCTCGCGCGCACGGCGTCGGTGATGAACTCGATGTGGGAGGACTTGCCAGCCCCGTCCACGCCTTCGAGCGTGAGGAAAACCGCCTTCATCTGCCGTGCCGCTGGTACCTGGAGACCGCCTTGTTGTGCTCGTTGATGTTGCGCGAGAACTGGCTCGAGCCGTCGCCGCGGGAAACGTAATAGAGGGCGTCGGTCTTCGCAGGCTGCAGCGCGGCGTGGATCGACGCGATGCCCGGCATGGCGATGGGCGTGGGCGGAAGCCCGGAGCGCGTGTAGGTGTTGTACGGACCGTCCTCGAGCAGATGCGCTTTCTTCAGGTTGCCGTCGAACGCGGCGCCGAGGCCGTAGATGATCGTCGGGTCGACCTGCAGGCGCATGCCGATGCGCAGCCGGTTGACGAGCACGCCGGCGATCCGGTCGCGCTCCTCGGGCTTGCCGGTTTCCTTCTCGATGATGGAAGCCATGATGAGCGCTTCGTACGGCGTGTGGTACGGCACGTTCGGCGAGCGCGCATCCCATTCCGCCTTGAGGTGGCGCTCCTGCGAATGGTAGGCACGCCGCAGCACGTTGAGATCGCTCGCGCCCTTGGCGAAGAGATAGGTATCGGGGAAGAACAGCCCCTCGGGATGCCCTTCGCCGACCTGCAGCCGCTTGAGGAGCTCTGCGTCGTCCAGCCCTTTGCTGTCGTGGCGCAGGTCCGGGCTTGCGTCGAGCTCGGCGCGGAACTGCGCGAAAGTCCATCCCTCGATGAGCCGCACCTCGGCCTGCATCACGTCGCCGCGCGTCAGCTTCTCGAGCAGCTCGAGCGGCGTGGGCGCCACGGCGAAGTAGTAATTGCCGGCCTTGATACCGCGCTCGCGGCCGAGCGCGCGCGCAAGCAGCTCGAGCTCCCCCCGGCGCACCTTTACGCCCGAGCGCTCGAGCTGGCGCAGCGTCGTGCGGAAGCTCGCGCCTTGCGGGATCTCGATCTCCAGCGGGGCGACGCTCATTTGGACCGGCGTGGTCGCGTACCACGCCGCGTAGCCGCCGATGGCGAGCAGCGCGAGGACGACAAGGGCAAGAAAGGTCTTCAGGGGCCGCGCGGTAAAATTCGCATTTGCACGAACGCAGTTTACGATGAACCGGGCACGCCTTTCCCGCTACGGATTACTTTCGGTCGCCGGCGCCGACGCGCGCGCATTTCTTCATGCGCAGCTCACGAACGACATCGAGCGTCTCGCCGCCGATCGCGCCGCGCTGGCCGGCTGGTGCTCGGCCAAGGGCCGCCTGCTCGCCACGTTGCTCGTCATTCCGCATCCCGAGGCTGACGGTTTCCTGATGCAATTAGCGCGCGACCTCGCCGCGCCCGTGGCGAAGCGTCTTTCGATGTTCGTGCTGCGCGCGAAGGTAAAAGTTACCGACGTGAGCGACGCCTGGCGGCAATTCGGCGTGTGGGACGCGGACTTGCGGCAGCCCGACGTCGCGTGGACGGGACATCGCGTGCGAGTGCGCGTGGGCGATGGCCGCTACCTGGAGCTCGCTCCCGCCGCCGAGGCCGCCGAGGCGGCCAATGCCGACGAAGCGCAATGG
The DNA here is from genome assembly GCA_964477695.1 of uncultured Enterobacteriaceae bacterium. Taxonomy (GTDB): domain Bacteria; phylum Pseudomonadota; class Gammaproteobacteria; order Burkholderiales; family SG8-39; genus SCGC-AG-212-J23. The sequence continues at coordinate 8,396 of CAYZFN010000243.1, read as the reverse complement.
ACGCTGCAGGAAATCCGCGCCGGCCGTCCGCTCATCAGCGCCGCCACGCAGGACCAGTTCGTGCCGCAGATGGTGAACCTCGAGCAGCTCGGCGGCGTCGACTTCAAGAAGGGCTGCTATCCGGGACAGGAGATCGTCGCCCGCGCGCAATACCGCGGCCAGGTGAAGCGCCGCCTCGTGCGCGCCCAGGCGCCTGCCGGCGTCCGCCTCGAGCCGGGCCAGGAGTTCAACGGCGGCACCGTGGTCGACGTCGCGCCGGCGGAGAACGGCAGCGAGCTGCTCGCCGTGATGCCGTTCTGAACTACTACGTCTATTACAAGATCGATCCTTCCCGGCTAGCGGAGCTGCGCACGCGCGTGCAGGCGCTGTTCGCCCTCGTCGAGAAGCAGTGCGGCGTGCGCGGCCGCTGGATGCGCCGCCGCGACGACCCGACCACCTACATGGAAGTGTACGAAGGCGTGTCCAACGAAGCCGCGTTCGAGGCGCTGCTCGAGCGCGAAGGCGGAAAGCTCGGCGTGGCGCGCCGGCTGGAGCGCTTTCTATGTGCCTGATCCTCGCCGCCTGGCGGGTGCATCCCGCATGGCGGTTGATCGTCGCGGCGAACCGCGACGAGTTTCACGGCCGCCCTGCCTCGCCGGCCGCGTTCTGGAGCGACCGGCCGCACATCCTGGGCGGCCGCGACCTCGAGGCGAAGGGCACCTGGATGGCAGTGAGCCGGAACGGCCGCTTTGCCGCCGTGACCAACTATCGCGGCGCGCGCGAGCCTTCGGCGGCCGAATCGCGCGGCGCGCTGGTCACACGCTTCCTGGATTCAAAAACAGATGCTGGCAAGTATGCCGGCGAAGCGACTGTCAATGGTTCCAAGTACAGCGGCTACAACCTGCTCGCCTGCGACGGGAACGAGCTGTGGTGGACGTCCAACCGCGATTCGGCGCCGCGGCGGCTCGAGCCCGGCTATTACGGGCTCGGCAACCTGCTGCTCGATTCGCCGGATGTGCAGCCGCTCAAGGAGCGCGCGCAAGAGGTGATCGAGGCGGCGCCGGGCATGGAGGCGCTGTTCTCGCTCACCGCGAGCGCACGCATCGTGAATCCGGAATACGGAACGCGCTGCTCCACGACCTGCATGATCGGCGCGAGCGTCCGCTACGCCGAGCGCAGCTTCGCGCCCGACGGCGCCGAAGGCGAGACGCTGCACTTCGAGTTCTCAGCGCAGGCTTAGCCGCATTGCCTGATGGGGGATGCCGGCCTCCTCGAAGACCGGTCCGTAGGCGTCGAAGCCGTGCGCACGGTAGAAGCCAAGCGCGTGAACCTGCGCGGACAGCAGCACCTCGCGATCGCCTCGCTGACGAGCCGCGTCGATCAGCCTGCGAAGGAGCGCCGCACCGACGCCGCGGCCGCGCCAGAATTTGAGGACCGCCATGCGGCCGACGTGCCCATCGGGGAGCAGCCTGCCGGTGCCGACGGCTTCGCCGCCCTCGAAAGCCAGCGCGTGCAGGGAACGCGCATCCATGTCGTCCATCTCGAGCTCGGCCGGCACGCCCTGCTCTTCGACGAACACCGCAAAGCGGATGCGCTGCGCTTGCGACTGCGCGGCTTCCCAGGGCGCGATCTCGATTCGCGGCATGGCGCGAAAAGTATAATTTAACGAAGCAAATCTCAAAGGCAGCGATGAAAAGCCTCTGGAACGATGCGGAGGCCGCGAGCTTCGCCGGCCCCCTCGGCCCGCGCGTCTATACCTCGCGGCTGCTCGGCCGCGATCGCTCGCTCGTCCTGCACGGCGGCGGCAACACCTCGGTCAAGCTGCGCGAGAACAACCTCTTCGGCGAGGAAGAGGACGTGCTTTATGTAAAGGGCAGCGGCTGGGATCTCGAGACGATCGAGCCCGCGGGGTTCACACCGGTCAGCCTTTCCTATGTGAAGCGGCTTGCCCTGCTGCCGGCGCTGTCCGACCCGCAGATGGTGAACGAGCTCAACACGCATAGCCTGCGCGCCGGCGCGCCCTCGCCTTCCGTCGAGACCATCCTGCACGCGATCCTGCCGCACAAGTACGTCGATCACACGCACGCCGACGCCGTGCTGTCGGTGTCGAATGCGCCCGAAGGGGACAAGCGCATGCGTGAGATCTACGGCGAGCGCGTTGTCGTGATTCCCTACATCATGGCCGGCTTCGACCTCGCCGCCTATTGCGCGCGCGAATTTCCGAAGCAGGCGGGCCGCCGCACCATCGGCATGGTGCTGCTCTCGCACGGCATTTTCTCGTTCGGCGCCGATGCTCGCGAATCCTACGAGCGCATGATCGAGCTGGTGTCGATGGCCGAGGAGTATCTGCAGCGCAAGAAGGCCTGGCATGCCGCGCCCGCCTCCGCGAAGAAGGTTTCGGTGGCGCGAGCCGAGGTAGCCCAGCTGCGCCGGGCAATGTCGGAACAGGCCGGCTTCCCGATGCTCCTGCGCCTGAACGAAAGCGAGAAGTTCCTCGGTTTCGCGCAGCGCCCGGACCTCGAGAAGCTCTCGCAGCAGGGGCCGGCGACGCCGGACCACGTGATCCGGACCAAGCCCTTCCCGATGCTTGGCCGCGACGTCGGCGCGTACGCGAAGCGCTACCGCGATTACTTCGAGCGGTTCGCGGCGCAGGCGAAAGAAAAGAAGACGATGCTCGACCCGGCGCCGCGCATGGCGCTCGATCCGGCGCTCGGCCTGGCGGCGGCGGGGCGCACCGCGAAGGACGCGGCAATCGTCGAGGAGCTCTACGACCACACGATCGATGTCGTCCTGCGTGCCGAGGCGCTGGGCGGCTGGCGCGCGCTCGACCAGCGCCACACCTTCGACATCGAGTACTGGGACCTGGAGCAGGCGAAGCTGCGGAAAGCCGGCTCGCCGCCCGTCTTCACCGGCGAAATCTGCCTGGTGACCGGCGCCGCGTCGGGAATCGGCAAAGCCTGCGTTGAGGCTTTCCTCAAGCGCGGCGCGGCCGTGGTCGGCTTGGACCGCGACCCTAAGATCGCGGGTATGCACAACCGGGCGGACTTCCTCGGCCTCGTATGCGACCTGACCGACCGCCAGGCGATTGAGCGCGCGCTCGACACGGCGGTGAAGCGCTTCGGCGGCATCGACATGCTGGTGCTGAACGCGGGCATCTTCCCGTCCTCCCAGCCCATCCAGGACATTGCCGCGGAGAGCTGGCGAAGCGCGATGTCGGTCAACGTCGAGGCGAACCTCACCGTGATGCAGGCGTGCCACGCCTTGCTCAAGCTCGCGCCGCGCGGCGGTCGGGTGGTCGTGATCGGCTCGAAAAACGTGCCGGCGCCCGGGCCAGGCGCCGCGGCCTACTCGGCTTCCAAGGCGGCGCTCAACCAGCTCGCGCGCGTGGCGGCGCTCGAATGGGCCAAGGACGGCATCCGCATCAACTCGCTCCATCCGAACCAGGTGTTCGACACCGGCCTGTGGACCGAGGAGGTCCTCGCCTCGCGCGCCAAGGCGTACAACATGACGGTCGAGCAATACAAGAAGAACAACCTGCTCAAGGCAGAGGTCTCCTCGCGCGATGTCGCCGAGCTGGCGGCGGAGATGTGCGGGCCGCTTTTTGCGAAGACCACGGCGGCGCAGGTGCCGGTCGACGGCGGTAACGAACGAGTTGTCTAGAAAAAAGCCACCCCGCCGCTCGAGCGTCGAGCCGCTGCGCTGGCGAGGCGACCGGCTCGAGCTACTCGATCAGCGGCTCCTTCCCGGACGGAAGAAGTACGTAGCCTGCCGAACCGCCGAGCAGGTCGCGAAAGCGATCCGCGACATGGTGGTGCGCGGCGCGCCGGCGATCGGTTGCGCGGCCGCATTCGGGGTTGTGCTTTCCGACGGTAAACCCAAAGCGTACGAGGTGCTGGCGAAGAGCCGGCCGACCGCGGTCAATCTCTTCTGGGCGCTCGAGCGCATGAAGAAAGCGAAGGATCTCGAGGCCGAGGCGCTCGCCATCTTCCACGAGGACCTCGCGGCCAACCGAAAGCTCGGGCGGCTCGGCGCGGAGCTCGTTCCCGAGCGCGCGCGCGTCATGACCCATTGCAACACCGGCGCGCTGGCTACCGCCGGCTACGGGACCGCCTTGGGCGTCATCCGGGCATCGAAAGACAAGAAAGTTTCGGTCATCGCCAACGAAACGCGTCCCTATCTGCAGGGCGCGCGATTGACCGCGTGGGAGTGCGTCCAGGAGAGCATTCCCTGCACGTTGATCACGGACAACATGGCCGGGCACATGATGGCGCGCGGCGAGGTTGACCTGGTCATCGTCGGTGCGGATCGCATCGCGGCGAATGGCGACGTGGCGAACAAGATCGGTACCTACTCGCTCGCCGTGCTCGCCCACCGCCACGGCATTCCGTTCTACGTCGCCGCGCCCTGCTCGACCTTCGACCTGTCGATCCCGGACGGCTCGCAGATCCCGATCGAGGAGCGCCCGGCGGACGAGGTGACCGGCTACCGCGCGGCGCGCTGGGCACCGAAAGGCATCAAGGTGCGCAACCCGGCGTTCGACATCACGCCCGCCGAGCTCATCAGCGGCATCATCTGCGAGCGCGGCGTGATCCTTCGCCCGACGAAGGAGAAAATGAAGGCGCTTCTCTCGGCTGCTTGATTTCGCGGCGATCGCTTGGACCCGCGACGTCCTCTCGTGATCGTCAACCCGCGTTCCGGCCGCGGCATGTCCGAGCAGCGCTGGGGCCGTCTGGCCGGCGGGCTCGCGGAGGCCCTGAGCGAGTTCGACAGCGTATTCACGACGGGGCCGCGCGACGCGACGACGATCGCGCGCCGCGAGGCCGGCGCCGGCCGCCGCCTCATCGTCGCGCTCGGCGGCGACGGCACCGTCTCGGAGGTGGCGGACGGCATCCTCGGCGCGCACGCCGGCGGCACCACGGACCTCGGCATCATCCCCCGCGGCACGGGCGGCGACTTCAGCCGCATGCTGCAGCTGCCCAGCGATCCCTTCGCGGCGGCGCGCCGGATCCGCGAGGGGCGCGTGCGGGTTGTCGACGCGGGTCGGGCGCGCTACATCGCCCATGATGGCTCGCCTGCCGTGTGCCATTTCGTCAACGTCGCCTCGTTCGGATTCTCGAGCGCGGTCGCGAGCCGGGCCAACGCGTCGTCGAAGCGGTTCGGCGCCAAGGCCGCGTTCCTGGCCGCCACGGTGCGCTCGCTTTTCTCGTACGACAACACAGATGTCTGGCTGGCGAGCGACGGAAGCCCGCGCCAGCGTCGGCGCATACTGATGGCGGCTGCCGGCAACGGCTGCTACTTCGGCGCCGGCATGAAAATCTGCCCCAACGCCCGGCTCGACGATGGAGCCCTGGACCTGGTCGTTATCGGCGACTTCTCGCGCACCGAGGTGCTGCTCGAAGCGCGGCGGCTGTACGACGGCAGCCACCTCGCGCTCGAGGACGTCACCAGCTCAAGCGCGCGCATCATCGAGGTTGCGCCTGCAGACCCCGACGCGATCATCGCCATCGAGCTCGATGGCGAGACTCTCGGGCGCTTGCCGGCCACTTTCGAGATCCTGCCCGGCGCGCTGCGCGTGCGCGCCTAGCCGGCGACTGTTCATGAGACGAGTGGCGCCAATTCAGAAGCATCCTGAATGAATCCGGCGCCGGTCCAAGAGTAACTTCCTCGCAGGACGACTCATAACGCCCGAGAGGAGGAGATATGTGGTTTCGCGCGCTTTTCATCACCTTGCTGCTCTTTGCGCTGGCTGGCTTTAGCGATCTCGCGGCCGCGCGCATCACCAAGATCCAGATCACTTCGCGCGCCCTTGCCTTCGGCGGCGCCAGCTTCGGCAGCGTCGGCCAATATGAGACGCTGCGCGGCGTGGCGTGGGCGGAGGTCGATCCGGACGATCCGCTCAACGAGGTGATCACCGACATCAAGCTTGCGCCGCGCAACGCGCGTGGCAAGGTCGAGTTCAACTTCGACTTCTGGATCAACAAGCCGGTCGACATGACGAAGGCCAACGGCACGCTGCTGCACGACGTGCCGAACCGCGGCAGCGTGCGCTCCCTCGAACTCAACGTCCGCGGCTCGGGCGACAGCAACGCCGGCGATGGCTTCCTGCAGCGGCAGGGCTTCGTGCTCTCGGACAATGGCTGGGAAGGCGACCTTTCCACCGGGCTGCAGATCCGGCTGCCGGTCGCCGTGAACCGCGACGGCAGCGAGATCCACAACCGCGTTCGCAGCGAATACATCCTGAATGGCGCGCCGGCGAGCACCCAGGACCTGTCGACGCCGCCGGCCTACGAGACGGTCAGCACCAACAACGCCGGTGCGACGCTGACGCGCCGCGTGCATCAGGACGATCCCAAGGAGCCGATTGCCAACAGCCAGTGGGCGTTCGCCGACTGCTCGAGCGTGCCGTTCCCCGGGGTGCCGAGCACGAAGAAGATCTGCCTCAACGGCAACTTCGACACGAACCACATCTACGAGCTGCTCTACACCGCGAAGAACCCGATGGTGCTGGGCCTCGGCTTCGCAGCAACGCGCGACTTCATCTCGTTCTTGCGCAACAGCAATGGCGCGAGCACCGGCAAGTGCGGCAAGGACCGCGACGGCGGCAGGGACGATGACGACGAGGAGGTCGGCGGCGACGACCGGCGCCACGGGCCTTGCCCGCCCGCCGGCACGATGCCCGACAACCCGCTCGGCAACGGCATCCGGAACGCCATCATCTACGGCTCGTCGCAGAGCGGGCGCTACATCCGCACCTTCATCCATCTCGGCTTCAACCAGGACGAGAACCGCAACCTGGTCCTGGAAGGCGCGATCCCGCACAAGGCGTCGAACCGCGGCGCGTTCAACGTGCGCTTCGGCATGCCCGACCGGCTCTCGGGCACGCAGCACACCGAGCGCCAGTATCCCGGCGCCGAGTCGCCGCAGACCTGGGGCAAGTACAACGACCGGATTTCCGGGGTAAACGCGGGCCAGCTCGACCGCTGCCGCATAAGCCACAGCTGCCCCAAGATCTTCCACACCAACACCGATACCGAGTACTCGCAGGCGCTCATGGCGCTCAACACGACGAACTCGGAGGCCACGCGCGACCTGAAGGTTCCGAAGAACGTGCGCATCTACCTCTACTCGGGCACGCGGCACGGCGGTGGCGACGTCACGATGCAGCTCCCCACGGTGGTCCCGGCGCCGCCGGGCAACTGCCAGCTGCGCACTAATAACAACCCCTTCATCCACGGCCAGCGCGCCCTGCTGATGGACCTGCGCGACTGGATCGTCAACGGCATCGAGCCGCCGCCGAGCCTGTACCCGAGGCTCGACGACGGCACGCTGGTGCCGCTCGCCGCGCTGCACTACCCCTACATCCCCGCGGTGAACTGGACGCTCGCCGGTGTCACGACGCAGAAGTTCTATCTGGATCGCGGACCGGCCTTCGACGTCGAGGATATCGCCGGCGTGATGCGCGAGCCGCCGGTCAAGCGAGGCGCCTACCCGGTGTACCTGCCGCAGGTCGATGCCGACGGCAACACGATCGCTGGCCTGCCCAACACCAACATGCTGGTGCCGCTCGGGACCTACCTCGGCTGGAATGTGCGCAAGGCCGGCTTCAGCGAAGGCGACTCCTGCGATCTCACCGGATCAGTGGTTCCGTTCTTCCGCACGCTCGCCGAGCGGCAGGCCGCGAACGATCCGCGTCCGTCCCTGCAGGAGCGCTATCCGACGCATGCCTATTACGTGGCCCGCGTAACCGCGGCAGCCGCCAGCCTCGTCGCACGCCGCCTGCTGCTGCCGGAGGATGCGCAGTTCCTAATCGACCAGGCGAACGGCGCCGCCGTGCCGTAGAAAAGTCAGTAGCCTGCGCGGCGGTCGACCACTTCCTTGAGCGGCTTGCCGTCGAGGAAGCGGCCGAGGTTCTCCGCGACGAGCCGCGCGACGAACTGGTCGCGCTGCGGATGCGGGCCGCCGATGTGCGGAAGGACGAGGATGCCCGGCGTGGTCCAGAACGGATGCTGCGGCGGCAGCGGCTCCTGACGGAACACGTCGAGCACGGCGCCGGCGATCTTCCCTGCCCTCGCCGACGCGACGAGGTCGTCGTCCTTCACCAGGTGGCCACGGCCGAAGTTCAGCAGCCAGGCGGTCGGCTTCATCATCGCCAGCCGCTCGGCGTTCATGAAGTTGTCCGTTTCGGGCGTCGCCGGCAGGAGCAGCAGCACGAAATCCGACTGCGCCAGCACCTCGGGCGTCCGGCTGCCGGGCATCACCTCTTCGACGTTCGGCATCGGCGCCGCGCGGCGGCGCGTGCCGATCACGCGCATGCCGAGGGTGCGCGCGATGCGGGCCACCTCCTGGCCGATGGCGCCGAGGCCGAGGATGCCGAGCGTCTTGCCGGTCAGCGGCTGGGCCACTGTATGGACCCATTT
>CAYZFN010000242.1:0-24269 GCA_964477695.1 uncultured Enterobacteriaceae bacterium | reverse complement strand
TGCGTGATATTCGGCGGGTTTTCTTGCTAGCGCGCCCCGAGCGTACGCGAGTTTCGTTTTCCGAAGAAGAGAGCGGCGCCGCGCCGATTGAGCTGCCGCGCAGCGGCGCCGGGCTCGCGACGCTGATCGTCGCCGCCATGTTCGCCGTCTCGCTCGGGGTGCTGGTGTTCGTCATCCGGACGATGAATTGGCACGCCATCAGGGATGTGGCCGATCTCGTCCACCTGCTCTTCCAGCTCTTCTGGGCGATCGGCTGGTCGCTCGGCGTGCTCCTCCTGGGCGCGCTCACCGTGCTGCTGTCCGTCTCCGGGTTCTATCGCGAGTCGATCAACATCGCCGGCGGACGCCTCGTCGTCGGCCCGCGCTTCGGGCCGTTGCACATGCTGGCCGAATACGATCTCTCGCGGATCCGCAACCTGCGTCTGGAAGGCGCCGGGGAAGGTGCGTACGTGGCGTTCGACTACGACCAGGGCAGCCGCAGGTTCGGCGGCAGCGCCCTGCCGCGACCCGTGGCAGAAACGATCCTCGCCAAGCTCAAGGGCGCAGCGCCTGCCGGGCCGGCGACTACGCCAGCACCCGTTGCGGCAACAGCGCCTCGCGCGGAGCCTATGCCGCAGGGGCAGCCGGCCGAGCCGTTTTCGCCGCTCTCGGCATTGGCGTTGCTCGCGGCCAATCTCGTGCCGCTGCTCGGCGTGCTGTTCGCCGGCTGGCGCCTCGACCAGGTGATCGTGCTCTTCTGGGCGGAGAGCGCGATCGTCGCCTTCTACACCTTGCTCAAGATGGCCGTGGTCGGCCGCTGGCTGGCGATTCCGGCCGGACTGTTCTTCCTCGCCCATTTCGGCGCTTTCATGGCGATCCACTTTCTCTTCATCTATGAGATGTTCGTGCGCGGCATCGGCGCACACGGCCACGAGCCCGCGGCGTACGAGGCGCTCGTCGCGGTGTTTGCGCCGCTATGGCCGGCAGTCGTGGCGCTTTTCCTGAGCCACGGCGTCTCGTTCTTCGTGAACTTCTTGCGGCGCAGCGAGCGTCAGGGCATGACCCTAGCGCGCCTCATGGCGGCGCCTTATCAGCGCGTGGTGCTCATGCAGCTGACGCTCATCTTCGGCGGCTTTGTCGTGCTTGCGCTGCACCGCCCGCTGGCGGCGCTGGTCATCCTCGTCGGCCTGAAGATCGCCACAGACCTGTATGCGCACCGCCGGGAGCGTAAGCGTCCCTTAAGTCTCGCGTAAGGCGCGGCCCCGAATACTCCGCAGTTTCTCTCCTGAGGAGGAGACGCATGCGCAAGTTCTGGATCGTTTCGGCCATCGCCGTCTGTGCCGCGCTGCCGGGAGCCGCCGCCGCGGAGGACACGATCACCATCGGCATGACCGTGTCGCAGACCGGGCCGCTCAACGTGGACTCGGTCGCGCAGCTGCACGGCTCGGAGTTCTGGCGCGACGAGGTGAACGCCAAGGGCGGGATCAAGGTCGGCAACAAGCATTACAAGGTGCGCTTCGTCACCTACGACGACCAGTCGGTCGGCGGGCGCGTGCAGCAGCTCTACACGCGCCTCATCGTCCAGGACAAGGCGCAATTCCTGTTCGGCCCGTACTCGTCGGGCCTGACGGCGACCGCCGCGGTGATCAGCGAGCAGTACGGGAAGATCATGCTGATCGGCGGCGGCGCGGAGCCGAAGACCTATCAGCTCGGCAACAAGTACCTCTTCCAGTGCATCACCCAGGCGAGCTACTACCTGAGCGGGTCGATCGCCGCGCTGAAGGAGAAGAACCCGCACGCCAAGGTGGCGTTCGTCTATTCCGACGATCCGTTCTCCAAGGCGGTGGTGGCTGCCGCGCGCGAGCAGGCGAAGCAGGCCGGCTTCAGCGTCGCGCTCGACGAGTCGTATCCGCCGAGCACCACCGACTTCAGCCCGATCATCAACAAGATCATCTCCTCGGGCGCCGATTCGTTCCTCGGCGGCGGGCACTATCCGGACGGCGCGACGCTCGCGCGCCAGCTCTACGACCAGAACGCCGGGCTCAAGTTCGTCTCGATCCTCGTCGCGCCCGACGCGCCGAAGTTCGCGACGCTCGGGCCGGCGGCGCTGGGGGTGACCGTGCCCTCGCAATGGGAGCCGCAGGTGACGTACAAGCCCGGTTTCGGGCCGACGCCGCAGGAGTTCGGCAAGGCGTATTACGCGAAGAACAAGGTCGAACCCGACTACCACGATGCCTCCGGCTACATCACCGGGCTGCTGCTGCAGCACGCCATCGAGAAGGCCGGGTCGATCGATCCCGAGAAGGTCGCGGCCGAGCTGAACAAGACGGATGTGACCACGTTCTTCGGCCGCACCAAGTTCGCCACCGATGCGAAGAACCACGGCCTGCAGATCGCACACGAGATGGTGCTCGCTCAGTGGCAGATGAAGGACGGCAAGCTTGCCAAGGAGATGGTCTGGCCCGACGCGGCGAAGACCGCGGACATAATCTACCCGCTGCCGGCCGCGCATTAACCTGATCGGCCTCGCGGCCTCGGTCCTCGACGGCCTCCTGGTCGGCGCGGTTTACGGCCTGGCCGCGATGGGCATCACGCTCATCTGGGGCGTGATGGACGTCGTGAACCTCACGCACGGCGCGATGATCGTCGCCGGCATGTTCGCCGCGTACCTGTTCGTCGGCGCCACGGGCATCTCGCCCTATGTCCTGTTGCCGGGACTGCTTGTCGGCGGCGTATTGACCGGCGTCGTGCTCTATTGGATCGCGATCCACCGCACGATCGGGCAGCCGCCGCTGATGAGCCTGCTCGCGACGTTCTCCGTCAACCTGGTGCTGATCGGCCTCGGCACCGCGGTGTGGGGCACGGTGCTGTTCAACGTGTCGGTCTCCCTGCCGGGGTTTCGCCTCGGGCGCTACACGTTCCCCGGCACGCACATCATGGCCGCGGTGCTCACCGCCGTCATCGCCGGCGTGCTCTATCTGTTCCTCTACCGCACGCGCGCCGGCAAGGCGGTGCGCGCCGTGTCGGCGAACCGCGAGGCGGCCGAGCTGGTCGGCATCCCGACCACGCGCATCCTCGCGCTGGCCTGCGGCCTCGGCGTCGCGCTCGCGTGCATCTCGGGCGGCCTGATCGCGACGCTCTTTCCCTTCACCGTGCTCTCCGGCGACGCGTACCAGCTGAAGAGCTTCGTCGTCACCGTGCTCGGCGGCATGGGCAACCCGACCGGCGCGCTGGTCGCCGGCCTCGCGCTCGGCCTGCTGGAAGGCATCGCCACGCCGTTCATGCCGTCCAGCTGGACGCTGGTCATGGAGTTCGTGCTCTTCGTGCTGGTGCTGATCGCCTTCCCGGGCGGCCTGCTCTCGATCCGGCTCTCGCGCCGGAAGGCGCGCTAGGGCGGCGATGCTGCTGCGCCGCCCGTTCTTCTGGATCATCGCCCTCGTCACCGCCGTCTTCGCCGCCGCGCCGCTCGGAAGCGACGTCGAGCTGCGCGAGAGCCTGCTCCTCGCGGCGACCTACATCACGCTCGCCGCCAACCTCAACATGATGGTCGGCTACGCGGGCTACGTGAACTTCGGCAGCATCGTGTTCTTCGGCCTGGGCGGCTACTTCTGCGTCTGGCTGATGGGCAGCCACGGCTGGAACCTCGTCGTGGCGGTGCTCGCCGGCGGCGTCGCGGTGAGCCTGCTCGCGCTGGTGTTCGGCCTCGGCATCCTGCGGCTGCGCGGCGTGCACTTCGCGCTCGCGACGATCGGCGTGAACGAGGGCGTGATGGCGTTTGTCAGCAACTTCCAGCCCTGGGGCGGCTCGACCGGCATCTACCTCTCCACCGAGCTCTTCCAGCCGCTCGGCGGCCCGGGGCGCGCGCTCTGGATCATCTACTACCTGCTGGTGGCGATCATGGGCCTGTCGCTCTACCTGAGCTACTTCGTGAAGAACTCGAAGTTCGGCTTCGGCCTGCTCGCCATCGGCCAGAACGAGGATGCGGCGGCGGTGCTCGGCGTGCCGACGCCGCGCTACAAGGCGCTCGTCTACAGCGCTTCCGCGTTCCTCCCCGCGGTCGCCGGCGGCCTGTACTTCTTCAAGGGCGCGTTCATCCAGCCGGCCGACGCCTTCGACCTCACGCTCTCCACCGAGGCGATCGTCATCACCATGCTCGGCGGCCAGGGCACGATCGCCGGGCCCGCGCTCGGCGCGTACCTGTACGAGGAGCTGCGCGGCTGGCTGCTCACCTCGCCGACGTTCTCGAATTTCCAGCTGGTCGTCGCCGGCGTGCTGCTGCTCCTCATCGTGCAGTTCGCGCCGGGCGGGCTGATGGGGCTTTTCTTCCGCCGCTGGCCGCGCCTGCAGCGGTTCCTCGAATGAGCGGGCTGCTCGAGCTCGAGGACCTGAGCAAGCAGTTCGGCGGCCTGCAGGCGGTCGACGCGCTGAGCTTCGCGGTCGGCGAGGGCGAGATCGTCGGCCTGATCGGCCCGAACGGCGCCGGCAAGTCGACGGTGTTCAACCTGATCAACGGAGTGTTCAAGCCGGACCGCGGCCGCGTCGCCTTTCGCGCTGCCGAGATCACCGGCAAACCGCCCTATCGCGTCGCGCGCCTCGGGCTCGCCCGCACGCACCAGATCGTGCAGCCCTTCGCCAAGATGACCGTGCTCGAGAACTGCACGGTCGGTGCCTGCTTCGGCCGCGAGAACCTGCCGCTTTCCGGGGCGCGGCAGGCCGCGCGCGAGGCTGCGGCGCTGGTCGGTCTCGAGGAGCGCCTCGATACGCCGGCCGCGGAGCTGACCATCGCGGGCAAGAAGCGCCTCGAGCTGGCGCGCGCGCTGTCGGCGCGGCCGGCGCTGCTCATGCTCGACGAAGTGCTCGCCGGGCTCAATCCGACCGAGGTCGGCCGCATGATCGACGTCGTGCGCGCGATCCGGGCGCGCGGCATCGCGATCCTCATGATCGAGCATCTCATGCAGGCGATCATGAGCCTTTCCGACCACATCGTCGTGCTCAATTCCGGCCGCAAGCTGAGCGAGGGACGACCAGACGACGTCGCGCGCGATCCGGCGGTGATCGGCGCCTATCTCGGCGATCCCGAGATGGTGAAGGCACGGCCGCAATGAGCGAGCGCCTGCTCGACGTCGAAGCGCTCGAGGTCGGCTACGGCGAGGTGCAGGTGCTTTGGGGCGTGTCGCTCGGCGCTTCGCGCAGCCAGCTGACCACGATCGTCGGGGCGAACGGCGTGGGCAAGACGACGACGCTGCGCGCGCTCGCGGGCAGCCTGCGGCCGTGGGGCGGCAAGGTGCGCTTCAAGGGCGAGGACGTGACGCGGCTCTCGCCGCACGACAAGGCCGCTCGCGGGCTGGTGCTCGTGCCGGAGGGCCGGCAGCTCTTCAACTCCATGACGGTGGAGGAGAACCTCGAGATGGGCGCCTATACGCGGCGCGCCGCACGCGCCTACGCCGGGCGCCTCGAGCACGTCTACACGCTCTTCCCGAGGCTGAAGGAGCGCCGGCAGCAGCGCGCCGGCACGCTTTCCGGCGGCGAGCAACAGATGGTCGCGATCGCGCGCGGCCTGATGTCGGATCCCGACCTGCTGATCATCGACGAGCTCTCGCTCGGCCTCGCGCCGCTGGTCGTGCACGAGCTCTTTGCCAAGCTGCAAGAGCTCAGGAAGGCGGGCCTGACGATCCTGCTCGTCGAGCAGAACGTCCACCTCGCCTTCTCGCTCAGCGATTACGCCTACGTGATCGCCGAGGGCCGGCTCTTCAGCGAAGGCCTGCCGGGGAAGCTCGAGTCGGATCCCGAGATCCGCCGCGCCTACCTGGGGCTGTAAGCGGCGTGGCGCGGCGCGTCAGTGTCCCGCGTAGAACTTGCTCGGCAGGTAAAGGATGATCTGCGGGAAGATGATGCACAGCGCGTTGCCGATCGCCTGCAGGCCGATGAACGGCACGGCGGACCGGAAGATCATCGCCATGCTGATCTGCGGCGGCGCGACGCTCTTCAGGTAGAACAGCGAGTAGCCGAACGGCGGGCTCAGGAACGCCATCTGCATGTTGACGATGAAGATGACGCCGTACCAGAGCGAAATGTCGTCCGGCTTCACGCCCGAGAAACCGAACACGCCGTCGAAGGTGAGCTTGGTGAGAATCGGCACGAAGATCGGCACGGTGAGCAGCAGGATGCCGACCCAGTCGAGGAACATGCCGAGCACGAACAGGACCACCATCATCAGGAACAGGATGCCGTAGGGCGGCAAGCCCGTGCCGATGATCGAGTTGGCGACGAATTCCTGCCCGCCCTTGACGATGAAGAAGCCGACGAACATGGTCGCACCGAAGAAGATCCACATCACCATCGAGGTGGCCTTGAGCGTGGCGATCGCCGCCTCGTTGACGTTGACCCAGTTGAGCCGGCGGTTGAGCGCGCAGACGATGAGCGCGCCGAAAGTGCCGATGCCGGCGGCTTCCACGGGCGTCGCGACGCCGAAGAAGATCACGCCGAGCACGAGCAGGATGAGGAAGATCGGCGCGATGGTGTTGCGCAGGAGGCGCAGCTTTTCCTTGAAGCTCACGCGCTCCTCGGGCGGCAGGGCGGGGCCGAGCGCCGGGTTGATGGTGCAGCGCGCGGTGATGTAGACGATGTACATGCCGGAGAGCAGCAGCCCGGGGAACACCGAGCCGATGAGCAGCTCGCCGAGCGACTGCTGTGCTACCACCGCGTAGACGATCGCCATCACCGAGGGGGGAATCAGGATGCCGAGCGTGCCGCCGGCGAGCAGCGAGCCGCAGGCGAGCTTGGGGTCGTAGTTGCGCCGGAGCATCGCCGGCAGGGCGATCATGCCCATCGTCACCTCGGTCGCGCCCACCACCCCCACCATCGCCGCGAGCACCGTGCAGGCGAGCACCGTCGCCGAGGCAAGCCCGCCGCGCAGCGCGCCCAGCCACTTGTAGATGACGTCGAAGAGCTCCTCGATGATGCCCGCTTTCTCGAGCATCGCCGCCATGAAGATGAACAGCGGCACCGCCGAGAGCTGGTAGTCGGTCATGAACGGGAAGATGCGCGCCGGCATCATGTTCAGGATCGCCGGCGTGCCGAAGACGAAGAGGAAGATGGTGGCGAGGCTGCCCGTGCAGAAGGCCATCGGCAGGCCGAGCATCAGCAGCAGTCCCAGGCCGCCGAACAGCAGCAGCGACAGCCACTGGATCGGAATGTCGAGGCCCATGTCAGGCAGCCTTTCTTGACACGAGGAGGATGTCCTTCACCAGCTTCGAGACGCCCTGCAGCGCGATAAGCGCCGCGCCGAGGGGGATGGTGAGCTTGACCGGCCAGTACTGCACGCCCCACTCGGTGAACGAGGTCTCGGCGTTGCCCACCGCATCCCAGGCGAACTTCCAGCCGGTCCACAGCATGGTGAGGGCGAA
The DNA here is from genome assembly GCA_964477695.1 of uncultured Enterobacteriaceae bacterium. Lineage (GTDB taxonomy): Bacteria > Pseudomonadota > Gammaproteobacteria > Burkholderiales > SG8-39 > SCGC-AG-212-J23. Next base: position 16,884 of record CAYZFN010000242.1, on the reverse strand, counting down.
GATGAAGAAGAAAACCGACGAGACGATGTCGGCGATCGCCTTGCCGCGCGTCGACAGGTGCGAGTAGACGACGTCGACGCGTACGTGCTGGTCTTCGCGGTACGCGTAGGCGCCGGACACCATGTACTGCATCCCGTACATGAGGAACATGCTCTCGTGCACCCAGTTGGTGGGCGAGTTGAAGACGAAGCGCGCGACGACCTCGTAGTAGTAGACGAAAACCGAGATCACCGCCCAGTAGGCGACGTACTCCCCGGCCTTGGTGTTCACCCACTCGATGACGTCGGTGACCCGGGTATGCATGCGCATCGTCGGATCCTCGGCAGTGCCGATGGCCGGCACGTCGGGCGGCGGCGGCACGTGCGGCGTGGTGGCCGCCACGGCGGCGATGCCCGCCTGGCCGGTGGCATGCAGCCGCCGCACGATGCGCGGCATCAGGATCGCGTCCACGAGCAGCAGCAGCGCGAGCACGAGGGCAAAGCCGCGCGCGCGGCCGTACCAGGTGTCGGAGACTTCCTGCGCGGCGCGGAACTCGGCTTCGCGCGCGCTGACTTCGGATTTCGCCTTCGCCTCGGCGTCCGGCGCGGCCTGCGCGAGATCGGTGCGCGCCTGCTCGAGCGCTGCGTAAGTACGCGAAACGTCCTCGTGCACCTCGCGGACCTGGCTGTTGCAGTACACGATGCCGACGAAGAGCGGTATGAACGCGAGCCCCCACCAGCTCTTCAGGTAGAAGCGGTGCACGCCGGCGAAGCCCGCGCACAGCCAGAAGAGATAGGCGTTGAAAAGGATCGGTTCCTTCGGCAAGCCGCGGCGGCGCTGGTGCGCCACGAGGTACATCGCGACGAGTGGAAAGACCAGCAGCCCTCCCCAGTAAAGCCAGTGCGGGAGGATGAAGTTGAGCGTCGGCATCGCTGTTCTTGTTCTAAGAAATGGGGGAAGCGCCGCCCGGCGCCTCCCCCATTCTCTTCGTCCCCTCCTCGAGGATCAGGCCTTGAGCGACTGCCCCTTGGTCATGTCCGGCGTCACGTAGCCGAAGCTCGGCGATTCCATCACCTCGAGCTGCAGCTTGAAGAGGCGCGCGGCGTCCGCGTCCTTGTTCGCCCACTTGAACCAGATCGGCACGGCGACGCGCTGGAACTTCGGCAGGTCCTCGGCCGGCAGGCGGTTGATCTTGGTGCCGGCCTTGAGGAACTTGCCCCAGGCCTCCATGTCGGCCTTCTGGATCGCCGCGTGATGGATGTTGGAGTACACCTGGATCTCGTCGTCGAGCCAAACCTGCATCTTCTTCGAAAGCTTCTTCCACACGTCCATGCGCACGCAGAAGTCCATCAGGTCGACGGGCTGGTAGATCGACTCGAGTCCCGGCGGTCCCGTCCAGATGAAGTTGGTGACCTGCTGGAAGCCGAGGTCCCAGTTGACCGCCGGACCGGTGTAGTCGGCGGCGTCGACGGTGCCCTTCTCGAGCGCCGAGAACACCTCGCCGCCCGGCAGCAGCGTGGTGCGCGCGCCGATCGCCGCGAAGCCTTCCGCGATCATGCCGCCGGGCACGCGCAGCTTCAGTCCCTTGAAGTCCTCGATCGTGCGGATCGGCTTCTTGGAATGGATGATGTTCGGGCCGTGGTGGATGCGGTTTACGTAGTAGAGGCCCTGCTTGGCGAAGATGTCGCGTGCCGCCTGCAGGCCGCCCTTCGAATAGAAGAACACGTCCCACTCGTGCGGGTAGCGCAGGCCCATGAGATACGAGCTCAGGAACGCGGTCGCCGGAACCTTGCCCGCCCAGTACAGCGTGAACGAGTTCATCGCCTCGAGCACGCCGTTCTTCACGCCGTCGAGCAGCTCGAAATCGCCGACCACTTCCTTCGCCGCGAACGGCTTGAACTCGAGCTCGCCGCCGGTCTTTTCCTTGATGGAATTGCACCACTCCTTGAACGTGGCGAGGCCGACGCCCGCGGGCCACGACGTCTGCACCTTCCAGGTCGTGGTCTGAGCGGCGGCGGTGCGGATGAAAGGAAAGCCGGCGATGCCGGTCGCGGCCGCTGCGCCGGCCGTCTGCAGGAGCTTGCGGCGGGTGTTCTGGCTCATGAATGCCCCCTCCTCGTGTTTGGGGTGCGGAATCGTGGGAGGCTAAACCTTAAGGCTGACTTAAGGAAGATCGCGCATGCGAAACGCGCTAGGAAAGCATGAGCTCGTTGGTGCGCTTGACGAACCCTGCCGGGTCCGCGAGCTGCCCGCCCTCGGCGAGCAGCGCCTGATCGAACAGCAGCCCAGCCCAGTCGGCGAAGCGCGCATCTTCCGGTTTCAGCCGCTGGATCAGCCGGTGCGCCGGATTGATCTCGAGGATCGGCTTCGCGCTCGGCACCTTCTGCCCGACGCTCTTCAGGATGCGCGCCAGGTTGCCGCCGAGGTCGTGCTCGTCGGCGACCAGGCACGAAGGCGATTCGGTCAGCCGCCGGCTGAGGCGCACGTCCTTCACCCTGGCCTCGAGCGCGGCCTTCAGCGCGCGCAGCAGCTCGGCGTGGGCGCCGACCTGCCAGTCGGGCTCGGGCACGTCGGCACCGGCGATCTTCGACAGGTCGACCTCGCCGCGCGCCACCGAGGCGAGCCGCTTGCCTTCGAACTCGGCAAGGTTCGCGACCAGCCATTCGTCGACCCGGTCGTGCAGCAGCAATACCTCCACGCCGCGCTTGCGGAAGACCTCGAGGTGCGGGCTGTTCTTCGCCGCGGCGAAGGTCTCCGCGGTGACGTAATAGATCGCTTCCTGTCCCGGCTTCATGCGTGTCACATAATCGGCGAGCGACACCGTCTGGGTTTCGTTGTCCTCGTGGGTCGAAGCGAAGCGGAGAAGGGCGGCGATGCGGCCGCGGTTCGCCGGATCCTCGCCGACGCCTTCCTTGAGCACGCGGCCGAACTCGCTCCAGAAGCTGGCGTACTTGTCCTTGTCGCTCTGCGCCAGCTCGCCGAGCAGATCGAGCACCCGCCTGGTGCAGCCGGCGCGGATCGCGTCGATGTCGCGGCTCTGCTGCAGGATCTCGCGCGAGACGTTGAGCGGCAGGTCGCTCGCGTCGACCACGCCGCGCACGAAGCGCAGGTACGCGGGGAGAAGCTGCTCGGCGTCGTCCATGATGAAGACGCGCCGCACGTAGAGCTTGAGGCCGTGGCGCTGGGCGCGGTCCCACAGGTCGAACGGCGCGTGCGCCGGCAGGTATAGGAGCTGCACGTACTCTTGCCGCCCTTCCACGCGGTTGTGCGTCCACGCGAGCGGCGCCTCGAAGTCATGCGCGACATGCTTGTAGAACTCGGTGTACTGCTCGTCCGTGATCTCGCTCTTCGGCCGCGTCCATAGCGCTGCCGCCTGATTCACAGTCTCGCCGCCCATGACGATCGGGATCGCGATATGGTCGGAATACCTCTGGATGATGCCTTTCAGGCTGTGCTCGTCGAGCAGCCCGTCTTCGCCGGGGCGCAGGTGCAGGACGACCTCCGTCCCGCGCGCCGGCCTTTGCACGGTCTCGATACTGTAGGCGCCGGCTTCCTTCTCCATGTCGCATTCCCAGCGCACGCCTTCGCCGGCCGGCAGTCCCGCGCGCCGGGTGGTCAGCGTGACGCGGTCGGCGACGATGAAGGACGAATAGAAGCCGACGCCGAACTGGCCGATCATTTTGAGCTGTTTCGCCTGGTCGCCGCGCATTTCATCCGCATTGAGCGACTGGAAGAATTCGCGCGTTCCGGACCGGGCGATGGTGCCGATATTACGGATCACCTCGTCGCGCGACATGCCAATGCCGTTGTCGCGCACGGTGATGGTCCGCGCCGCCTTGTCGAGCGAGATGATCACCTTCAGGTCGGGCTCGGTCTCGTACAGCGCGTTGCTGGCGAGCGCCTCGAAGCGCAGCTTGTCGGCCGCATCCGAGGCGTTGGAAATCAGCTCGCGCAGGAAGATCTCCTTGTTGCTGTACAAGGAATGGATCATCAGGTTGAGGAGCTGCTTCACCTCGGCCTGGAAGCCGAGCGTTTCCCTGCTCGTGGTCTCCGCCATGCGATGTCTCCGCAGAATCAAGAAAAGCTGGGCATGCGGTCCAGGATTTTCAAGAGGCCAGGCGCCGGGCGGGGAGTTTAGAATCTGCGGCTCCGCCCTTCCTTGTCCCGGTCTCGCGCAATGAACGCCCCCGAGTTGCAGGTCCAGTTCGATCCGTCCTCCGCACGCTTCGGCGCCTCGCGCTCGCAGAAACGCCTGGAAGACGACCGCCTGCTCGTCGGCAAGGGCCTCTACAGCGACGATCGCGAGCTTGCCCGCCAGGCATGGCTGGTCCTCGTCCGCTCGCCCTATGCGCACGCCAAGCTTCTTTCTCTGGACCTGAATGCGGCCAGGAACGCCGAGGGCGTCATCGCGGCGTGGAGCATGGTGGATCTGCGCGCCGACGGCGTCGGCCACATTCCGTTTCCGCCGCTCTTCAAGCGCGCCGACGGCTCGCCCATGGCGGCGCCGCCGCGCACCCCGCTCGCCGAAGGCACGGTCTACTACGTCGGCCAGCCGCTCGCGGCGATCGTCGCTCGCACCCGCGCGGAAGCGCAGGATGCGGCGGAGGCCGCGCTGATCGAGTACGAGGACCTGCCGAGCGTGGTCGATGCGAAGAGCGCCCTGGCGCCCGGCGCGCCGCTCGTCTGGGCGGATGCCCCGGGCAACGTCGCCGCCGAAGCCGAATACGGCGACGCGGCCGCGGTCGAGGCGGCGTTTACCCGAGCACATCGAATTGTTGAAATTGAACTCCATAACCAGCGCCTGATTGCCCTGGCGCTCGAGCCGCGCGCATCGCTTGCCGTATTCGAGAACGGCCGCACCACGCTCTACACCCAGAACCAGACCCCGAGCGGCGCGCGCGAGCTGCTGGGCGCCGTGTTCCGCCAGAAGCCGGAGGCGTTCCGCGTCGTGGTCGGCGATATCGGCGGCGGCTTCGGCATGAAGACCGGCCTGGCCAACGAGGACGCGCTGGTCTGCTACGCGGCGCGCAAGCTCGGCCGTCCGGTGAAGTGGCGCGCGGAGCGCAGCGAAGATTTCCTTTCCGGGCACATGGGACGCGACCAGCACGCAAGAGCGGCCGCTGCGTTCGACCGCCACGGGCGCATCCTCGCGCTGCGCGTGGAAACGCTCGGCAACATCGGCGCGGTGCCGGTCGGCTCCTCGGCGATCATCCCGCTGTCGCTCGGGCCGAAAGTCCAGACCACCGTGTACGACGTACCGGCCGTGCACTACCGCGTGAAAGCGGTGCTGACGCACACCATGGCGACCGGCGCCTACCGCGGCGCGGGCCGGCCGGAAGCCAATTTCCTGATGGACCGGCTGATGGAGAAAGCGGCGCGCGAGATGAAGCTCGATCCGGCGGAGATCCGGCGCCGCAATTTCATCGCGACGGAGGACTTTCCGTATCGCACGCACCTCGGCGACCTGTACGACGCGGGCGATTTCGCGGGCGTGCTCGACAGGCTGCTGGCCGCGGCCGACTGGGCGGGCTTTGCGCAAAGAAAAAGGGAATCGGAAAAGCACGCAAAGCTGCGCGGGCGCGGGCTCTCCGTGTATCTCGAGTGGACCGGCGCGCTGCCGACCGAGACGGTCGACATCGGGGTCGACGCGCAGGGCAACCTCACGGTGTTCTCCGGCACGCAGGCGATGGGCCAGGGACTGGAGACGAGCTATACGCAGCTGGTGCACGAGGTTCTGGGCGTCGACGCCCGGAGAATCAAAATCGTGCAGGGCGACACCGATCGCGCTAACGGCGTGGGCAGCGTAGGCTCGCGCTCGGCATTCGTCGGCGGCTCGGCGGTGGTGGCCGCGGGCCGGCGCGTCATCGTCGAGGGAAAGCAGCTCGCCGCCGAGGCGTTGGAAGCGGCGGCCGCGGACATCGAGTTCGCGAACGGCCGGTTTCGCATCGCCGGCACCGATCGCGGCGTCGAGCTCGGCGAGCTCGCCGCGCGCCAGGCGAAGCGCGTGTTCCGCGTGTCGGCGACCGAGACGCCGTCCACGCCCTCGTGGCCGAACGGCGGCCAGGCCTGCGAGGTGGAGATCGATCCGGACACCGGCGTGGTGAGCGTCGCGCGAATCACCACCTGCGACGACATCGGGCGCATCATCAACCGCATGATCGTCGAGGGCCAGGTGCACGGCGGCATCGCGCAAGGCGCGGGGCAGGCGCTCTTCGAGCAGGCCGTGTACGACCGCTCGAGCGGCCAGCTCCTGAGCGGCTCGCTCATGGACTATTGCGTGCCGCGCGCCGCCGACCTGCCCATGATGCAAGCCACCTTCGACGAGAGCACGCCGTGCAAGACCAACCTGCTCGGCGTCAAGGGCGTCGGCGAGCTCGGCACCATCGGCGCGGTTCCGGCGGTGGTGAACGCGGTGCTGGACGCGCTCGGCCTGACCCATCTCGACATGCCGCTCACGCCAGAGAAGGTCTGGCGAGCGCTGCAGGTCCGGGCCTGAGATGCGCGTCCTCGCCGGACAGAACCGCACGTTCGGCTATGCGGCGGCCGCCTCCCTAGTCGTGCATGCGCTCGTCCTTTCCCTGAAGGGACCGCCGCTGCGTGAAATCGCTGTCCCTCCAGCCGAGGCGCCGCTCATCGCGCATCTGGTCGAGCCCGCGGCGCCGCCGGCGCCCGAGGTCGTGGACCCGCGACCCGAGCCGAAGCCGGCAGCCAGGGCCGCCGCCAGGCCAAAGCCTAAGCCGGTGCCTCGCGCGAGCGCGCCGGTCGCTGCACCGACCGTGCCGCCCTCGCCAGAGACTGCGCCGGAGCAGGGATCCGAAGAAAGCGAGCCTTCGGCGCCGAGCGCTACAGCGGCGCCTTCCCTGGCGGCCGTGACGCCGCCGGCTGCAGTTCAGATCGACCCCGCGGCCGCGCTCGCGCGCTTTCGCCAGCAGATCGTAGAGCTCGCCGTGCGCTACAAGCGCTATCCGCGCATGGCGCGCGACAACGGCTGGACCGGCGACGTCGTGGTGCGCATCGAGGTCTCACCGAGCGGCACGGTGAACGCCATCAGCCTGAAGTCGACCTCCGGCTATGAGATCCTGGACGAGCAGGCGCTCGAGATGTTCCGCAAGGCCGCGCCGGCGGTTTCGGTCCCGCCCGACCTGCGCGGCCAGGCCTTTGCAGTGGAGGTGCGGGCGATCTACAGCCTGCAGGACCGGCCGAGCTAAGTGGCGCTTTCGATGCGGCGCGCGCCGTTGAACCGCGCGCGCCAGTAGGCCTTGCCGATGTCTTCCACCCGCACGCGCGCGCCGGGGCGCGGTGCGTGCACGAACCGGCCGCCGCCGATGTAGATGCCGACGTGCGAATAAGGCGCGTTGCGGGTGTTGTAGAAAAGCAGGTCGCCCGGCGCGAGCTCACGCAGCCGCACCGGCTTGCCCACCGTTTTCAGCTCGGCGACGCGGCGCGGCAGGTGCAGGCCGAGGGCGTTGCGGTAGGCGTAGACCACGAGTCCGCTGCAGTCGAAGCCCCGCTCGGGCGTGTCGCCGCCGCGCACGTAGGGGGTGCCCACAGCGGAGAGCGCCTCGAGGCTCGCCCGGTCCTGCGCCAGCGCCGGCTGAGCGGCCAGCCCTGCGGCCATAAGCCCGGCCAGAAAGAGAACCTTGTGTCCCATAATCGATCGCGCGTCGTCCGGGCGACACCTTGGCGCGTTCTGGAAGAAAGATGAACCGCACTCACCTGATCCGATTTGCCTTGGCCGCCGGCCTGCTCGCGAGTGCCGGGCATGCGGAAAATGCCTTGGAGATCATCACCCTGCGCCATCGCACGGCGCAGCAGGTGCTGCCCGTGCTGCAACCGCTAGTCGAGCCGGGCGGCACGCTCGGCGGCCAGGGAAGCCAGCTCTTCCTGCGTACCAGCCCCGCCAACCTGGCCGAGCTGCGCCGGGCGCTGGAGGCGATCGACCAGCCGGCGCGCCGTCTGCAGATCTCGGTGCGCTTCGACGATTCCCTGGCCGCATCGCATCGCGCCCTCGGCGCGAGCGGCCGCATCGGAAGCGGCGGCTCGGAGGTGGAAATCCGCGCGCGCGATTCGAGCTCCGCTGCCGAAGGACGGGTGGACCAGCGCCTCCAGATGCTCGACGGATCACGCGCGACGATTTACCTCGGCGAATCGCGTCCGGTGCGCGAGCGGCGCATCATCCAGACTCCCGCCGGGCCGGTCCCGCAGGACATCGTCGTCGAGCAGGGCTCGCGCCTTGGCTTCGACATCGTGCCGCGCCTGAGCGGCCCGACGGTGCAGGTAGATGTTGCGAGTGCGAACGGCTATGCCACGGCGAGCGGTCCGCTCGGCGAATGGTTCGAGCTCGGCGCGCTCGCGGAGAACCGTCGGGTATGGATCAAGGTCGAGCCGCTGCCATGAGCAAGGCGCTCGCGCGCGTGTTCGCCGAAGGCGGTCCGCTCGCCGCATCGCTGCCCGGCTATCGGCCGCGCCGCGAGCAGCTCGAGATGGCGCAGGCTATCCACGAGGCGATCGAAGGCACCGGCGTCCTCGTCGCCGAAGCCGGCACCGGCACGGGCAAGACCTTCGCCTACCTTGTGCCGGCGCTGCTCGCGGGCGGCAAGGTCATCGTTTCCACCGGGACCAAGACGCTTCAGGACCAGCTCTTCGACCGCGACCTGCCCGCCGTGCGCTCGGCGCTCGGCTCGGGTGCGTCGGCGGCGCTCCTGAAAGGCCGGGCGAACTATGTGTGCCTTTACCGCTTGAAAAGATCATCGGCTGCGGGCGTTTCCTCGCGGGAGGAGGCGGCGCAGCTGCGGCGCATCGCGCAGTTCGCGATCGCCACGACGAGCGGCGATCGTGCCGACCTCGCCGACGTGCCCGAGGACGCGCCCGCGTGGGCGCACGCGACCTCGACGCGCGACAACTGCCTCGGCCAGGGCTGCCCCGACTATGGCGAGTGCTTTGTCATGCGCGCGCGGCGCAACGCGCTTGCCGCCGATGTCGTGGTCATCAACCATCACCTGTTCTTCGCCGACGTCGTGCTGCGCGACGAGGGGCTTTCCGAGCTCCTGCCGGCCTGCAATACGCTGGTCTTCGACGAGGCGCACCAGCTTCCCGAGACGGCGCGGCTCTTTTTCGGCGAGAGCGTGTCGAGCGCGCAGCTGCTCGAGCTCTCGCGCGATGCGCGCGTCGAGCTGCGTGCCGCGGGCGGTGCGTCGCCCGAGCTGGACGCGCTCGCCAACCGGCTTGAAAAGGCGGCGCGCGAGCTGCGCCTTGCGCTCGGCGATACCGGCGCACGGCTCGCCTGGGCGCAAGCGCTGCGCATGCCGGGGTTCGCGGACGCCCTGCAATCGCTCCACTCCGCCTTGCAAGCGCTCGATTCGGCGCTCGCCGCGCAGGCCGAGCGCTCGGAGGGCCTCGCAGCCTGTGCGCGGCGCGCCGGCAATGCGCACACGGTCCTGGTCCGCCTTACCGAGGGAGACGGGAACGAAGAGGTGCGCTGGGCCGAGGTGTTCGGGCAGTCGGTGCAGCTGCGCCTGACGCCGCTCTCCTCGGGCGAGCTGTTCCGCCGCCAGATGGACGATCACCCGCGCGCCTGGATCTTCACCTCGGCGACGCTCGCGGTGGGAGAGGACTTCAGCCACTTCACGCGCGAGCTTGGCGTCGGGCAGGCGGCGACCCAGCGCTGGGAGAGCCCGTTTCGCTTCGCCGAGCAGGCGCTCCTCTACCTGCCAAGGCGCCTGCCGCCGGATCCGAACGACGCGGGCTTCACCGACGCGGTGATCGAGGCTGCGTTGCCGGTGCTTCAGGCGAGCGGCGGACGGGCTTTCCTGCTGTTCACGACGCTGCGCGCCCTGCGCCGTGCGCACGAGCTCCTGCGCGGGCGGGTGGGCTATCCGCTGCTCGTGCAGGGCACCGGCTCGCGCAGCGAGCTCCTGGCGCGCTTCCGCTCGCTCGGCAACGCGGTGCTGCTCGGCGCGGCTTCGTTCTGGGAGGGCGTGGACGTGCGCGGCGACGCCCTTTCCGTGGTGGTGATCGACAAGCTGCCCTTCGCTCCGCCCGACGACCCGGTGCTCGCCGCGCGCATCGAGGCGGTGCGCAACCGCGGCGGCAATCCGTTCAACGAGCTGCAGCTGCCGCAGGCGGCGCTGCAGCTCAAGCAGGGCGCGGGCCGGCTGATCCGCGACGAGAGCGACCGGGGCGTGCTGATGCTGTGCGACCCGCGGCTCTCGTCGAAACCCTACGGCCGCAGGATCCTCAACGCGCTGCCGCCGATGAAGCTCACGCGGGAACTCTCCGACGTCGAGACCTTCTTCAGCTCAACTCATCCTCGACGTGAATTCGGATGATCTCGTCGAAGCTCGCATCGGCGCGAAAGCCGAGGCCTAGGGCCCGGCCGGCGTCGAAGTTGCGCGGCCAGCCCTCGACGATGCGCTGAATCGTCGCATCGGGCTTTTCGCGTATCAACGCGACCGCCTTCTCGCCCGCCACCCGGCGCAGCGCCTCGATCTGCTCGCCCACCGTCGCCGACACGCCGGGCATGTTGAGGCTGCGCCGCGCGCCGAGCCTGTCCAGGGGAATGGCTGCGGCGTGAAGCAGAAAGCCGATGGCCGCGCGCGGCGAGGCGAACCAGTGGCGCACGCTGCGCGGCACGGGCAGCGCCGCCTCCTGGCCGGCCAGCGGCTCGCGGATGATGCCCGAGAAGAAGCCCGACGCCGCCTTGTTCGGCTTGCCCGGCCGCACGCAGATGGTCGGCAGGCGCAGCCCGATGCCGTCAAAGAAGCCGCGCCGGCTGTAGTCCGCGAGGAGCAGCTCGTCGATCGCCTTCTGCGTGCCGTAGCTCGTGAGCGGTGCGCTGAGGAACTCGTCGCCGATCGCCTCGGGAAAAGGCGCGCCGAAGACGGCGATCGAAGAAGTGAACACCAGCCTCGGGCAATAGCCGTGGCCGATCTTGCGCACCGCGTCGAAGAGCCGCCGCGTGCCGTCCAGGTTGACGTGGTAGCCCTTCTCGAAATCGGCTTCCGCCTCGCCCGAGACGATCGCCGCGAGATGGAAGATCAGCTCGGGCCGGCTCGCCACCAGCTTCTCCGCCTCGCCGGGCGCGGCGAGGTCCGACGTGGAGATTTTCAGCGGATAGGGCGAGCGACCCGGCGGCGGCGGGGGAACGACGTCGTGCAGCGCGAGCTCGCCGATCGCGCGAGCGCCGATTGCGCCTTCCCGTGCGAGGCGCTCGGCGAGCTTGCGGCCGATCATGCCGGCCGCGCCGACGATCAGCACCCTCACCAGTCAGGGTCCCAGATGCGCCACCAGGGAATGTCCTTCTTGTGGCCGCCGGTCTTCAGGTAATCCGTCCGCGGAAAGTTCTTCAGCAGCACGCGTTGCGCGTCGTCGCGCAACTCCGGCATGCCGAGCGAATCGTACGCCTTCACCAGGATCGCCATCGCCTCCTCGACCGCCGGCGCCTGGGGATAGTGCTGCACCGCGTACTGCGCGCGGTTCGCCGCCGCGACGTAGGCGCCGCGCTTCATGTAGTAGCGCGCGACATAGACTTCGTTGGAGGCGAGCGCGTTGACGAGGAAGCGCATGCGCGCCGACGCGTCCGCGGCGTAGCGCGAGTCGGGGAAGCGCGTCACCACTTCGCGGAACGCGCTGAACGCTTCGCGCGAGGCCTTCGGGTCGCGGTCGCTCATGTCCGGCGTGGTGAGCCAGGTCAGCATCCCGGTTAGCTCGTTGAAATTGATGAGCCCCTTCAGGTACCACGCGTACGCGACGTTCTCGTGGTTGGGGTAGAGCTTGATGAAGCGGTCGCACGCGGCGATTGCCGAGGCGCGCTCGTTGTCCTTCCAGTACGCGTACGCGACCTCGAGCTGCGCCTGCTGCGCGAAGCGCCCGTACGGATAGCGCGCCTCGAGCTTCTCGAAGTACTTGATCGCCTTCTGCCATTCCTTGGCCGCCATGGCGTCCTTGGCCTCGCCGTAGAGGCGCTGCGCGGACCAGCCGGCGGTCTCGTCGTCGTTCGCGAGGCTGCTGCAGCCGGCGAGGACGACAATCGCGGGAATGAGAAGCGCTGCCAGTAAACTTCGAAGCATGGGGCGCGAAAATTATAGCGACTGGGACGCGGCGCTCGCCGCGCCGATGAGCGCCACCGTGCCCGACGAGATGGGCGGCCTGCGCCTCGACCAGGCGCTGGCGCGGCTTTTCCACCAGTATTCGCGCAATCGCCTTCAGGAATGGCTGCGCACCGGGCACATCCTGGTCGACGGCAAGAGCGCGCCGGCGCGCCGCGCCGTGGCCGGCGGGGAAAAGATCACGCTCACGCCGCCGGCGCTGCCGGATGCGGCGGCTCCGCGCGCGCAGCGCATGCCGCTCAGGATCGTGCACGAGGACGCAGCGCTCATCGTGATCGACAAGCCGCCCGGGCTGGTCGTGCACCCGGGCGCCGGCCAGCCGGACCGCACGCTGCTCAACGCACTGCTTGCGCACGCGCCGGCGCTCGCCGGCGTGCCGCGCGCGGGCATCGTGCATCGCCTCGACAAGGACACGAGCGGCCTGCTCGTGGTCGCGAAGACGGTTGAAGCCCAGAGCGACCTCGTGAAGCAGCTGGCGGAGCGCACGATGCGGCGCGTCTACCTTGCGATCGTGCAGGGCGATCCGCCGGCGAGCGGCACGATCGACGCGCCTGTCGGGCGCGATGCCAAGGCGCGCACTCGCATGGCGGTCACGCATCGCGGCAAGCCGGCGCGCACGTCCTACAAGGTGCTGGAGCGCTTCGGCCGCGCGGCGCTCGTCGAATGCCGGCTCGAGACCGGCCGCACGCACCAGATCCGCGTGCATTTCCAGCACATCCGCCATCCGCTGGTCGGCGATATCGTGTATCGGCGCGGCACGCGCCACGGCATCACGTTTGCGCGCCAGGCGCTGCACGCGGCCGAGCTCACGCTGCGCCATCCCGCAAGCGGCGAAACGAGCACCTGGCGCTCCCCGCCGCCGCGCGACTTCAAGCGCCTGCTCGAGCAGCTGCGCGAAGAGCGATGGATGTAGCGGCGACGCTCGTTGTTCCCGACTGGCCTGCGCATCCGCGGGTTCGCGGGTTCACGACTACGCGCGAGAGCGGCGATATGGCGCGGCCGAGCGCACGACGCATCCTGCTCGACCTCGCGCCCGAGCCGCCGGTCTGGATGCGCCAGGTCCATGGCACGAAGGTGATCGATGCCGACGCGCATCCGGTGTTTCCGGAGGCCGATGCCGCGGTGGCGCGCGAGCGCGGACGCGTTTGCGCAGTGGTTACCGCCGACTGCATGCCGGTGCTCCTGAGCGACAACGAAGGAACCGTGGTCGGAATCGCGCATGCCGGCTGGCGCGGTCTTGCGGCGGGCGTCATCGAAGCAACCGTAGGCGCGATGCACACAGCGCCGTCGCGGCTGTTGGCCTGGCTCGGGCCGGCCATCGGCCCGGCTGCCTACGAGGTCGGCGAGGACGTCCGCGCCGCGTTCACGGGCTACGAGGCTGCCTTCCGGCCGGCGCGGCCGGGGCACTGGCTGCTCGACCTTTATGCCGTGGCACGGCGGCGCCTCGCGCAGACCGGCGTCGAGCGTGTCTACGGGGGCGGCTTTTGTACCTATAGCGAGGGTGAGCGCTTCTTCTCGTACCGCCGGGACAGGGGCGAAGAGCGCCTCGCGACGCTAATCTGGCTGGCCTAGCGCATAGGCGAAACAGACTAGAGATCAGCGGCTTAACGGCTATTTGACGGCGTGCGTTGTGCGTCGCAAAATCGCGTCGAGATTCTCGTGACCCCCTGTGCAATTGGCTCCCCTGAGGGCTCCCCTGAGCGGCTCCCCCGACGCCTTGCTCGCTGCCATCGCGCAGACGGGCAATGAGATCACGCAGGGCTGGATGCGCCTGCTCTCCACGGCGCCCGGCCTGGAAGCCGAATTGCAGCGCAATCGTGAACTGCAGACCGCCTATCTCGAGAAGCAGTCGCGCCTGTGGTCGTCGCTCCTCGCCGGGCGTCATGAGACGCTGGTCGAGGACGGCGACAAGCGCTTCGTGGCGCGCGAATGGCGCGACAACCCGTATTACGACTATCTGCGGCAGTCCTATCTGCTAGCCGCCCAGTACGTGCAGCAGGTGCTCGAGAGTGCGCCGCTCGACGCGGCGGCGAAGGAGCGCGCGCGCTTCACGGTGCGCCAATGGCTCGACGCCATGTGCCCGGCCAACTTCCCGGCGACCAACCCGGTCGTGCTGCGCGAAGCGCTCGACACGCAGGGCGAGAGCCTGACGCGCGGGCTCGCGAACCTGCTCGCCGACGCGCACAAAGGCCGCATCAGCCAGACCGACGAAGCGGCGTTCGAGGTCGGACGCAATCTTGCGACCACGCCCGGCGAGGTGGTCTACGAGAACGAGCTCATCCAGCTCATCCAGTACCGCCCGACGACCGAGCAGGTGGCGAAGCGGCCGCTAGTGATGATCCCGCCGTGCATCAATAAGTACTACATCCTCGACCTCTCGCCCGAGAACTCGTTCGTCGGCCATGCGGTATCGCGCGGCCATACGGTGTTCATGGTTTCCTGGCGCAACGTCGGTCCGGAGCAGGGCCATCTCGGCTGGGACGACTACCTCGAGCTCGGGGTGTTCACGGCGCTGCGCGTAGCGCGCGAGATCACCCAGGCCGACAAGGTGAATGCGCTCGGCTTCTGCGTGGGCGGCACGCTCCTTGGCGCAGCGCTTTCGATCCTCGCGCAAAAGGGCGAGGACACGGTGGCAAGCGTGACGATGCTCGCCGCAATGCTCGATTTCTCCGAGACCGGGCAGATCGGCCTGTTCGTCAACGAGCCGAGCGTCGCGGCGCGCGAAGCGACGCTCGGCCGCGGCGGCATCCTGTCGGGCAAGGAGCTCGCGTTCGTCTTCTCGAGCGTGCGCGCCAACGACCTGGTCTGGCCGTATGTCGTGAACAACTATCTGCTCGGCGGCCGGCCGGCGGCATTCGACATCCTGTACTGGAACGCCGACAGCACCAACCTGCCCGGCCCGATGTACTGCTATTACCTGCGCAACACCTATCTCGAGAACAACCTGCGCACGCCGAATGCGCTCGCCAATTGCGGCGTACCGGTCGACCTCGGCAGGGTGCGTCTGCCGATGTTCGCGCTGGCGACACGCGAGGACCACATCGTGCCGTGGCGCTCGGCGTACCGGACGCTCGAGCTCTTCGGCGGCGAGGACAAGACCTTCGTGCTGGGAGCGAGCGGCCATATCGCCGGCGTGGTCAATCCGGCGTCGAAGAATCGCCGCAGCTACTGGATCGGCAAGCCCTATCCGGCCGAGCCCGATGAGTGGCTGGCCCAGGCCCGGGAGCAGAAGGGCAGCTGGTGGCCGGTGTGGGACGAATGGCTCGCGCGGCATTCGGGAGGCGAGCGCCGGGCACCTGCGAAGCCCGGCACTGTCCAATACAACGTGATCGAGGCGGCGCCCGGCCGCTACGTGAAACAGCGAATCTCCTAGGAGAACCCCATGGAAGACATCTTCATCGTCGGCGCGCTGCGTACTCCGATCGGCAAGTTCGGCGGCGCGCTCGCGAAGACGCCGGCTTCGGAGCTCGGCGCGCTCGTCATTCGCAATGTCCTGCAGCGCGCCGGCGTAGCTCCGGAGCAGGTGTCGGAGGTCGTCATGGGGCAGGTGCTCACGGCCGGGGTCGGCCAAAACCCGGCGCGCCAGGCCGCGATGAAGGCCGGCGTTCCGTACATGGTGCCCAGCATGACGATCAACAAGGTTTGCGGCTCGGGACTCCAGGCGGCGATGCTGGGCGCGCAGTCGATCGCCAACGGCGACGCCGACATCGTGGTCGCCGGCGGCCAGGAATCGATGAGCCTCGCGCCGCATGCGCTGAACGGCTCGCGCGACGGCTTCCGCATGGGCGACGCGAAGCTGGTCGACACGATGATCGTCGACGGCCTGTGGGACGTCTACAACCAGTACCACATGGGCGTGACGGCCGAGAACGTGGCGAAGGAATACGCGGTGACGCGCGAGGAGCAGGACGCCTTCGCGGCGGCGAGCCAGAACAAGGCCGAGGCGGCGCAGAAGGCCGGCCGTTTCAATGAAGAAATCATTGCCGTGGAAATCGCGACGCGTAAAGGTCCGGTAATCTTCAAGGACGACGAATATCCGCGCCACGGCACGACGCTCGACTCGCTGAAGGCGCTCAAGCCGGCGTTCGACAAGAACGGCACGGTGACCGCCGGCAATGCCTCGGGCATCAACGACGGTGCGGCCGCCGTGGTGCTGGCTTCGTCGAAGAAAGTAAAAGAGCTGGGCCTCAAGCCGCTGGCGAAGATCCGCGCCTTCGCCTCGGCCGGCGTCGACCCGAAGTACATGGGCATGGGCCCGGTGCCGGCTTCCAAGCGCTGCCTCGCGCGCGCCGGCTGGCAGCCGGCCGACCTGGATCTCATGGAAATCAACGAAGCGTTCGCCGCGCAGGCGATCGCGGTGAACCGGCAGATGGGCTGGGACACGCAGAAGGTGAACGTGAACGGCGGCGCGATCGCGCTCGGCCATCCGATCGGCGCCTCGGGGTGCCGCGTCCTGGTCACGCTGCTTCACGAGATGCAGAAGCGCGGCGCGAGGAAGGGGCTCGCGTCGCTTTGTATCGGGGGCGGCATGGGCGTCGCCCTGGCCGTGGAGCGCTAATTACAAGGAAAGCACAATGGGCAACGAGGCAGAAATCATCGATCCGGAAACGTCACAGGAGACCTGGCGCGACAAGTCGCGGCCGATCATCCCGCGCATCGCCTTCGTCTCGGGCGGCATGGGCGGCATCGGCACCGCGATCTGCCGCCGCCTCGCACAGACGGGCCACACCGTCGTCGCCGGCTGCCTGCCGGGCTACGAGAAGAAGGACGAGTGGCTCGCGCAACTGCGCAAGCAAGG
>CAYZFN010000241.1:0-12831 GCA_964477695.1 uncultured Enterobacteriaceae bacterium | reverse complement strand
AGGATCAGGTTCTCGATTTCCTCGCAGCTGATCTTCTCGCCGCCGCGGTTGATGAGGTCTTTCTTCCGTCCCGCGACGATGTAGTTGCCCGAGGGATGGCGGCGCATCAGGTCGCCGGAGCGATAGAAGCCGTCGCGCGTGAATTGCCGCGCGTTGTACTCGGGCACGCCGTAGTAGCCGAGCAACGTGTAAGGACCGCGGCAGGTGAGCTCGCCGACTTCGCCTTCCGGCACCTCGCTGTCCTCGTCGTCGAGGAGCTTCACCTCGTCATCGGGACAGATCGGGCGGCCGCAGGTCTCGAGCTTCACTTCGAGCGGATCGTCCAGGCGCACGAAGAACAGCATGCCTTCCGACATGCCGAAGTTCTCCTGCACGAACGAGCTCGGGATCAGCTCGTGCGTCTTCAGGCGCACCTCGGGCTGCATGCGCTGGCCGCCGCTCTGGATCAGCCTTACGCTCGAAAGATCGTACTTGCCGATCGACGGATCGTTGATCAGGCGGATGAGGAGCGCCGGCACGACCTTGATGTGCGTGACGCGGTGCTTGTCGATCAGGCGGAACATCTCCTCGGGCCGCGTGGTGGGCGACAGCACTACTCTTCCGCCCTGGAAGAAGTAGCCCTGGATACCCGGGCACGCGAGCGGCAGGTTGTGCGCGACGGGCAGTGCGAGCAGCAGCACCGAATCCTTCGTCACCGCGCAGACAGGCGCGGCCGTCTTCGAGTTGTACGCGTAATCGTTGTGCGTGCGCGGGATGAGCTTCGGGATGCCGGTCGTGCCGCCCGAGAGCTGGAAGATGCACGGGTCGGTCGGATCGAGCTTGATGTCGCTCAGCCTCGAGCGGGGGAGCCTGGCAGGCTTCTCTATCAACGACTTCAAAGTCGAGAGCGGGAGGCGAAACTTGAGCCAAGGGTTCGCGTCGTGCACGCGGCGGATCGTCGGCTCGAACTCGAAGTCGCCCTGGCGCTCCGGATAGACGCAGGTCGTGGCGCCGGAGAGAGCCACGAACTGATTGATCTCGGCGAAGCGGTGCGTGACGAGGGCTGCGATCGGAATGCCGCCGATCTTCTGCAGCGCAAAGTACAGCAGCACGAACTCGGCGATGTTCGGCAGCGTCGGCACCACGCGGTCGAGCGGCTTGAGGCCGAGCTCGAGCAGGTTGAGCGCCAGGTTGTCGCTCAACTGGTCGATCCGGCGATACGTGTATTGCCTGTCGCCGTCGATGAGCGCCACCCGATCGGCGTAGTTCCGGAAGACGACGGCAAATTCTTCGGCCAGGGACTTGTCCTGCCAGTAGCCTTTCTCGCGATAACGGCGCGCGAACTCGGGCGGAAAGGGAACGACGCCTTGGAGAGGCATTACGTGGAACTGGTGAAGCCGCCGTCGATGACGATGACTTCGCCGGTGACGAAGCGGTTGGCCTCGATGAGGCTCATCATGGTCTCGGCCACGTCGTCGGCCGTGACCACGCGCTTGAGCGGCGTGCTCTTCGCGCGCTTGCCCATGAGGTCGTCGTACTTGTCCTTGAGCATGCGCTTCATCCAGTCGCCTTCCATCCAGCCCGGCGCGACCGCGTTGACGCGGATCTCGGGGCCGAGGTTCCAGGCGAGCGTCTTGGTGAGGTTCACCACCGCGGCCTTGCTCGCGGCGTAGGGCAGGGGCTGCGGCCCGGGGCGCAGGCCGACGATCGAGGCGGTGTTGACGATGCAGCCCTTCGACTCCCTGAGCAGGGGCACCGAGGCGCGAGTCACCTGGAACAGGCCGCGCACATTGACCGCGAACACGCGGTCCCATTCTTCCAGGGACAGCGTCTCCAGGTCCTTCGGCTTCCACGCGGCGGTGGTGCCGGCGTTGTTGATCAGCACATGCAGCTTGCCAAACGTTTCTTTGACACGGGAAAGCATGGATCGAACGCCGGCTTCGTCGCTCACGTCGCAGCGCACGAGCAGGGTCCTCGCGCCGAGCTTCTCGGCCTCGGCGGCGGTTTCGCGCGCCGCCTTCTCGCTCGAGGCGTAGTTCAGGACAACGTCGTATCCTGCGCGCGCGAGGGCGAGCACGGCGCTGCGGCCGATGCCGGTGGCCGCACCGGTGACGAGTGCTACCTTTCTGGACGCCAAGGGAAGCCGTGCAATAAGGGAAACCGTGCACTACGATTGACGGTGAACATGTTCATGTTCGATTCCAAAGCCGCATCTGTCAAGCAGCAGATCGTCGTCGAGGGCGTGTCGCACCTGTACCGCCCGGCGCGCGGCCGCGCGGTGCTCGCGCTCGAGGAAGTGTCGCTGGCGATCGCGCCGCAGGAGTTCGTCGCGCTGCTCGGCCCCTCGGGCTGCGGCAAGTCGACGCTGCTCTATCTCATCGGCGGCTTCCTGCCGGTCGAGAAGGGCGCGATCCGCATCGAAGGCGCGCCGGTCGGCGCGCCGGGACCCGACCGGGGCATCGTGTTCCAGCACTTCGCGCTCTTTCCGTGGAAATCGGTGCGCGCCAACGTGCGCTACGGCCTGGAGAAAATGGGCATCACGCGCGAGGAGCAGGAGCGCCGCGCGCAGAGCTACATCGACCTGGTCGGCCTGAAAGGCTTCGAGGACAGCTATCCCTCGCAGCTCTCGGGCGGCATGAAGCAGCGCGCGGCGCTGGCGCGCACGCTGGCGGTCGAACCGAAGATGCTGCTCATGGACGAGCCGTTCGGCGCGCTCGACGCGCAGACGCGGAGCCTGATGCAGTCGGAGCTGCTCGCCATCTGGCAGCGCACGCGCAAGACGGTGCTCTTCGTCACGCACGACGTGCAGGAGGCGGTGCTGCTCGCGCAGCGCGTGGTCGTCATGTCGGCGCGCCCGGGACGAGTGAAGGCGATCGTGCCGATCGAGCTCGAGAAGAGCGATCCGCATCTGGTGCGCTCGCCGGCCTTCGGCGCGAAGGTGGACGAGATCTGGGGCCTGGTGCGCGAGGAGGCGCTCAAGGCCCAATGAAGTACCTGCCGCTCCTGCTGCTCGCCCTCATCTGGGAGGCGGTTGTGCAGCTCGGCCTCGTGTCGCGCGACCTGCTGCCCTCGCTCTCGGACGTATTGAAAGCGGGCTGGAACCTCGCGCGCGAAGGCGACTTCTGGGCGAACGCGGCGGCGTCACTCTATCGCGGCGGCGCCGGGCTGCTGCTCGCGATCCTGCTCGGCGCGGCGCTAGGCATCGCCATGGCGTGGTGGCGCGAAGTCGACGCCTTCGTCGCGCCGCTCGTCGAGGCGCTCTATCCGCTGCCCAAATCGGCGCTCATTCCGATCACGGTGCTCTGGCTGGGTTTTGGCGACGGCTCGAAGATCCTGCTCATCTTCCTCGGTTGCATGATTCCGGTAACGGTGGCCGCGTACAACGGCGCGCGCTCCTGCGAGCAGGCGCTCGTCTGGTCGGCGCGCAGCCTCGGCGCGAGCCGCCTCAGGGTGCTGTGGGACGTCGTCGTGCCGAGCGCGCTGCCCGAGCTCCTGAACGGCATCCGCACCGCGCTCGCGCTCACGTTCGTACTGCTCGTCTCCTCAGAGCTGATCGTCGCGCGCACCGGCCTCGGCTATCTCATCGGCTTCCTCGGCGAAGGCGGGGTGTACGACGCGATGTTCGCCGTGGTGCTGGTCGTCGCGTTCATGGGCTTCTTCGCCGACCGGCTCTACCAGCTGCTCGTTCGCCGGGTCCTCGCATGGCGCGAATAGACCTGCGTCTGGCGCCCTGGATCTCGGTCGCCGCGGTGGCCATTGCCTGGGAGCTCTTTGCGCGGAGCGGCGCCGTGACGCCTTTCATGCTGCCGAAGTTCACCACGGTGGTCGAGCGCATCTGGGCGGATGGCGCATCGGGCGAGCTTTGGCAGAACCTGGGGCTCACGCTTTACCGATCGCTGTTCGGTTTTCTGATAGCGGCAGTCCTCGGCATCGCTCTGGGCTTCGCCGTCTCCTACAACCGCGTAGTGCGCTGGCTGCTCGACCCGGTGATCTCGGTCGGGTTCCCGATGCCGAAGATTGCCTTCCTGCCGATCATCACGCTATGGCTCGGCTTCCACGACGTGTCGAAGATCTCGATGGTCGTGTTCGACGCCGTGTTCCCGGTCCTCACGGCGACCATCGCGGCGACGCTCGCCGTCGAGCGCGAGCTGCTCTGGTCGGCGCGCAACCTCGGCGCCAGCCGGCGCGAGCTCCTGCGCGAGGTGGTCTTCCCGGCCGCGCTGCCGCAGATCATGACCGGCCTGCAGGTCGCGCTGCCGATCGCGCTCATCGTCTGCATCGTCGCCGAGATGAAGCTCGGCGGCATCGGGCTCGGCGGCGCCATGATCACCGCGTCGCGCTTCGCCGACTCGCCCGGGGTATTCGCCGGGATCGTCGAGATTGCGATCGCCGGCTATGCGCTCGTCAAAGTGATGGCCGCGGTGCGCCGGCGGCTCCTCGCCTGGCATCCGGAGGCCCTGGCGCCGGCGACCGTTTAGAATGAAATTCCACCTTGGAGGAGGGAACATGCGCTCGCTGCTATTCCTAATAACGTCGTTGTTGGTTGCAGGATCGGCGTTGGCACAACCTGTAAAGATCCGCGTCGCCTACGTCGTGCCGGTCGCGAACTGGGCGTCGCTCATCTTCGAGAAGCCCGGCCTCGCGCAGCACCAGGGCAAGTCCTACACCTTCGAGGCGGTGCACTTCCAGGGCACGCCGCAGATGATCACCGCGCTCGCCAACAACGAGCTCGAGGTCGCCGACCTCGCCTTCGCGTCGCTCGCCATCGCGGTGCAGAACGCCGGCATGGACGACCTGCGCGTGATCGCGGATGAGTTCCAGGACGGCGTGCCGGGCTACTACACCGACGAGTACTTCGTGCTCAAGGACGGGTTGATCAAGTCGGTGAAGGACCTGAAGGGCAAGGTCGTGGCGACCAATGTCGCGGGCAGCGCGGTCGACATCGTCATGCGTGCCATGCTGCGCAAGAACGGCATGGACGACAAGAAGGACGTGAACGTGATCGAGACCGCCTTCCCGAACATGAAGGCGACGCTGCTCGCGAAGAAGGCCGATGCGATTCCCGGGGTCATTCCGTTCTCCTTCGATCCCGAGCTGCGCGACAAGGGCCGCGTGCTCTTCACGCAGAAGGAGGCGGTCGGCCGCACGCAGATGATCGTCTGGGCCGCGCGCGAAGGCTTCCTGAAGAAGAACCGCGCGGCGATGGTCGACTTCATGGAGGACGCCATCCGCGCGGTGCGCTGGTACATCGATCCGAAGAACCACGACGAGGCGGTGCAGATCGCAGCACGCGTGAGCAAGCGCCCCGCGGCCGCATTCGACAGGTGGCTCTTCAGGAAGGCCGGCCAGGACGGCGACTACTATCACGACGACCACATGCGGCCCGATCTCAAGGCGCTGCAGGCGAACATCGAGCTGCAGCACGAGCTCGGGCTGGTGAAGGCATCGATCAACGTGGGCCAGCACGCCGATCTTTCGATCATCGAAGACGCCGCGAAGCGGCTGAAATGACGGGCGCCGAAGCGCTGCTGCGCACGCTCCGCGCCATGGGCGTGGAGCGCATCTACGCCTCGCCCGGCTCCGACTGGGCGCCGCTCTGGGAGGCGCTCGCCAAGCCGTACCGCGAAGGCGAGGTCCCCGAGTACATCTCCTCGCGCCACGAGGAGACGGCGATCGGCATGGCGAGCGGCTACGCCAAGGCGACCGGCAAGCTGCCGGCGCTCGTCATCCACACCACGGTAGGCGCGCTGCACGCGACCATGGGCCTGCGCGCCGCCCTGCACGAGCGCATTCCGATGGTGGTGCTCGCCGGCGAATCGGTCTCCTTCGCCGAAGACACGCAGTCGCCGGCGGGACGCCAATGGCTGCGCGTGCTCACCGACCTCGGCGGTCCGGCGCGGCTCGTCGAGCCGACCGTGAAGTGGACCTTCGGCCTCAACTCGTCGCTCATCCTGCCCCATACCCTGCAGCGCGCCTGCCAGCTCGCGATGAACGCGCCGAAGGGGCCGGTGTTCGTCTCCGTGCCGACCGAGTTCCTGATGGAGCCCGTGCGCAGCGAGCCGCCGGCGGCTGCCGCGCTACCGGCGGCCCCGGTCGCGCATCCGCAGGCGATCGCGGAGGTGGCGCGCGCGCTCGCCGCGGCCTCGCACCCGGTCATCGTCACCGAGGAGCTCGGCCGCAACCCGCGCGCGGTCGACGCGCTCGTCGCGCTCGCCGAGGCGCTCAGCGCGCCGGTGCTCGACGGCTGGCACGCCGATTCCATCAACTTCCCGCGCGAGCATCCGCTCTACGGTGGCGTGGCAGTCGAGCCGCTGAACGAGATCGTCAAGGAATCGGACTTCGTACTGCTCGTCGAGTGCGTAGCGCCGTGGCATCCGCCTTCGGCGCTGCGCGGCACCAAAGTGGCCTCGCTCGGCGAAGATCCCGTGCACACGCACCTGCCGTTCTGGGGCTTCCGCGCCGACTACCTGCTTCCCGGCGACCCCGAGGCGACCCTCGGCGCGCTGATCGCCGCCTATTCGAAGATCGTCGAGCCGAAATCCGGCGAGCGCTGGCGGGCGCGCAACGATCAGCACCGCACCGCGCTGCGCAACAAGGCGCGCGCGGCCGGCCACGAGGCGGCCATCAAGACCGCCTGGGTGGCGCACGAGCTGAACGAAGTCCTGCCGCGCGACGCGATCCTCGTCAACGAGACCATCTCGCACCGCGGCGACCTGATGCAGCTCGTCGACCGGCTGCCGGCCGGGGGCTTCTACGAGTCGAGCTACGGCGGGCTCGGTATGGGGCTCGGCACCGCGCTCGGCGTCAAGCATGCGCATCCCGACCGGCCGGTGATCCTCACCGTCGGCGACGGGTCGTTCTATTACAACGCCGTCCCCGCGGCCTTCGGCGCCTGCCAGGAGCACGCGCTGCCGCTGTTCGTCGTGCTGTTCGACAACGCCGGATACCTCTCGCAGAAAAACGACGTGGTGCGCGAGTATCCCGAAGGCTGGGCGGTGCGCACCAACAAGTTCATCGGCACGTCGATCACGCCGCGTCCCGACTACGCGATGCTCGCCAAGGCTTTCGGCGGGCACGGCGAGCGCGTGGAGAAGCCCGCCGAGGTGCGCCCCGCGCTCAAGCGCGGCCTGGAAGCGATCGAGCAGGGCCGGCTCGCGCTGCTTCACGTGGTTCTGCCGCCGATCAACCCGTGACCCATGGATGAATGAGCCGCGGATTCACCACCGGGTCGACGGCAGCCGCGGCCCGTGGGTCACATTCATCACCGGCATCGCCAACGACACGACGATGTGGGACGCGCAGGTTCCCGCGCTCGAGCGCGAGTTCCGCGTGCTGCGCTACGACCTGCGCGGGCAAGGGGAGAGCGAAGCGACGCCGCCGCCTTACAGTATTTCGCTTCTCACGCAGGATCTGCTAAGGCTTTGGGACGACGTTGGCGTGAAGACAAGCCATCTGATCGGCCTCGGGCTCGGCGGCGCGATCGCGCAAGCGGCCGCGATCGAGCACGGCGAGAAGCTGATCAGCGTCATGCCTTGCTGCTGCCGTGCGCAGATGGTCCCGGATTTCGCGGTGCTGTGGCACGGGCTCATCGACAAGGTGGAAGCGAACGGCGTGCAGAGCATCGTCGAGCAGACCGCACAGCGCTGGTTCAGCGAGGAGTTCAAGGCCGCGAACCCGCGCGTGCTCGACAACGTGCGCAAGATGATCGCGCGCACGAGCCGCGAGGGGTACCTCGGCTGCGCCGGCGCTTTCCTGGGCCTGGATGTCGAGAAGGATCTCGGCCGCATCCGCGTTCCGACCCGCTACCTGAGCGGCGCCGACGACAAGCTCGGCGGCCCGCCACAGCTCATGCAGCGCCTCGCGGACAGGGTGCGCGGCGCGCGGCACAGCTCGGTGCCGAACGCCGCCCACATCGCCAACATCCAGAATCCCGGCGGCTTCAACCTCGTGATGAGCGAATTTCTCAAGGAACACTCTTGACGATGAGCACACCGAAAGCCACTGCAGCGCCCGATCCGAACACCCGCACGCCGAAATTCCGCGCGCCGCCGAACGCCTGCGATGCGCACTGCCACATCTTCGGGCCCGGCGCGAAGTTTCCCTACGATCCCAAGGCGGCCTACGTGCCGCCCGACGCGCCCTTCGAAGCTTTACAACGTCTCCATTCCAAATTGGGCCTCGAAAGGGCGGTCATCGTTCACGCGAGCTGCCACGGCGCGGACATGCGCGTCACGCTCGACGCCATCGCCCGCGCGAACGGCAAGTACCGCGGCACGGCGATCATCGACGAGAGCTACACCGGGAAGGATTTCCAGCGCATGCACGAGGGCGGGATCCGTGCCGTGCGCTTCAATTTCGTCAAGCATCTCGGCGGCCGGCCCGATCTCGCGTTCTTTCAGCGAACGATAGACACGATAAGACCCCTGGGGTGGCACCTCATCCTGCACCTCGATGCCGAGGACCTCGTCGAGTTCGACGCGCTGTTCCGCAAGGTGCCGATCCCGATGGTGATCGACCACATGGGCCGCGTGAAGGCGGCCGGCGGCCTCGAGCAGAAGCCCTTCCGCGTGCTCCTCGAGTGGATGAAGAACGACAAGTTCTGGGTCAAGGTGTGCGGTCCCGAGCGCGTCTCGTCGATGGGACCGCCGTTCACCGACGCCGTGCCGTTCGCTCGCGCGCTGATCCAGGCCGCGCCCGATCGCATCCTGTGGGGAACCGACTGGCCGCATCCGAACGTCGGCAAGCACATGCCGAACGACGGCGACCTGCTCGACCTCTTCGCGCAGATGGCGCCCGAGGCCGAGCTGCAGAAGAAGATCCTGGTCGACAACCCGTCGCGGCTGTACGGCTTCTGATCGGTCAGCTGTCCGGCTGCATATGCTGCTTGGCGAATTCCCAGGCCCAGCAGGCATGCGGCCGCACTTCGGCGTCGGTCTGGAACAGGCCTTTGGCGACCGCCGTATCGAGGCCGGTCGTCATCTCGCCGGCCAGCATCTGCGACAGGCACGCGGTGACCTGGTGTTGCAGCTGGTTGAGGGCCCTGAGCCGCTGCGGATGCTCGAGCGCCGTGGTACCCGCCTTGTAAGAAGGACGGCCGGCGATCGTCAGCGCGTATGCCAGCTGAGCCATGAAGCGCAGCCTGGCATCGTGCTCGAGCGACTGGAGCCAGCGCAGCTCCGTCTGGGGATCTAGAGCCATCTCGGCGGGCAGCATCCGGATCGATGCGCGAACCGAACTCCGAGCGATGGCAGACCTTCTCTGGAACGGAACATCTTGGTCTCCTCCCCGTATCACCCAACGACCAAATATGTGGACAAAGCCGCAAGTTAGATATGCGAAATGGCACTAAAACGGAGTGGAGAATTCACCTTGCCGAGGCGCTGTGTGCCGACTCTGTGTTCTTGAGTCCACCTTCAGTCAGAAGAATGTTTGGCTGGGGCACAATGTCCGCTACCGACGCGGACATTAAGACATGAGCTTCAGCTTCTATATGTATCGCGGCCCCGATACTCTGCCGCCTCTCACCAAGTGGGAGAAGAACATGGCAGAACCCATCGCATCGCGCGCCGAGGTTTGCGAGGCGCTCTCGCAACTTCTGCCTTCGGTGGAGTGGAGAGCGCACAAAGAGGGGCACACGTTTGGAAGCGCAGTGGATCCTCGATACCATGCAAGTCACGCTCTAGGAACCTTCGAGGTCGACGGCGCCGTTGTGCTGATATCAACTGACAACCGGGCTTCTCCGTCTACACTGGCCAAGATCATGGACCGCTTCGGGCTGAACTATTGCTGCACGGACTTTGGTGACTTCAGGCATCCGCATGCATGTGACGATGATTGGCAGCCTATTCAAGCGTCCGCCTAACCCTGCGCTCCAGCAGCGTGAGGCTCTGGTCTATTCATCCGCGTTACCTCGATCCGCAGGGGCTGGTCGCGCTGTGGCGCGAGGCGCTGTTGGCCCGCGCTGTCCTGAGCGGTAAGACGGCGGGTTACCGGCACCATCCCCAACTCGAACGCTTTCGGCAGCATGCTGCGCCGCGCTCGGCAATCTGTGCGTACCTCGGAGCCGTACACGCCGAGGCGGTGCGCCGCGGCTACAAGTTCGATCGCCGCAAGGTCGGGCGGGTCCGCGAGATAGAGACGATCAAGGTGGCGCGAGGGCAGATCGCCTACGAATGGCAGCATCTGCTGGATAAGCTCGAACGGCGAAGCCCGGAGCATTTCCGGCGGCTGCTCGGCGTTCTCGCTCCCGCGTGCCACCCGCTGATTCGCCGGTGCGCGGGCGGTATCGAGGCATGGGAGCGTCCGTCGCGAAATTGAACAAAACGCTCGCAACGTTGTTCTGCGCCACCCTTGCCGGCTGCGCGGCGACGACGAGCGTGCATTTCTCGGGGACGCCGCCGGCCGGATCGCTTTGCCAGGCGCCGGGTCAATCGCTGAAAGCGCTCGTGCTGTGGGACACGCGCTGGCGTCCGGACCAGAAGGAGCCGGAGCGCCGGGAAGCGGCCGCCGAGCAGGGGATCAACCAGTTCCTCGCGCACTACGACTGCTATGCCGACGCGGAAGTGCGTCGCGGCTCGGCCGGCGCGGCTACGCCGAACGTCGACCGCGTCTTGTCGATCAACGTGCGCGAGCTCGGGCCGGTGCTGAAGCTCTTCTCCTCGCTCGCGCTCGTCGACGGCGGGACCGAGGTCGTGCTCGACATCGCTGCGCGCGAGCCGAAGCGCCCGGGCTCGCGCGACGACTTCTCGATCTACTGGCAGAACGGCGGCCACGGAGTCGTCAAAGGCGTTGCCACGCTGCCCGACGACATGGAAGCCGCGCTCGCAGCGGCGCTCAAGCCGGCGCTTCCAGCTAGGTAGAATCGCGCGGGATGGCGGCAGGCTGGCACGAGCGGGTAGTGAAGGCGCTGAAGGCGAACGACGTTCGCCTCGTCACGTACATTCCCGACAACGTGCTCACGCCGCTCATCGACGCGGTGCACGCGGACTCGTACTTCCGCGTTCTCTGCCCGGCGCGCGAGGAAGAGGCGGCCGGCATCGTCGCCGGCGCGTACATGGCGGGCCTGCGCGGCATCACGCTCATGCAGACGAGCGGCTTCGCCACGCTGCCGAACGTGCTCGCTTCGCTGATCGTCCCCTACCAGATACCGCTCCTCATGATGATCTCCGAGCGCGGCACGCTCGGCGACCACCAGCTCGGACAGGCCGTCGTCTGCCGGACGATGCGGCCGGTGCTCGAGACGCTCGGCATCGAGCATTTCGCACTCGAGCGGCTGGAGGACGTCGAATTCGTGGTCGACGGCATGGTGAAGCAGGCCTACGCGACCCAGGCTCCGGCGGCGGTGATCCTGTCGCCGCTCCTGACCAGGAAGGCGCTATGAACCGGTTCGATCTCACGAAGCGGCTGGTCGGCAGGCTGCGCGCGGGCGAAGCGGTGATCGGCGGTATCGGCAACACGAACTTCGACCTCTGGGCGGCGGGCCAGCGACCCGAGAACTTCTACATGCTCGGCAGCATGGGCCTCGCGGTGCCGATCGGCCTCGGCGTCGCGCTCGCCCAGCCGGCGCGCCGCACGTTCGTGCTCGAGGGCGACGGATCACTGCTCATGCAGCTCGGCTCGCTTGGCACCGTCGCTGCGGCGCGGCCGAAGAACCTGGCGATCGTGGTTTTCGACAACGGCATGTACCAGATCACCGGCAAGCAGAAGACGCTCACGGCTTCGAGCGTCGACCTGGTCGCCGTGGCGAAAGGCGCCGGCCTCGCCCAGAGCGAATGGGCGACGGACGAGGCGCATTTCGAGGCGCTGGTCGAGCGCGCGCTGAAGGGCGACGGCCCTTGGCTCACCGGCGCGCGCATCGACGATGCCAGGCCCGCGGGCGTGACCGAGCGCGATGCCGGGCTCATTCGCCGGCGATTCATGGCCGCGCTGGCACAGAGAGGGACCTAGATGCTGAAAACCCTGATGGGCGACCACCCCATCACGCAGCAGTTCAAGACGCGCACCGACAGGCTCGACTTTGTCGAGTGCAAGGCCGCGGCGCCGATGTTCAAGCGCGTGGTGCGCGACCTGGAGTTCGACGTCGCCGAGCTGGCGCTCGTCACGCACATCCTCGCGAAGGCGCACGGCAAGCCTTACCGCCTGCTGCCGTTCACGGTGATGGCGCGCTACCAGCATCCCTACCTCGTCTATAACGCCGAGCGCGGCACCGTGCGGCCGGAAGACCTCGCGGGAAAGAAAGTCGGGGTGCGCTCGTACTCGGTGACCACCGGCGCCTGGATCCGCTGCGTGCTCGCAGAGGACCACGGCGTGGACCTCGCGCGCATTCGCTGGATCACGTTCGAGGAGCCGCATGTCGCCGAGTTCAGGGACCCGCCGAACGTGGAGCGCGCGCCGGCGGGGAAGGCGATCAAGGAGATGCTGCTCGCGGGCGAGCTCGACGCCGCGATCCTCGGCGACAATGCCCCCGACCCGCGCCTGAGGACGGTGATCCCGGAGCCGGAGGCGGCCGGCCGGCGCTGGGCCGAGAAGCACGGTGCGATCCAGCTCAATCACATGGTCGTGGTGAAGGACACCGTGTCGAGGCAGCAGGCCGACGAGATCTACGCCCTGCTGCTCGAGAGCAAGAAGGCGGCGGGCAATCCGCCGCTCCTGCCGCACGGCCTCGAGGCGAACCGACGCAACCTCGAGGTCGCCATCGACTGCGTCTACAAGCAGAAAATGATTCCGCGAAGATTCGCGGTGGAGGAGCTCCTTCAGTGAAGAAATTTCTGGCTATCCTGTCGCTCGCTCCGGCGCTCGCCCTGGCGCAGAGCTACCCGAACAAGCCGATCCACATCGTCCTGCCCTTCGGCC
>CAYZFN010000240.1:0-43317 GCA_964477695.1 uncultured Enterobacteriaceae bacterium | reverse complement strand
GCTGCCGCTCTCGGGCAGCTACGCGCACATGCGCGAGTTCCTCGACCGTGCGCTGGCCGACATCCCGGTGCTCTCGCTGGACCAGATGACGCTGCGCCGCGAGTCGCGCCGCGACGGCGCGGTGCAGGCCGAGCTGCACCTGACTCTGCACATGGTGAAGTCATGACTCCGGTTCTGAAGAAGACATTGGGCGCCATCGCGATGGTGAGCGCACTTGCGTCCGTGGTCGCCGGGCGCGAGCGGCCGACGATCGAGCTGGTGCAGCCGCACCGAGCCGCGCAGTCCTCCGACGCGCGCACGGCCGCCATCGACGGCCTCGACCTCGATCGCCTCGCGGTGCGCGAGGAGAAGCCGGGCGAGGGCAGCGAGCGCAAGGTCGACCCCTTCGCGCCGCGCAGCTTTTCGCCCGCCGTTACGGCCGCGCCGGCGAAGCCGGCCAAGCCGGTCGCGCCGCCGCTGCCTTTCCGCTACCTCGGCAAGATGCTCGACGGCGGCAAGCTCGCCGTGTTCCTCGCGCGCGGCAGCGAGAGCCTCTCGGTCACGGCCGGCAGCCAGGTCGGCGAGTACCGCGTCGACAAGGTGACCGAGAACGAAGTCGTCTTCACCTACCTGCCTTTGAAAACCAAGCAGAGCCTTCCGCTATGAAAAAACTCTTCCTCCTGACCTTTGCCGCCCTCGCTCTCGCCGCCTGCGCGAGCCAAGAACGTTTCAAGGAGGCGCGCTACGACATCCAGGCGGGCCGCGAGGAGGAAGGCCTCGCGCGCCTGAAGCAGGAGCTCGACCGCAACCCGAACGATACAGAGCTGCGCAACTACTACCAGACGCACAGGACGGTGGCCGCGCAGCGCTACCTGGCGTTCGGCGACAACGCGCGCGCCGCGGGCCAGCTCGACCGCGCCGAGGACGCCTACAGCCGCGCGCTCGAGATCGACCCGGGCAACGCGCACGGCGAGGCCGGGATGCAGGCGATCGAGATGGATCGCCGGCACGCCGCCCTGCTCGCCGAGGCGCAGCAGCTCGCGAAGAACGGCGAGGAGGCGGGCGCGCAGAAGAAGCTGAAGGAGATCCTGGCGCAGAACCCGGCGCAGCGCGAAGCGCGCGCCGCGCTGCGCTCGCTCGAGGAGAAGCAGCTGAAGAAGGAAGCGGCGCCGAAGCTCAACGCGTCGCTGCAGAAGCCGATCACCATGGAGTTCCGCGACGCGCCGCTGCGCCAGGTGTTCGAGCTGATCTCCAAGCAGACCGGCCTCAACTTCATCTTCGACCGCGACGTGTCGCCGGACGCGAAAGCCACCGTGTACGTGCGCGACAGCTCGATCGACGAGGTGATCCGCTACGTGCTGGTGACCAACCAGCTCGAGCGCAAGGTGCTGAACGACAACACCGTGCTCATCTATCCCAACACGCCGGCCAAGAACCGCGACTACAAGGACCTGGTGATGCGCAGCTTCTACCTCACCAACGCCGACGTGAAGCAGACGGCGAACATGGTGCGCCAGCTGCTGAAGACGCGCGACCTGTTCATCGACGAGAAGCTGAACCTGCTGGTCATCCGCGATACGCCCGAGGCGGTGGCGGTGGCCGAGAAGCTGATCGGCAACCAGGACAAGAGCGAGCCCGAGGTGATGATGGAAGTCGAGGTGCTCGAGGTGGGCGAGAACCTGCTCACCCAGCTCGGCATCGAGTGGCCGGGCCGCATCGCCGCCGGGCTGCAGGGCGCGGCCGGCACGCCGGGGCAGCTCACCGGCCACGAGCTCACGCACATGAACAGCGGCCTCGTGCAGGTCACCGTCAGCGACCCGCTGATCGCGCTCAACCTGCGCCAGCAGGCGGGCCGCACCAACGTGCTCGCCAACCCGCGCATCCGCGCCAAGAACCACGAGAAGGCGCATATCCACATCGGCGACAAGGTGCCGGTAATCACCACCACGGCGGGCGCGACCGGCTTCGTCTCCGAGTCGGTGAACTACCTCGACGTGGGCCTGAAGCTCGACGTGGAGCCGAACGTGTTCCTCGACAACGACGTCGGCATCAAGGTCGCCCTCGAGGTGAGCAATATCGGCGCCCAGGTGAAGACCAGCTCGGGCACCGTGGCCTACCAGGTGGGCACGCGCAATGCGAACACCACGCTGCGCCTGCACGATGGCGAGACGCAGGTGCTCGCGGGCCTGATCAGCAACGAGGATCGCCGCAGCGCGAGCCAGGTGCCGGGGCTTGCCAATTTGCCGCTGCTCGGCCGGCTCTTCCAGAGCAAGGACGACACGGCGACCAAGACCGAGGTGGTGCTGCTCATCACGCCGCACGTGGTGCGCAACATCCAGCGGCCCGACGTGCACCTGGAGCAGTTCAACTCCGGCACCGAGGCCGAGCTCGGCGGCGGCTCGCTCTCGCTGCCCGCCGCCGGCCCGACCGCGCCCGCGCCGCTGCCCGCCCCCGCGCCCTCGCCGGCGCCCGCGCAGCCTGCGGTTCCCCAGAATCTTCCGCCGGCCGCAGGTCCGCAGCCGCAGGGCAACCCGGCTCCGGCGCAGGAGAAACGATGAAGGTACGAGGCTTCACGCTGATCGAGCTGATGATCACGCTGACCATCCTCGCCCTCCTCGCCTCGGTCGCGCTGCCGCTGGCCGAAGTGGCCGTGCAGCGCAACAAGGAGAAGGACCTGCGCCATGCCCTGCGCGAGATCCGCGAGGCGATCGACGCCTACAAGCACGCGGCCGACGACGGGCGCATCGAGCGCCTCGCGGACGCATCGGGCTATCCGCCGACCCTCGCGGCGCTCGCCGAAGGCGTGCCGGACAAGCGCAAGACCGACGGCTCGAAGCTCTATTTCCTGCGCCGCGTGCCGGCCGACCCGCTGGGCGGCGAGGACTGGGGGCTGCGCAGCTACGCGAGCCCGGCCGGCGAGCCGCAGCCGGGCAAGGACGTGTACGACGTGTACTCGCGCAGCGAGGACACCGGATTGAACGGAGTGCCGTACAAGCAATGGTGAGCAAGCCGAAGGGATTCACGCTCGTGGAGCTGATGGTGGTGCTGACCATCATCGCGCTCCTCATCTCGATCGTCGTGCCCGACTACATCAACCGCACGCGGCGCGCCGAGGAAGCGGTGCTCAAGGAGAACCTCGCGCTCATGCGCGACGCGCTCGACAAGCACTACGCCGACGCCGGTCGCTACCCCGGCTCGCTCGACGAGCTCGTGACGAAGCGCTATCTGCGCTCGATCCCGAAGGACCCCTTCACCGATTCGACCTCGACCTGGATCGCCGTGCCGCCCGAGGACACGCGCAAGGGCTCGGTCTGGGACGTGCACTCGAGCGCCAAGGGCTATGAAAGATACTGAGGAACATGGGGCGCCGGCGCCCGGCGCACCCTCGGCGACCTCACCCGATCGGGCTCGACTGGAGAACCGGGCTTTCTTTCGTCGCCCCGCCGGCGAAAGAATCAGGGCTCTGACCCCGAATTCGAATTCGCAGGCTGGCTTCACCTATCTCGGCCTGATGATCATCGTCATGATCATGGGCGCGGCGCTGGCCGCGACCGGCACCTTCTTCTCGCACGCCGCGCAGCGCGAGAAGGAGCGCGAGCTGCTCTTCGTCGGCCACCAGTTCCGCGATGCGATCGAGAGCTACTACCGCCGCTCGCCCGGGGCGAGCGTTTATCCGAAGACGCTGGACGACCTCGTCGAGGACAAGCGCTTCCCGATGCCGCAGCACCACCTGCGGCGCATCTACCGCGATCCGGTCGGCGGAAGCACCCAATGGGGCCTGGTCGAGGCTCCCGGCGGCGCGGGCATCATGGGCGTGCACAGCGTTTCGCAGGACGCGCCGATCAAGAGCGGCAACTTCGACGCAGCCGACGCCTCGTTCGAGGGCGCGGCGAAATACGCCGACTGGCAGTTCGTCTTCAAGCCGCCCGAGCCGCCGAAGGCGGCGCCCCCCACGCCAAAGGGTTGATCTAGTTCCAAGCGCGCTTAACCGGCTGCCGCCATAATCGGCGCCGGATGCCCAGTGCGCGCCTGCTCGCTTGGCTGCTGATCGGCCTGGCGCCGCTGACCGCGGGCGCTCAGGGGCGGCTGCCCTCCTTCGACGAGCTGGAAGCCGCCGGCGCGGTGATCGGCGAGATCAAGGTCGAGACGCACGACATCTTCGACCTGAGCGATCCGCACGAAAGCAATTTCTTCTACTCGGCGGCCAACGAGCTGCACGTCACCACCCGCCCGTGGGTCATCCGGCGCATGCTGCTCTTCAAGCCGGGCGACCGCGTGTCGCACACCGTGATCAGCGAGACCGAGCGGATCATCCGCGCGACCAGCTCGGTATACGAGGTGGTGATCCGCCCGATCCGCTATCAGGACGGCGTGGTCGACATCGAGGTGAGCACGCGCGACACCTGGACGCTCGAGGTCAACGCGAGCTTCAGCCGCTCCGGCGGCGAGAACACCGGCGGCTTCGGCATCAAGGAATCGAACTTCCTCGGCACCGGCACGACGATCGGCTTCGGCCGCAGCAAGGATGTCGACCGCACCGGCAGCCGTGTCGAGGTCGGCCACCAGCACCTGTTCGACGGCTGGACCACCGCCTTGCTCGCGCGCACGAGCTACACCGACGGCTACAGCACCACGTTCAACTTCGCGCGGCCGTTCTATTCGCTCGACACGCGCTGGGCCGCGGGCGTAAGCGGCGGCAATTTCCTGCGCAACGACCCGATCTTCCGCAACGGCGAGAACGTGGCGGAATACCGCCACAACAGCCACTTCGGCGAGGCCTACGCCGGCTGGTCGCCCGGCCGGGTGGGCGCGTGGACGCAGCGCTTCTCGGTCGGCGCCAGCTACAACGACGACGCGTATGCGCTGGACCCGCACAAGCCGCCGCCCAGCGCGCTGCCGCCGGACCGCACGTTTGCCGGGCCGTTCGTGCGCCACGAGGTGATCGAGGACGACTACTTCCAGACCGTCAACCGCGACCTGATCGAGCGCCCGGAATACCTGACGATGGGACTGCACTCCGTGGTGCAGGTCGGGCGCAGCCTCGCCGCGTTCGGCGCCACCGAGGAGCCGTGGCTCTTGAGCGCATCCGTGAGCAAGGGCTTCCGCGTCGGCATCGCGCAGGTCCTCGCGTCCGTGACCGGCACGGGGCAATACGGCACGACGAGCGGCGACGTGCGGACCGGCGGCGTCAGCGCGCGCTACTTCGCGCCGCAGACCGGCCGGTTCCTGTTCTATTTCTCCGCGGCGCTCGACGCGGTGAAGCCGGCCAGCCCGGCCGACGAGCTGCTGCTCGGCGGCGACAACGGCGTGCGTGGCTACCCGCTGCGCTACCAGGCGGGCACGCGGCGCGCCGTGTTCAACATCGAGGAGCGCTACTACACCGACTGGTTTCCGTTGCGCCTGTTCCGGGTGGGCTGGGCGCTCTACTACGACGTCGGGCGGGCCTGGGACGGCGAGCAGCCGAATGCCACGCCGGGCTGGCTTTCCAACGTCGGCTTCGGGATGCGCATCCTGAGCGCCCGCGCGTCGACCGGCAACGTGGTGCACATCGATCTCGCCGTGCCGCTGCACCGCGTGGACCCCACCGTTCCGCACTACCAGCTGGTCGTGGTTACGGGAAAAGCTTTCTGAGCGCTACGCCGCCCGGTCGGCGGGCGGGTGGCGGTTGCCTTCCAGCGAAATGATCCTGAACCCGGGATCGAGCGCGACCACCGCATTGCTTGGCACGTCGCGACGCACGACCGCGTTGGCGCCGATCTTGACGTTGTCCCCGATGCGGATCCTGCCGAAGATGCGCGCCCCCGGGCCGATATAGACCTCGTCGCCGATGACCGGGGCGCCGGCTCTTTCGCCTCGCCCCTCCATGCCGATCGTGACGTCCTGCGAGAGGTTGCAGTCGCGCCCGATGACGGCTCGCGGCGAGACCGCGATGCCGCCGAAATGGCCGATGTAGAGGCCGGGCCCGATCCGCGCCTCGCGCGGCAGCTCGATGCCCCAAAGAACATGCACCAGCGCGTTCAGCACGTAGTACGCCGGCTCAAGCACGAGCCGCGCCGCGAGCGGCGCGCGATGGCGCAGCCAATGGCCGAGTCGATAGACGAGCACGGCCTGCAGGCCGGGCGAGCGCGCGCAGTTCAGCGCCCGGTAGAGGCGCGGGCCGCGGAGCAGCGCGTAGGCTCGCCGCAGGTCGGCGCTCGCGCTTTCGAACAAGCGCATGGCGGCCTAGTCGCGCGCCGGCGACGAAGCGCCGAGGGCAGCGCTTCTTTCGCCGGGATTCATGCGCCCCCAGCGGTCGTGCCAGCTGCCGTCGAAGCAGTGCATGAGCTCATGGCCGAGCGTGGCGAGCCGCTCGGTGTCGTGCTCGCTCCTCGGCATGGGCGCGTAGATCGAGCACACGCGCGAGCCGTCCGCCCCGGCGTCGTTCCATTTCGAGCAGCCGAGGATGCGGAACAGCTCGCTGCGCCCGGACAGCTGCTGGCAGGCCTTGTGCGGATCTTCGACGCGATTCCACACCACGTCGATCGTGGCCTCGCGCGGCGGGGGCTGCGTGACGCATCCCGCGAGCGCCAGGACGAGAAGGATCTTCTTCAAACCCGCAGCCGCCCGATGTCCAGGCCCTCGGCGTATTGCACGCCGACCAGGCGTCCGGTCAGGCGCGCCATGTCGCGGTAGATGTCGAAGTCGAGACCACGTTGCGCGAACTGGCTGGCATGCGCCTCGATGGCGCGCATCTTGGTCTCGATGGTCTCGGAGATGTCGACGTAGAGCCGCGGCTGGAAAGCGGTGGCCACCGGCCGGCAGAAGCTCGGCTGGTAGGTGAGAAAATCGAAGTAGGCCACGCGCTGCGCGGCGGCCGCGGCGTCGTGCACCATCACGTGGTCGCGGTGCAGCTCGTTGCGGCCGTGGCACAGCACGGCGGCGGGCACGAGCTCCTTCACCTGCCGGTCCACCAGCGCGACGAGCTCGTAGTTCTTGAGATCCTCGACCCGCTTGCCCGGGAGGTCGACCAGCACGCGCAGCTCCGCGCCCAGGATGTCGGCCGCGCGCTCGGCTTCGCGCCGGCGCACGCCGAAATCGCCCGGGATCGAGGCAATCGCGATGACCACTCGCGTGCCGGCGCGGCGCAGGCGCGCGAGCGTGCCCCCGGCGCCGAGCTCGACATCGTCGGGATGCGCGCCGAGCGCAAGCACTACCCGACCGGCGTAGCGCTCAAGCGGCAAGTCGTTCCTCCTGCGGCGCGGCGGCGGCGAGCAGCCGCCGGCACTCCAGGCCGCAGTTGAGAAGCAGGTCGATCGCCGAAAGGCCGGGCGTGAAAGGCGCGGCGCCGCATTGGCGGTACTCGGGATGGGCGAATTCCTGGAACACGAGCGCGATTCCGGCGCGCGCGAACGCTTCGCGGTCGAGGTAGCGGCGCGAGGCGCCGAGGCCGACCAGCAGCGCGCTCGCGCCGACGCGGCGGCAGATGTCGAGCACCAGCTCGCTCTTCGCGCCTTCGGGCGCGAGCGCCGAGCTCCTGACGAGCGGCGTGCGAATGCCGTAGGCGACGCGCAGGAACTCGAGCAGCGCGGCGTTCAGGTCCGCCAGCTTCTCGTAGCGTGCGCCGTAGAGGTGTTCCAGCTGGGCGCGATACATCTGCAGATGGGGCGCATCGCGGTACGCGTGGCGCAGCGTCAGGAAATGGATGCGCGACCAGTGGCGCGGCCCTTCGAGGCTGTTGTCGATGCGCTTCTCGAGAATGCGCTCGTCGCGCGAGCGCTGCTCGACCGGCACGGTCAGCCAGCGCGCTTCGCCGTCGATGCGCACTCGCGTGCGGTTCTGGTAATTGGCCCGCTCGAACTGCACATGGTCGAGCAGCACGAACAGGTCGGCGCTCGCCATGCGGCTCAGGTAACCGAGCCAGGGCAGGTAGTGCGGCTGATGGATGGCGACTAGCATGGCCTCCCTTCTTGAGGAACAAGGCTAGGCGCCGCGCGGAATAATTTCGACCGTGCGCCGTTAGGCCGCGTGGCGGGTGGTGGAAAAACGACACCCCGATCCAACGGACTACCCCGGGCAGCGGCGAGCATCGCACTCGACCGCCAAAATATCGCCTGCAGATGATCTGGCTTCGTTTCGCCGCGTGCCTCGCCCTGGCGCTTACCGGCTGCGCGGCGCTCTCGCGCGACGAAACGGCGCCGCGCGTGCAGGCCATCCATGAAAGCGCGGCGCCGCTACCGGCCGGTGGCAAGGCGGTCGCCACCTTCGAGTCGCTCGGCCTGTACTGGACGCCGCCGGGAAATCCGGGCGCCGGCGGCTGCCAAGTGCATTACCGGGCTAATACGGAGAAGAACTGGCGGGAAGGCCTTGCGCTCTGGTACGACGAGCGAAACGGTGAATGCCGCGGCAGCCTCGTGAACCTGTCCCCCGACACGGAGTACGTCGTGCGGCTCGGCATTCCCGGCGGCCCCTCGCAAGTCGAGCTGACGGCGCGTACCTGGAGCGAGCATTTCCCGGTCGCGAGGACCGTCACGGTCGGCAGCCGCTCGACGCTCGACATCACCGAAGGCGGCTCGCCGAGCGGCTACGTCCTCTACCAGGCGGCGCCCGGCTCGCTGATCGACGCGAGCGCCGAGTCGCTCGGCATCAGCGTGAGCGCGAGCTACGTGATCGTGCGCGGCTTCACGGTGCGCGGCGCGAAGAACCACGGCATCCTGATCCAGCCCGGACAGCACGACGTCGTGATCGAAGGCAACGACGTCAGCGGCTGGGGCAGCTACCGCTACACGACGAAAGGCGGCTGGCCGATCGGCCACGACGAGGAGCTCGGCATAGGCGCGCGCTGCGTCAAGGGGCCCGCGGCGTACCGCATGATCATCCAGCGCAACAAGATCCACGATCCGCGCTATGGCGCGAACAGCTGGGACTGGGACCATCCTGCGGGTCCGACCGGCATCGGGTTCTACGAGTGCGGCGACAACAACGTGATCCGCTACAACGAGGTCACCAGCGCCGATCCGAAGCACTTCTACAACGACGCCATCGGCGGCGGCGAGAACGACAGCCGCAAGGGCTCGCCCGGCGCCGACAGCGACATCTACGGCAACATCGCCACGGGGAGCTGGGACGACGGCATCGAAGCCGAAGGCGGCGGCCGCAACGTGCGCATCTGGAGCAACTACATCGACAACTCGGCGACCGGAATCGCGACCAGCCCGGTGGCGATCGGGCCGATGTACGTGTTCCGCAACGTCTACAACCGCAGCCGCCAGCGGGCGCTGCGGCCGGCGGACGAGGATGACCGCAACGTGTTCGCCAAGTCGGGCACCTGGGCGAAATGGGGCGGCGGAAGGCGCTATCTCTTCCACAACACGCTGCTCCAGGCGCCGCCGCAGAACGGCGGCCGCTTCCCGGGCGGCGCCGGCGGCGCGGTCCACGGCTCGGGCCGTGACGAGCCGGTGACCAACACGGTGTCGCGCAACAACATCTTCCAGATCTGGAAGCCGCACTGGGACGTGCTGAGCAACACCGGGCGCGACGACGACTTCGGCTACGACCTCTACAACGGCAAGATCAGCGCCGCCGAGAATCACGGCATCTTCGGCACGCCGGTCTACGCGCCGGGCAACGGCGCGGCGAGCGGCCCGGGCGGCCGCTATGAGCTGGCGCCAAGCAGCCCGGGTTACGACGCCGGCGCGCGCATCCCGAACTTCAACGACGATTATCGCGGGCGCGCGCCCGATATCGGCGCGGCGGAATCCGGCGCGCCGCCGATGCGCTTCGGGCTCGCGGCGGGAGAAAAAGCGCGGCAGAGCGCCGCCGCCGCGCCTTCCGCCGTAGCGCGCTGAGCGCCCGCGACGGCGACCACCGGCATCCCTTCGCGCGCGCCGAACGCGGACAGGCGGGCCTCGGCGTAGCCCAACTCGCCTTCGCGCTCGAGCGGATGGCGCACGGCGACGATCGCGAGGCGCGCGCCATTGCGCGCCGCGTAATCGCGCATCCGCGCAAGCAGCGCTTCGGTCACCTGCCAGGCGTCTTGCCAGCGGGCGTCCCGGGGCGGCTGGAGGGCCGCGTCGGGAACAATTGCGCTGTCGGCAAAGGCCTTGCGCATCGGATTGGCCTTGTGCAGGAGCTGCAGGAGGCGTGAGACGTCGACCACTTCCCGCGCCACCTCGTAGCGGAACTGCGAGCGGCGCTCGAAATCGCGCAGGTCGACGAACGACTGGTCGAGGCGCAACTCGCCGTCCTCGAGCCTGAAGAATGGCCGGTCGCGCCGCGTCGCGAGCGCGAGCGAGTTCTCGCGCACCGCGTCGCCTTGCGAGAGCTGCACGAGCACGAGGTCGGGTCGATAGCGCATCGCCTTCGACTCGAGGACGATCGCCTGCTGCGCGGTCGAATAGCCGGCGACGCTGAAGTTGAGCACCTCGATCTTCTTGCCGGTCGCGAAGCCGCAGCGGTCCAGCTCGACCGGCAGCTGCCACCACCAGGTGCTGCGCAACGGCAGGCCGATGGCCTCCGAATACGCGTCGCCGAGGACAGCGATGCGGTACACGCCCTTCCGCTTGTCGACGTAGTGGTGCACGTCGTGCTCGCCCTCGGCGTTCAGCCGGACGAACAGCGTTCCCTCGTGGCCGTGCGCATAGGGGCGCAGCGACCAGCCGAGCGAGAGATCGGGGTGGTGCCAGATCGGCGCGCCGAACTTCGCCACGCGCAGGCCCGCCTCGGTGCCGACGAGGAGCGCCGCGGCAGCCGCCGCCGCGGCCGCTAGACGGCGTGCCTTGGGCGCGGTGAAGAGCGTTCCCACAGGGCCTCGTACGCGGCGATCAGCTTCGGCAGCTCGTGCCGCCACTCGAGCTCCTCCAGCACCCGGCGGCGGCCGAGCGCTCCCATGGCGCGGCGCCTCTGCGCGTCGTCGAGCAGCTCGACGATCTTTGCCGCCAGGTCCGCCGCGTCGTTGCGCCGCGCATAGAGCGAGGCGCCCTGCGCGGAATAGCGGCCTTCGGTCAGGTCGAACTGCACGATCGGCTTGCCGAGCGCCATGTACTCCATGATCTTGTTCATCGTCGAGATGTCGTTCATCTCGCTCGCCACGTCGGGATTCACGCACACGTCCGCGGTGTTGAGCACCGCGAGCAGCTGCTCGTCGGGCACCCGCCCCGTGAAGGTCACGTAGTCGGCGATCCCGAGCTCGCCGGCGAGCGCCTTCATCTCGTCGAGCGACGTGCCGCCGCCGACCAGTGCGAAATGGACGTCCGTCCTCTTGTGGTCGCAAACGATGTGGCGTACCGCACGCAGCAGATAGTCGAGGCCTTCCTGGCGGCCCATGACGCCGACATAGCCGACGAGGTATTGCCTGCCCTGCTTCAGCGCTTCTACCGCAGGCTGGATCCTCATGCGCTCCAGGCTCGGGCCGCTGCGCACCACGAACACGCGCCGCGGATCCATGCCGCCGCGCTCGATGGCGATGCGCCGGTAGGAGAGATTGGTCGCGATCGACACGTCGGCGGTGCGGAACGTCCAGCGCTCGAGCAGGAGCATGAGCCGGTAGAACAGGTCCTTGCGCCCGAACTTCGCCACGTACAGCTCCGGATTCGCGTCGTGGTGGTCGAACACGAACTTCCTGCCGAACAGCTTGTAGAAGCCGCCGACGAGGAAGAACAGATCGGGCGGATTGCACGCGTGCACGACGTCGAATCCGCGGCTCACGAGCACCCTGAGCGAAAGGGCAAAGGTCCAGAACAGCGCCGTTGCGTATTCGACGAGATAACCGAGCGCGCCCGCGCCTTCGGTCGGCAGCCGGTAGCGCCAGATCGCGATGCCGTCGATCTCCTCGAAGCGGCTTTCGTAGCCGCGCCCGGTCGGGCAGATGATCGACACCGTGTAGCCCGCGTCGCGCAGCGCGCAGGCTTCCTGCCATACGCGCCGGTCGAACGGCGACGGCAGGTTCTCCACCAGGATGAGAACGCGCCTCGGCATGGCGCCTACTTGATGGCCGCTATGCGGAACGGATCGTCGAGGACGCAGGCGAGCAGGTACGGTACGCGCAGCGCGCCCACGTAGAAGCGCACCTTCGAGAACCCCGCGTCGTAGTACACGGCGCGCAGCTCGGCCGCCGGGCCCTTCGAGGTGGTCCAGAACACGCCGCCGTCCTTCAGCGCCCGGCAGAGCCCGGGCAGCTGCGAGATGACCAGGCGCGGGCTGTAGGCGACATCCACGGCTGCCTCGGGCACCGGGATGCGCACGCCGTCGTGCACGATGCGCACCAGGTTGGGCGGCCCGCCGAGGCGGCCCATCAGGTCTTCCGACACCTCGAGCGCATAGACGCGCTCGACGTCGCCGGCGATCTTGCGCGAGAGCGCGCAGTCGCCGCAGCCCACCTCCATGAACACCGACTCGAGGCGCACGCGCGGCTTGAGGAACGCCAGGATGCGCACGACGTCGCGCCGCCGGCGGTCGAGGTGCTTCGCGTCTAAGCGAATCCTTTGCGCTACCAGCATAGGCCTTCGTACACCCCGGCAATCGAGCGCGACTCGGAGACGCGCACGAAGTCGATGATCGTCTGGCCTTCGCCGATGCGCCGCGGCACGTCGGCGAACTCGGGCGCCGCGTTGCCGATGACGATCGTCTCGGCATGCGCGAGCACGTCCTCGATCGTCGGCACCATGAGGCGCGAGATGTGCGGGATCTTGTTCAGGATGTAGTCGCGGTTCGCGCCGTGCAGGCAGGCGAGGCTCACGTTGCGGTCGTAGACGCGCAGGTCGTAGCCCTTGCCGATCAGCCGCTCGGTCACCTCCACCATCGGGCTCTCGCGCAGGTCGTCGGTGCCGGCCTTGAAGGAGAAGCCGAGGATGCCGATGCGGCGGCTGCCCTTGTCGACGATCGCCTGCACGCCGCGCTCGATCTGCAGCTGGTTCGAGGGCAGCACCGCGGCGAGGATGGGCAGCTGCACATCCAGCGTCTTCGCCTTGTAGAGCAGCGCGCGCAGGTCCTTCGGCAGGCACGACCCGCCGAACGCAAAGCCGGGCTTCAGGTAATAGGGCGAGAGGTTGAGCTTCTGGTCCTGGCAGAAGATGTCCATCACCTTGTGCGCGTCGACGCCCGCCGCCTTGCACACGCTGCCCATCTCGTTCGCGAAGCCGACCTTGAGCGCGTGCCAGCAGTTGTCCGCGTACTTCACCATCTCGGCGGTCTCGATGTCGGTGCGGACCAGCGGCCCGGGGATCTTCGCGTACAGGTTGGCGAGCACGTCGCCGCTGGCCCGGTTCACTTCGCCGATCACGGTCTTCGGCGGGTGGTAGTAGTCGTGCACCGCGGTGCCTTCGCGCAGGAACTCGGGGTTGATGCAGAGGCCGAATTCCTCGCCGGCTTTCTTGCCGGAATGCTTTTCCAGCGTCGGAATGACCACGTCGCGCATCGTCCCCGGCAGCATGGTGCTGCGCATGACGATCACCGGCGCGCCGGGATGCGTGGCGAGCGTCTTGCCGATCTGCTCGCACACGCGGCGCACGTACTTGAGGTCGATGCCGCCGTTCGGCTGGCTCGGCGTGCCGACGCACACGAGCGCCAGGTCGGTGTGCCGCACCGCGTCCTCGACCGCCGTCGAGGCGCGCAGCCGTCCCGCCGCCACCTCGGTGGCGATGATGTCGTTCAGGTCCTTCTCGATGATGGGCGAGCGCCCGGCGTTGATCAGGTCGACCTTGGCGCGTTCCG
Source organism: uncultured Enterobacteriaceae bacterium (assembly GCA_964477695.1). GTDB lineage: Bacteria > Pseudomonadota > Gammaproteobacteria > Burkholderiales > SG8-39 > SCGC-AG-212-J23. Next base: position 29,652 of record CAYZFN010000240.1, on the reverse strand, counting down.
GGTCGACCCCGATGACTTCATGGCCTTCTTTCGCAAGCAACCCCGCGGATACGGCGCCTACGTATCCGAGCCCCAGCACGCAGATTTTCATAGCCCACGAGGATGCGGCAGAAATCTTTATCGCCGCACCGGCGTGCCGCGCGCGCGGCTAGTCTGGCCGGGGTGACGCGCGCGCCCGACGCGCTGTTCGGCTCAGTCGAGGACGAGCGGCCCGACCTCTTCGAGCGCGGAGCGTAGCTCTTCCAGAGTTACGCCGAGCTGCTCGGCCCAGTCCGCGAGGCGATGCGCCTCGGCGGGCGGCAGGGTCTGCTCTGGCTGCGGTGGCACGTCGTTCGGCATGGCTTGCGGAAACCGCTATAGCAAGCCGCGCTCCTGCTACGGGTCCGTTGCTGCTGTACGCGCGCCACACCAGCTTGCCGCTCTCGGGCGCCGCTCGCCCTCGTCGGCGGCTCCCGCCCCCGCCGCCAGAAAGCAGAATGAAAGGAAAGCCGGGGGAGAATGCGGAAAACAAGGCCGCGGGCGCACGCCGCCTCTTCTACCATCGCAGCGATTAAACTTCCCCCTCTCGCATGAACCCGCTCCTCAGGACTGTAGCGATCGCCCTACCTCTCGCGATCGGCACCGCGGCGAGCGCCGGTCCGATGGCCTACGTCGCCAACGAGAAATCCGGCTCGGTGAGCGTCATCGACACGGCCACCGACAAGGTGGTCGCCGAGATCGCGACCGGCGGCAAGCCGCGCGGCATGGCGCTGTCGCTCGACGGCAAGCACCTGTACGTCACGGACCAGCCGCACAACGCGCTGCTCGTCGTCGACACCGAGTCGCGCAAGGTCGATGGCAGCATCGCGCTCGGCGAATCTCCCGAAGGCGTCTACCTTTCGGCGGACGGCCGCATGGTCGCTGCAGCGAGCGAGGAGGCGAACGCGGTCCTGGTCGTGGACACGGTCGGCGAGCGCGTCACCGCCATCATCAAAACCGCCGGCAAGAACCCGGAGCACGCGGTGTTCAGCCCCGACGGGCGCTGGATCTACGTCAGCGCCGAGGACGCCTCCCAGGTCGACGTGATCGACGTGCAGGCGGCGAAGCAGGTGCAGTCGATCCCCGTGGCGCGCCGGCCGCGCGGCATCGCGTTCACGCCGGACGGCAAGCGCGCCTACGTCGCCTGCGAGCTCGACAGCACCGTGTTCGTGATCGATACCGCGCGCCAGCGCGTGCTGCGCTCCTTCGCCGGCGGGCAGTTCTCGAACGGCGTCACGATGCGCCCCGACGGCGCCCGGGTCTACGTATCGAACGGCAAGGACGGCAGCGTTTCGGTGATCGACACCGCCCAGGACAAGATCGTGGAAACGGTCAAGGTCGGGCAGCGGCCATGGAACATGGCGATCACCCCCGACGGCGCGAAGCTCTACGTCGCCAACGGCCGCTCGAACTCGGTCTCGGTGATCGATACGCGCACCAACCAGCGCATCGCCGACATCCCGGTCGGCGAGCTACCTTGGGGCGTGGTGATCCGCTAGCCGGCGGCGGCTTATGCTCGTCGTCCTGCATCCTGTGTAGTTTTCGCAACATGCGGGGCGTATGCTAATCCTCTTATTCTGGCGGGGTCATGAACGAGCTGTACGAAGCATGGAGCAGGCTCAAGGCAAGGGTCGAGGAGCTCGGCGCCGAGCGGCAGCAGTACCTCGAGCTGTTCGAGCATGCCTGCGACGCTTACGTGATGACCGACCGCGAGGGGGTCATCCAGGAGGCCAATGGCGCCGCCATCGACCTCCTTCAGCGCCGCAGGCAGGCGCTGCGCGGCAAGCCGCTGACCGCGTTGGTGCCGCTTCTCGAGCGCAAGGAGTTCCGCGCGCGCCTTGGCGCGCTGCGACAGGCGGGCCACGGCCTGTGGCGCACGCTGCTGCGCTCCGGCGAAGCGGTGCTCGAGGTCGACGTCTGCGTGCGCCGCAGCGCGAGCGGCGTCCTTTGCTGGCGGCTGAGCCCGGTGTAATAGCCCATGGCCGGCGCCGCATCCGAGTGGCTGCTGACTACCGTCTCCGCGGTGCGCGAAATCATGATCAAGCGCCTCGAGGACGCCTCGCTCGACGAGAAGTCGCATCGCGAGGTCGAGCTCGCGCTCGAGGAGATCGACGTGATGTGGGAAGAGCTGCAGGCTCAAGCCACGCAGCTCGAGCGCGAGAATGCGCGCTATGCCGAGTTCTTCGAGTTCGCGCCCGACCCCTACGTGATCACCGACGCCGGAGGCGGCGTGCGCGAGGCGAACTCCGCGGCGGGCGAGCTGTTCGGGGTTGCGCGCGCCGACATGGTCGGGCGGCCGCTTTGCGATTTCGTCGCCGAAGAGGATCGCCTGGCGTTCCTCACCCGCTCGACACGGCTCACCACCGACCCGGCCGCCGCCCGGGGTGGCTGGCGCGCCCGCGTGCGGCCGCCGGGCGGCGTCGCGCTCGCCTGCGACTTCTCGGTGCGCGCGATTCCGCTCAAGCGCAGCGGCGTGTCGGGACTCTGCTGGCTCGTGCGCCCTGCCTGAAGCCTTCGACATCGTCGCGCTCGCGGCTTCCGCCGGCGGCCTGAACGCTCTTACCCATGTGCTCGCCGCGCTGCCGCGCGATTTCCCGGCGTCGGTCGTGGTCGTGCAGCACGTGGATCCGCGCCATCGCAGCCTGATGGCGGAGATCCTCGCCAGACGCACCACGCTGCGCGTGAGCGAGGCCCGCGAGGGTGACCGCGTCGCGCCCGGTCACGTCTATGTCGCGCCGTCGAACCAGCACCTGCTCGTCAATCCCGACGGCACGCTCTCGCTTACCCAGACCGAGCTGGTCCATTTCGTGCGACCGTCCGCCGACCTGCTGTTCGAGTCGGTGGCGGCCACCTACAAGGCGCGGGCGATTGCCGTGGTACTTTCCGGCAGCGGCGAGGACGGCGCGATGGGCGTGACGGCGATCAAGAAGATGGGCGGCACGGTGATCGTGCAGGACGCCAAGAGCTCCGAGTTCTCGGGCATGCCGAACGCCGCGGAGAGGACCGGCGTCGCCGACTTCGTGCTGGCGCTCGACGAAATCGCGCCGGCGCTGCAGACGCTCTGCGCCGGACAGCAATGAACAAGGAAGACACGAGCTTCGAGAGCCTGCTGCACTTCCTGCAGCAGGAGCGCGGCTTCGACTTTACCGGCTACAAGCGCCCCAGCCTGATGCGCCGCGTGCAGCGGCGCATGCAAACGCTCGGCGTCGAGCATTTCGAGAACTACCACGACTACCTGGAGGTTCACCCCGAGGAGTACGCGCAGCTCTTCAACACGATCCTCATCAACGTCACGTCGTTCTTCCGCGACCCGCCGGCCTGGGAGTACCTGCAGAAGAACGTGGTGCCGCAGATCCTGGCGGGCAAGGGGCCGAGCGATCCGGTGCGCATCTGGTCGGCCGGCTGCGCCTCGGGCGAAGAGGCGTACTCGGCCGCCATCGTGTTCGCCGAGGCCATGGGCGCGGACGCTTTCCGCGAGCGCGTCAAGGTGTACGGCACCGACGCCGACGAGGAAGCGCTCAGCCATGCCCGCCTGGGCTCCTACTCGGCAAAGGAGATGGAGTCGCTCGAGCCCGCGCTGCGCGACAAGTATTTCGAGCCGACCGGCGCGCGCTTCGTGTTCCGCAACGAGCTGCGCCGCTCGGTGATCTTCGGCCGGCACGACGTGGTGCAGGACGCGCCGATTTCCCGGCTCGACCTGCTCGTGTGCCGCAACGTGCTCATGTACTTCAACGCCGAGACCCAGTCGCGCATCCTGCAGCGCTTCCACTTCGCGCTGAACGGCGACGGCGCGGGCGCCGGCTTCCTGTTCCTCGGCCGCGCCGAGATGCTGCTGTCGCACGGCAGCCTGTTCGCTCCGCTCGACCTGAAATGCCCCATCTTCGCCAAGGTGCCGCAACCCGCGCTCCGGCCGCAGCTTCCTGCTAATCTGGCGGCCAACGGCAATGGCAACGGCGCGAACCTGATGCGCAGCACCCGGCTGCGCGAGCTTGCCCACGAGGAAGCCCCCGTGGCGCGGCTGGTCGTCGACGGCAACGGCGTGCTGACGATGGCCAACTCGCGCGCCCGAGTGCTGTTCACCCTCAATCCGAAGGACATCGGCCGGCCGCTGCAGGACCTGGAGATCTCCTATCGTCCCGTGGAGCTGCGCGCGCTGATCGAGCAGGCGTACTCGGAGAAGCGCGCCGTCACGCAGACCAGCGTCGAGCGGCGCTTTCCGAACGGCGACCGCCAGTACTTCGACGTCGTGGTGGCGCCGCTTTTCGACGAGGGCATGGCGCCGATCGGCGTCGGCATCACCTTCCTCGACGTGACGCACTACACCAAGCTGTCCGAGGAGCTGCAGCGCTCGCGCGAGGAGATCCAGACCACCAACGAGGAGCTGCAGTCGGCCAACGAGGAGCTCGAGACCACCAACGAGGAGCTGCAATCGTCGAACGAGGAGCTCGAGACCACCAACGAGGAGCTGCAGTCGACGAACGAAGAGCTCGAGACCATGAACGAGGAGCTGCAGTCCACCAACGAGGAGCTGCAGACCGTCAACGAGGAGCTGCGCACGCGCACCGAGGAGCTGAACCACGTGAACTCGTTCCTCGAGTCGGTGCTCACCAGCCTGCGCGCCGCCGCCGTGGTGGTGAACAAGAACCTCGACGTGATGATCTGGAACGAGCGCTCGCAGGAGCTTTGGGGCCTGCGCTCCGACGAGGTGCAAGGCAAGTCGCTGCTCAATCTCGACATCGGGCTGCCGGTAAAGGAGCTGCGCGACCTCATCCGGCCGGTGCTGTCCGGCGAGGCCGAGCACAAGGAAGCCGTGGTCGATGCGGTCAACCGGCGCGGCAAGTCGATCAAGTGCCGCGTCACGTGCACGCCGCTTCTCACCACCGCCAAGAAGCGCGAGGGCGCGATCGTGCTCATGGAGGAAGCCGCCTAGGAGCATTCCTTGCTGGTTCGGTGCAATGGCCCGCAAGGACATCGTGGTGGTGGGCGCTTCTGCCGGCGGCATGGCGGCGCTCGAGAGGCTCACCGCGGGCCTGCCGGCCGGCTTCCCGGCGGCCCTGTTCGTCGTGTGGCATCTTTCGCCCGGCGTGCGCAGCGTCCTGCCCCAGGTGCTGACCCGCGCCGGCCCGCTGTCCGCGGACGTTCCGACCGACGGCGACCGGATCGAGCCCGGCCGGATCTACGTTGCGCCCAACGACCACCACATGCTGCTCGAGAGGGGCTACATCCGCGTCGCGCGAGGCCCGAAGGAGAACCGCTTCCGCCCGGCGGTGGACCCGCTGTTCCGCTCCGCCGCCTACGTGTACGGCCCGCGCGCGATCGGCATCGTGCTCAGCGGAGCGCTGGACGACGGCACCTCGGGCCTCTGGTCGATCAAGATGCGCGGCGGCACGACGATCGTCCAGGACCCCGAAGATGCACAGCACCGCTCGATGCCGCTCAACGCCCTGGAGAACGTCGACGTCGACTACAAGCTGCCGGTGAACGAGATGGGCCCGCTGCTCGGCCGCCTGGTGCGCGAGGAAGCGCCGGCCGTGGCGGTCGGCGCCGAGCCGGACCTCGAGCGCATGCAGGCCGAGATCAGGATCGCCGAGGGCGTCGACGCGCTGGACCAGAACATTCGCCGCTTCGGCGAGTTCTCGGCGTTCAGCTGCCCGGAATGCAACGGCGTGCTCACGCTGCTGCGCGACGGCAGCATCAAGCGCTATCGCTGCCATACCGGCCACGCCTACTCCACCGACGCGCTGGTCCAGACGGCGACCGAGACGCTCGAGGACCACCTGTGGAACGCGGTGCGCGCACTCGACGAGATAGTGCTGCTGCTCAACCAGCTCGGCGAGGAATTCGCGAAGGGCGGCGACACGCGGGCGGCCGAGTTCTGCTTCGCCAAGGCGCGCGAGGCCTACGAGCGCTCGCAGCCGATCCGCGAGGCGACGGCGCGCAACGAGCCCGTGACCGCCGACCAGGCCGAGGGCGTCGAGGTGCCGCGGAAGCGGGCGCGGGCGGCACAGCCCTGAACGCAAGCGTGTAAACCGAATGCGCTAACGTGGCCGCATGCTGTCCATCGCATCCGGCTATGCGCGGCTCGACATCCCCCAGGACGAGGACTTCGACCACGTCTCGGAGTCGATTCGCACCCTGCTGCACGTCTGCCGCCTGAACGGCTACGTCGGCGCGCTCGTGGTCAGCGAGCAGGACGCTTTCGACTGGCGCTCCAGCCTGCGCGTCGGGCTGCGCTTCGCCGCTTCGCGCGGGAGGGTCACCGGGCTGCGCATCGCGCTGGTGGCACGCCATTTCAACGAGAGCGCCCGCGACGACGTGCTGGCGGTCGCGAACGACGCCCAGATCGACTGCCGGGTGTTTCGCCGCGAGGGCGAGGCGATCGCCTGGCTCTCTAGCGGCTCCGCAACACACGAGCCAGAAGAGCCCCGCCAATGAGCGCAGCGCCGGCGCCGATCAGCATGCCCTTGCCCGACATCGCCTTCGCCATCGCGCCGACCATCTCACCCGTGCGCGGCGCCTTGAGCTGCAGGCGGCGCGCCGCCATGCGCACGCCGAGCTCGCCGAGCTGCGCGCCGAGCTGCCGCTCGGCGTCGGGCAGGAGCGTCGTCTCCTCCTCGGCCACGTGGTGGATGACGTTGCGCATCAGCTCCATCATGGTCGCGTCGAACCCCGGCTCGGCGGGCGACATGCCGCGCAGCGCGAGCACGAGCCGCTTGACCTCCGCGTGCTCGGGCAGGCTCTTCGCCACGATCTGCGGGTCGATCGCCTGCATCGCCGGGTAGAACATCTCCTCCTCGATCTGCGAGTGCACCTCGAGGGCGAGGCAGAGGGTATCGGCAAGGCCGCGCTTCTCGCGCGCGCTCAGGTGGGCGCCGTAGCGGTGAAAGGCGGCAAGCACGCGCGTGTGGTCGGCGCGCAGCATGTCGGTGGCGCTGGGGGCAAGCTTCTCTGCTATCGCGTTCATGGCAATTCCTCCGGGTGGTGAGCGGCCCCAGCAATCCGCGGGCCGGGAATGCCGCTTGCATGCCGGCTGCGCATGGCGAGCGTCTTCCAGCCCTTCCAGGACGTCATCAGCGAGCTCGGCCGTGACTTCGTGTTCCGGCCGCTCAGCCGTGCCGGCGGCATGGCGAGCGGTGCGGTCACGCGCATCCGGCTCGACGTCGACGAAGACGACAACGCGTACACCGTGCGCGCCGAGATCCCCGGGGCGCGCAAGGAGGACATCCAGGTCAGCGTCGAAGGCGCGCAGGTATCGATCGGCGCCGAGATCCGCCCGGAGACGCACGGCACGGCGGGACAGCGGACCGTCTATACCGAGCGAAGCTACGGACTCGTCAGCCGGACCTTCACCCTGCCCGGCGAAGTCGACGCGCAGGGCGCGGCAGCGCAATACCGCGACGGCGTGCTGACGCTGGTGCTGCCGAAGAAGTCCGCGCTCTCCGGGAAGCGCGTGCCTATCGGCTGACCGCTACCGCGGCGCGCAGGAGCTTCTTCACCGCGCTGCGGTGAATCACGAACGGAACCTTGCCCAGGCTGGTGCGCTCGAGCGCCTCGACCTGCTCGATGTCGACGCGCATCGAGGCCGGCAGCTTGCGGCGAATATTGCCCATCAGCTGTGTTGCATCCTGCTCGCTGAACGAGGGCATGCCGAGCACCAGCACGCGCACCTGGGTCGCGCTTTCCTGGATGACCTGGATGCGGCGCAGGTTGGCGATGTCGCGCTGGAAGTGGTCGATGCCGGTGAGGCGCACGCCGTCGGGCGAGATCAGGATGTCGCTGTCGCGGCCGAGGACGCCTGGGAAAGTGCGGGCGCCCTGGGCAACTTCTTTCACTTGTTGTGGAGTGAATGCGGAAGGCAGGCGAATCAGGTCGCCCGTGCGGTAGCGCACGAGCGGCATGGCGTGGTTCCACAGGCTCGTGCCGACCACCTCGTAGAACGTGTGCGGCCCGTCGCGGCCCGTCGCGACGAGCTCGACGTGCGAGTAGCCGGCGAGGAAGCGGTATTCGCCGGACGCGGGCGCATAGGCAAAGGCGACCCGCTCGGCCTGGCCGTAGTGGTCGGCGAGCTTGCAGCCGAGCGTGCGCTCGGCCAGGCGCCACACCTGCGGATGCAGCACCTCCGAGGAGGTGAGCACGCGGCCGACCTGCAGCCGGGTGCCGGCGCGTTCGAGCTGCACGCAGAGCGATTCGAGCGACGTGGGATAGGCCAGCAGGAAGTCGGGCGCGAAGCGCTCGAGCGCTTCCGCATACGCGCGCACCGTCGCCGCGTTGAGGTGGTTCGACGACATCACCATGCGCCGGCCGCCGGCGACGAATTTCCAGTACGGCGGGCGGAAGTCCGAAGGATCCTTGACATTGTCGCCGCGCAGCACGGCGACGCGCGCCGCGGCGGGATTGGCGCCGAGCCCGGCGATCACGCCGTCGATCGCCGCCTGCTCGAGCACCACCGAGCGCAGCGAGCGCGCGAGCGGCAGCGGCGCGCCGGACGTGCCGCCGGTGCTCGCCTTCGAGGCGAGGAACTGCGCCCCGGCGAGAAAGTCGTTCGGCGCGAAGCGCACCGTCTCCTTGTCGAGCAGCGGCCAGGAGCCAAGATCGCGGCCGCCGTGCACACGCTTGCCGTACCCCGTGCGCTGCGCGACCCAGAGGATCTTCTCCAGCTGCCGCTCATCGGGCGTGTCGAGCTGGCGCTGCGCCCACGAGTAGAAGAGCGGATTGCGGCGCACCGCGAGGTCGCCCAGGCGGAGCGATTTCAGCTTGCGAGCGATCTCTTGCATGCCACGGCCTCGTAGAGTTGCGAAAGGCGCCGCGCGGCATGCTCGACCGCGAGCGGCTCGATGCGCCGGCGCGCCGCAACGCCGAGCGCAAGCCGCAGCGCGGGGTCGAGCGTGAGGCGCTCGATCGAAGCGGCAAGCGCTGCGATGTCGCGCGGCGCCGCGAGCAGCCCGTTCGCCTCGTGCTCGACGACCTCGGCAATCGCGCCGACCGGCGTGCAGATCGGCGGCAGGCCCCAGGCCATCGCTTCGAGCAGCGCCATCGGCATACCCTCGTGGTGCGAGGGCAGGACGAACGCGTGCGCCGAGGCGAGCAGCGCGTCGCGCTCGGCGGCGTCGACCCACTCGCGCGTCTCGATGCAGTCCTCGAGCTGGTGCCGGGCGATCCGCGCCAGCAGGTTCGGATGATCGCCGTTGCCGGCGATGATGATGCGCAGCCGCGCGCGGACCTCGGGCCCGAGGCGTGCGACCGCCTCGACCAGGTCGAACGTGCCCTTGGTCTCGGCGACGAGCCCCAGGCAAACGAAGGTCACGGGCGCATTGCCGAGCCGGCTGGGCGCCGCCACCGGCAGCTCGATCGGGTTCGGCAGCACGACGATGCGCTCTTCCGGAACGCCGATCCCGACGTAGAACCTGCGCCAGCCCTCGCCCAGGACAATGACGGCTCCGGCAGCGCGAAGGACCGCCAGATTGCGTCTCTTGGCGCGTACGGAAAGCGTCGCCCAGTACTCGGGGTAGGCGCCGCCATGCGCATGCATGATGACGTTGCAGCCGCGGGCGAGCGCGAGACGCGCGAGCGCCATCTTGCGCACGCTGCTCGCGCGGCTGGCGAAGTGGATGTGCACGACGTCGGGCCTTGTCCTCTGCCGGGTGCTGTTCCAGGTCTCGCGCAGGCTGCGCACGAAGGCGACGAGCTTCGCGGCTTTCGAGCCTTCGCGCATCGTCGCGACGTGCGTGACCGCGACATGCACGGGCAGGGCGGCGATCAGCGCGCGCTCGACGGCCGAAATGCCGCCGCGCACCTCGAGCGCCGGGCCGAGCATGAGCACGCGGAGGGGGGCCGGCTGAGGATCGACCCGGCGGGCCGGTTGGGCTAGCACGGGATGCGGGGCCGAAAGCCCGAGGCGGCGTAGATCGTCTCGATGCGCGGCAGCACCGCCTGCGCGGAATAGATCGCCTGCACCTTGCGTCGCGCCGCATCGCCCATCTGGCGCGCGAGGCCCGGATTGCTCGCGAGGCGCCCAAGGCGATCGGTGAGAGCGGCGACGTCGCCGGGGTCGATCAGGTAGCCTTCGATTCCGTCCGACACCGCTTCCGGGATACCGCCCACGCGGGTGCTCACGACCGGCAAGCCGGCGGCCATCGCCTCGAGCACGCTCATCGGCAGCCCCTCGTTATAGGAAGCGAGCACGAATACGCTGGCGCTCGCCAGCTCGCGCGCCTTCGCCTCGTCGCGCAGCCAGCCGAGCACGTGCACGCGATCTTCGATGCCGAGCTCGCGCGCCCGCTCGCGGACTTGCTCGAGCTCGCCGTCGCCGCCCAGGCGCAGCTCGAGCGACGCCACCGGCGCGAGCGCCGCCGCTTCCAGCAGGTCGTAGGAGCCTTTGCCCTTGTTCAGCCGCCCGAGGCAGAGCACCCGGCCGCGGCGCCGGCTGTCCCAAGGCGGGACCCTCGCGGGCGCGATCACCGGGTTGCGGATCACGTCAACGCGCGGATTGGACGAGATGGAACGGACCCATTGCCGCCAGCCTTCGGAGAGCACCACGACATGCGTCGCGCGGTCGAACACCCAGGCGATGAAGCGCCGTCGCAGCGGCCCGCACTCCTTGCCGTGGAAGATCGCGAACTCGCCGCCGTGCAGGTGCAGCACCACGGGCACGCGGAAGAGAAACGACAGAAGGAGGAAGACGGACTTGCGCCAGAAGCTGGCGCGCGACGCGACGTGCACGTGCGCGAGCCCGACCTGCCCGGCGAGCAGCATGCCGAGGTAGCGCAGCGCGCCCTCGAGCATGGCCGCGAGCTTGCCCGCGGCGCTGCCGTCGCGGTGGCTGCGCAGGTAGCACACCGGGAAGCGCTCGAACATCCCGCAATCCGCATAGACGTTGACCACGGCCGCGATGCCCCCGAGCGTGTCGCGCCCCGTGCCGATCATGACGATCTTCTTCACGTCTCGTTGACCACCCAGCGGAACTTGCCGGCCGCGGTGCCGGACAGCTCGTCCTTGAGGACGACGTCGACCTTGACGCCCGGGTCGACGAGGCGGTGGATGTTGTCCACCAGCCGGCGCCGCTCGGCATCGCCGAACCCGGCGTCGGGCACCAGGCGGATCTCCCAGTGCGCCTGTCCGACCTGCGCCACCTGGGAGCGGCGGATGTTGTCGAGGCCCTTGAACGCGAAGGTCAGGACGGAGGCGCTGACCGCCGCGCCGTTGCTGCCGGTGATGCGATCCTCGTACTTGCCGGCGACCTCCTCGATCACCGGGAACGCCCGGGCGCAGGCACAGCGGCCGGGCTTCCAGCGCGTGCGGTCGGACAGCCGGTAGCGCACCAGCGGCATCGCTTCGTTGTGGAACGTGGTTCCCACGACGAAGCCGTGATCGCGCGTCGGCCTGCCCTCCTCGTCGACGATCTCGACGTACGAGTAGTCCGGGTTGACGTGCAGCGAGCCGTGCTCGCACTGCGTCGCGAACGCGACGCGCTCGGCCATGCCGTACATGTCCAGGATCTTGCAGCCGAGCCATTCGAGGATCGCCTGCCGCTGGTGCGGATACAGCGGCTCGGAGGCGGAGAAGACGACCGGCACGCGCAGCCTGACGTTGCGCCGCGCGAGATAGCCCGCGAGCGTGTAGGCGGTCGACGGGTAGGCCTGCAGCATGTCCGGGCGGTACTCGGCGAGCTTGTCGATGATGGCGCCCGCGCAGCGATCGGTCAGGTGGCGCGAGGAGAGCAGCAGCTGGTTGTTGTAGCGGTTGTAGAACCAATAGGGCGGCTCGCTCCGGGTTATCGGCACGACCAGGTCGCCGCGCAGCGTCGCGCGCTTCATTCCGGCCCGGAAGCCGCCCCAGCGCCAGTGCCGCTTCAGGAACTCGTTCTCGTAGAGCACCGAGCGCGGGCTGCGGAAGATCGTGAGCGGCGTGCCGGTGGTGCCGCTCGTCTTGCCCAGCGCATCCCAGAGCTTGTGCACGCCGCCGTTCGGGTACAGGGTCGCGCGGTTGGCAAGCAGGGTGGCCTTGCCGATCACCGGGAAGCATTCGCGCAGCACCTGCTCGCTCTCGTCCGGCGAGAAATCGCGTCGCACGCGCGCGTAGTAAGGCAGCACCTCGATCGCGCGCTGCAGGGTCGCGTGCAGGCGGCGCTTCGTCAGCGCGGCCAGCTCGCGCTCGTCTTTCGTTTCGTTTTCCGCCAGCTCGCGGGCGATCGCGGCGGTCAGCGCCGGATTGTCCCGGAACAGGAAGCGTCCGGCGAAGCGGACCTCGTTCTTCAGCAAGGTCATCATGGCGTCATAAGCAGAGCTCGGTGCGCAGCTCGGTCGGCCCGGCGAGCCGCGCGCGCCAGACGAGGGTGTGGGTCGCCACGCGCCGGTCGAAGGCGCGCGACACCCAGCCGAGGATCGGCTTCGTCGAGCCCTTGTGCACCGAGGAGTCGCCGCACGGCGGCAGCACGAGCTTCACCTGCACGCCGTCGCGCGAGACGACGAAGCCGCCGGCGATCGCGTCGACGCTGCACGCCTCGGCGCAGTGGAAGAACAGCTCCACCTCGTGCTCGCCCGCCATGTCGAGGTGGTCCTCGACGACCAGGCGGCGGTTGCGCTTGTCGAGCTCGACCAGGCGCCGGTGCTTGACCGGCTGGGCAAGGCGCGCGTAGCCGTCGTGCCAGCCCTCGAAGCAGTCCTTCTCGGCGGTGGAGAGCCACAGGCTGCAGCCGGCGCGCGCATGGCGCAGCCACAGGAAGTTGCCGCCCTGCTCCGACTGGTCCTGGCCGTCGATGCGCACGGTGTTGTGCGCGGACGTGCCGCGGAAGTATTCGCGCCACTCGCGCTGCGTGTGGTAGGCGTAGGTCCCGGGATCGATCAGGATCTCGCGGCCGTGCACCGAGAGCGTGAAGGAAAGCGCGTCGGCATGGCCGTGCGCGGCGATCGACGTGTAGCCGAGCGGGCCGGCGTCGACGATCGCGCGGATCTCCCGCGCCGTGTCGAAATCGCAACCGAGCACGAAGTAGCCGCCTTCGGGAAAGCTCTGGCGCAGCGGCAGGCGCGTCGTCTCGGGGTCGAGCGCGGCGAAGCGCGCTTCGGCGTCCTCGCCGAAGAGCCAGCGCGCCTTGTCGTCCAGCCGGCCCGCCTTCAGCTTGAAGTCGCCGCGGCGGAAGAGCAGCGCACCGGTGGCGAGCGCCGAGCGGTAGGGGCAGAACCCGGGCTCGTGATCGAGCCGCACGAGGTAGCCGTCGTCGGCGTCGCCCAGCATCGGCACGTGGCCGCCCGCGTCCATCACGCAGGCGATGAAGTCGATCATCGCCTCGATGCGCGACTCGAACTGGGCCGAGAAGCGCTCGCCGCCGGCCCGGCCGGCGAGCAGCGGCAGGAGCAGCATGTCGAGCACGAACTGCTGGTACCAGAGCGCCTGCTCGCGGTTCACGCCGTCGGGCGCGGTCTGCAGGGATGCCTCCCGCTCCAGTATTTTTTTGGAGGTCAGGAGCCAATCGCGGGCTTCGCGCCAATGCGGCCAGGTCAGCGCGGCGACGAACAGGCCGGCCGCCTCGCCGATCAGGTGGTTGTTGGCCGAAGAGTGCGCCGAGAACCAGTGGCGGACGAAGCGCGCATGCTGGTAGACCGACTCGAGCCAGCGCCGGCGCAGGCCTTCCTCCAGCGCCTGCGGCGCGCCGACAAGCTGCCAGGCGATCGACCAGTTGACGAGGCGGATGCCCGCTTCGAGCGCGCTCGACCAGTTCGGGCCGAAGCCCGCCGGGCAGGCGAGGAACCAGCTCTCGAGCTGCTCGCCGAGCGCATCCAGATACTTTTCCTTGCGTGTCAGCGCATACGCCTGGGCCAGCGTCACCAGGTGCAGGTGGCGGTTCGGCTCCCACAGGTACTTGATGTCGCCGACCAGGTCGGGATCGCGATAGTCGAGCGTCTTGCCGAAGCGCAGCGGCGCCTCTATGCCGGTCTTCGGGTCGCGGTTCCAGCGCGGCGGCAGGCCGAGGTCAAGATCGGCGAGCGCGAACACGTCGAGGCGGCCGATCGCCGCGCGCTCCGCCGCCGCCACGTAGGGCGCGGCGGCGATGCTTTCATTGGGATAAATCCATGTCGCGCCCTGGCGCGACAGGTCGGGCTCGGGCACCGCGCCGGCATTCAGCCAGCCGGCGCGCTCGACGCGCGCCTGCGCGAAGCGCAGCGCGCGGTGCGCGACCTCGAACGGCGTCATGCAGCGCAGGCGGTTCAGCCGCCAGCGCAGCGCGCGGCTCAGGCCGGATGCGCCGCCGTCGGCTGGCCGCGGTGCCAGATTTCCAGGTTGAGAAGCGTCCAAAGGATCTCTTCGTGGTTTTTACGGACCGCCGCGTGCTCGTCGACGATCCGATCGAGCGAAGCGCCGTCGTAGTATTTGCGGGTCAGGCAGCCGGGGCCCCGCAGCAGGTCGAGCAGGTCGCGCATCTCGCCGCGCAGCGAGTCGGCGAGCGCGATGCGGAAGCCGGCCTTGCGCGGCTTCAACGGCGTGCGGGCGAGCAGGCGCTTGTCGGCCTCGCGCAGGATGCGCTTGGTGGTCAGGCCGCGCACGCGCAGCGCATCGGGCAGCGTCGAGACGTATTCGGCGAGCCGGTGGTCGACGAACGGCGCGCGCAGCTCGAGCGAGGCCGCGGCGCTCATGCGATCGGAGCGCTCGAGCAGGTTGTCGGGCAGCCAGCCGATCTGCTCGTAGTAGAGCAAGCGCCGTAAAGGCGTCGACTTCCCTTCCTGGTCTCCCGGCCTGACCGGCTCATTTAGAGGGATGAGGAAAAGGCCGCCCGGCCGGTGCGGCCGCGGCGCGAAGCCGCGCAGGAAAGTGTGGCGGCGGTAGCCGCCCAGCACCTCGTCGCCGCCATCGCCGGACAGCGCGACCTTGACGTGCCGCGCCGCCTCGCGCGCCAGGAGATGCAGCGCGATGTCGGCGGGGCGCGAGAAGGGCGCGTCGCGGCTCGCGACGAGCTGCGGCAGCCGAACGAGGATCTCGCGCGGCTGCAGCACGAGCTCGTGGTGCTCGGTGCCGAAATGCTGCGCGAGCTTCGCCGCCGCGGCGAGCTCGCTGCGCTTGTCGTCGGCGAATCCGGCCGAGAAGGTCGCGATGCGCTCGCCGTGGCGCTTCAACAGCGCGACGATCGCCGCCGAGTCGTAGCCGCCGGAAAGCAGTACTCCGGCCGGGGCGCAGGCCGGCATGGCCGAGCGCACTGCGTCATCGAGCCGCTCGATGAAGCCCTCGACCGGATCGCCGCCGGGGCGGCGGTGCTCGGCCGATTCGCCGTCGGGCACGCTCCAGTAGCGCACCTCGCGCAGGTTGCCGAACTGCCAGAGCGCGTAGCTGCCCGGCGCGAGCTTGCGCACGCCCTGGAGCAGCGTGCGCGGCCCGCGCACGTAGCCGATCGCGAGGTATTCGCCGACCGCGCCGAGGTCGACCTCGGCGGCGAATCCGGGCGCGCGCGACAGCGCCTTCGGCTGCGAGGCGAAATGCAGCGTCGCGCCCGCCTCGCGCAGGTAGAGCGGCTTCTGGCCGAAGCGGTCGCGCGCGAGCATGAGGCGCTCCTTGCGCGCGTCCCAGAGCGCGAAGGCGAAGGCGCCGCGCAGCTGCTTCACGACTTCCTTGTCCCAGTACTCGTACGCGCGCAGCAGCAGCTCGGTGTCGCTCGTGCCTCGGAAAGCGAAGCCGCGTCGGCCAAGCTCGGCGCGCAGCTCCGCCGCGTTGAGGATCGAGCCGTCGAGGGCGAGCGAGATGCGCGCCGCGGCGTCGTTCAGGGATGCCGCGAGCACCACGCAACGCCGGCGGCTGCGGTCGATCACCGCGCAGAGCGGCTCCTCGCCGTTGCGATGCGCGAGCGCCTGGGCCATGCCGGCGAGCGCGTCCGGCGTGGGCGGCTCGGGGCTACGCTCAGGGCTACTTTTTGCCGGGCCCGTGGCCCAGCCCGCTATGCCGCACATGCGAGGGTCTCCCGTGCCGGGGTGACGGCGACCTGGCGCTGCCAGACCTCGAGGGTGAGCAGCGTCCAGATCAGCTTGTCGTGCGTCTGGCGGCCGCTCACGTGCTCGTCGATCAGGCGGTCGAGCGCGGCGCCGTCGTAGTAGCTGCGCGTGACCGAGGATGGGCTCTGCAGGTGCTCGGCGACGTAGTCGCGCAGCTCGCCGGCGAACCATTCGTTGATCGGCACGCGAAAGCCGACCTTGCGCCGCTTCAGCACGTCGCGCGGCAGGAGCACTCGCGCCGCCTCGCGCAGCACGCGCTTCCTGCGCAGCTCGTCGACGCGCCATTCGTCGGGCAGCGAGGAGACGTACTCGGCGAGCTTATGGTCGAGGAAGGGCATGCGCGCCTCCACGGAAGCGGCCATCGTCATGCGGTCGCCGCGCTCGAGCAGATTGTCGGGCAGCCAGCTCGTCTGGTCGAAGTACAGGATGCGGCGCAGCGGGCTGGTCCCGCTCGCCGCGTCGAAGGGCGGCCGGTCGTCGTGCGGGTCGCGCTCGGGCATGCGCAGCCGGCACAGCGCGCGCCGGCTGCGGAAGTCGAGCGCGCCGAACCAGCGCACGTAGCGCTCGCGCCAGTCCTCGCAGTTGAGCGACTCCATGGCGATCTTCACGTCGCGGAAACGGCCCGGCAGGTCGTGGATCAGCGGCCCGAGCAGGCTGCGGCGCAGCGAGCGCGGCACGCTCCAGTACATCCACGCCAGGCATTCGGCGGCGTGCTTGCGGTAGCCGCCCAGGATCTCGTCCGAGCCTTCGCCGGTGAGCACCATCTTCACGCTGCGCGCCGCCTCGCGCGACAGGAGGTAGACCGGGATGTCGGAGGGCTCGGAGACCGGCGCGTCGCGCTGCGCGACGAGCTGCGGCAGGTATTGCACGAGGTCGCGGTGCGACACCACGATCTCGTGGTGCTCGGTGCCGAAGCGCCGCGCCACCTGCGCGGCGTGGGCGAGCTCGTTGTAGCGGTCTTCGGCGAAGCCCACGGAGAAGGTCTTGACCCGCCCGCCGCACTCGGCCATCAGCGCCACGATGACGCTCGAGTCCAGGCCGCCCGAGAGATAGGCGCCGAAGGGCACGTCGCTCACCATCTGCAGCCGCACCGCCTCGCGCAGCCGCGCCAGGAACTCGTCGCGCACCGCGCCGCCGCGCCGGCCGCCGGGCGAGAGCGGCAGCCGGTCGGGCGGCGACCAGTAGCGGCTTTCCTGCAGGCGACCCGCCTGCCACAGCGCGCTCGCGCCCGGCGCGAGCTTGCGGATGCCGCTGAAGAGCGTGCGCGGACCCGGCACGTAGCGGTACGCGAGGTAATCCCACACCGCCTCGAGATCGATTTGCGGCGGCGTCAGCGGCGCGGCGAGCAGCGCCTTGATCTCGGAGGCGAAGAACAGCGCCCCGCCGCGCTCGCAAAGGTAGAGCGGCTTCTCGCCGAAGCGGTCGCGGGCGAGGAACAGGCGCTCCGCCGGCGCGTCCCACACGGCAAACGCGAACTGGCCGCGCAGGCGGTGCACGCACTGCGGGCCCCAGTGCTGGTAGGCGCGCAGCAGCACCTCGGTGTCGGAATCGCGGGTGAAGAGGTAGCCGTGGCTGCTCAGCTGGTCGCGCAGCTCGCGAAAATTGAAGATCTCGCCGTTGAAGCTGAGCGCGAGCCCGGCGGCCGGGTCGCGCATGGGCTGCTGCGATCCGGCCGGATCGATGATCGCGAGGCGCCGGTGACCGAGCATGCCGCGGTACTCGCCCTGGCGCGCTGCGAAGGCGAAGCTGCCTTCGCCGTCGGGGCCGCGGTGGGCGATCGCGTTGAGCATCGGCCGCAGCGCGGTGTCGCTCGGCGCGCTGGCCGCCGGGGCGATCCAGCCGGCGATGCCGCACATGCTAGAGGACCACCCTCGGCGCGCGCGGCGCGCACAGGTTGCAGTAGATGTCGGCGAAGCCGCGCACCACCCGGTCGAGCGAGTAGGCGCCGGCGACCCGCCGGCGGCACGCCGCGCTCATCCTTGCCAGAAGCTTCTTCTCGCTCGCGAGCGTCAGGATGGCGTCGGCGATCGCGTGCGCGTCGCGCGGCTCGACCAGCAGGCCGTGCTCGCCGGAGGTCACGACATCGGGAATGGCGCCCACCGGCGTCGCGATCGGCACGACACCGGCGGCCATCGCCTCGAGCAGCGCGAACGGCAGGCCTTCGGCGTAGCTCGCGAGCACCAGCACGTCGGCGTTGGCGAGGAGCCGCGCCTTGCGGTCGCCGAACGCCGCGCCGACGAAGGCGACGTCGCGCGAGAGGCCGGCCTCGCGCACCTGCAGCTGCAGGCGCGCTTCCTCCGGCCCGCCGCCGGCGACGACGAGGCGCGCCGCGATGCCGCGCGCGCGCACGATGCGCAGCGCCTCGATGGTCTCGGGAAGTCCCTTGGCCTGCGCAAGGCGCCCGACGTAGATCAGGCGCAGCGGCTCCGCGGCCGCGGGCAGCGCGCGGTTGTAGCGCTGGTAGGGCGTGCAGTCGATGCCGTTCGCGAGCTGCACCACGTCCTGCTCGGGCACGAACTCGCGGTACGCCGCAAGCTCGGCGCTCGCCAGCACCACCAGCGCATCGGGCAGCCGCAGCGTCGCCCGCAGGAGCGCGCGCGTAAGGGCGCTGCGCGCGAACTCGCGCGGCAGCGCGCCGCCGTGGATCTGGCACACGACGCTGGCGCCGCACAGCTTGGCGACCAGCAGATAGGCGAGGTCGCGGGAATAGGCCTTGAGGCCGAGCGAGGTGTTGATGTGCACCAGCGCCGCGCTCGCGCGCAGGATCGCCGCGCCGAGGACGAACGGGCTCAGCGCGAGGCGCAGCAGGCGGCCGAGCGGGCCTTCCGCCCGCCCTTCGCTCCCGACCTGGAAGTGGGCGAGCTCGAAATGGCTGGCGAGGCGCGAGGCGAGCAGCGCGTTGACGTGGGTCGTGACACCGCTCATCGCCTCGCGGCTCGGCCCGAGGAGCAGGACGACCGGGCGCTTCACGCGGCTTTCTTGAGCGTGGCCGCCTGCGGCAGCTCGGTCGCGCCGATGCGCGTGACGCCGGCCGCCGCGTAGATCTCCTCGAGGCGCGCGAGGATGCGCTCGGGCGCGAAGCGCAGGCGCGCCGACTCGCGCGCCGCGGCGCCGATGCGCTCGGCGAGGGCGCGATCGAGGAGCAGCCGCTTCAGGCGCCGCTCGAGGCCGGCCTTGTCGCCGGGCGCGACGAACACGCCGCTGATGCCCTCCTGGACCACCTCGGGAATGCCGCCCACCGGCGAGACGACCGGCGGAACGCCCGCGCTCATGGCTTCGATCAGGCTCACCGGCAGGGCTTCGTCGTAGGAGGGCAGCGCGAAGACCGCCGCCGTCTCGAGCAGCGCGCGCTTGCCGGACGGGCCGACCCAGCCGGTGAACTTCACGGCGTCGGCGATGCCGAGCCGCTCGGCATAGCGCGCGACGCCGACCCGGTCGCCCTCGCCTGCGCACACGAGGCGCACGTCGGGCACCGCGCCGCGCACGGCGGCCAGCGCGTCGAGCAGGTCGTAGATTCCCTTGCCCGCCTCGAGCCGACCGAGGAACAGCACCACGTTGGGACGCGTGGCCGGCAGCGCGGCCTGCACGACGGCAGGCGGCGGGACGCAGACGACATGGGCGTTGCGCGCATGCGATCTCACCCAGATGCGCTGCGCGTCGCAGGCGACGATCACGCACGCGGCCTGCTGCAGGAGCGGCCGCGCCTCGTTGCCGAAGCCCGAGCCGTGCAGCTGCACGATGAGCGGGCAGCGCGCGGCGAGCGCGGCCGCGGCGAACGGCGCCTGGTGCCAGAACGAGGACTTCGCGACATGCAGGTGGACCGCCGTCCTCGGATGGCGTGCCAGGGCGAGCGCGAAGTCGCGCACCGCCTTTCCGAAGGTCCCTATCTTGTGGATAGGCAATCCATCGGCGGTGGTCGCGAGATAGTCGATCGGCCAGCGCCCGAAAAGGCCGTGCGCGCGGTAGGCCTCGACCACGGAGGCGACCGCGCCGCGCGTGCCGGGCGCGGCGCCGAGCATGACGATGTGGGATTGCAGGCGGGTTTTCATAGCCGGCTAGATTCGCCTGCGGCGCACGAATGCGTCCACCACGGCGAGATCGCCCGCATGGTTCATGGTGTGCAGGCCGAGCAGCCCGCTCGCCGCCGGCGGCACGATCCGCTCGACCTGGCGCTCGGCGTATTCCTGGCCGTTCAGCTTGACCACGCGGTGAATGGAAAGCCCCGCTCCGTAGCGCGGCACGCAGACCTGCGCGGGGCGGTACAGGCTGCCGTGCTTCGTGAAGAGCCGCCCCGCCGGCCGGCTGCAGCGTGGATCCGACTTCACCGGGTTCTTCGCGTGCGGCTGCCACTCGCCGCCCAGGCGTTCGGCCGAGAACAGGCACAGCTCGTCGTCGAAGAGGCGGCTCTCGCCGGCGGCGCAGTTGGCGAACATCCACCAGCGGTCGGCCGCGCGGTGCAGGGTGGCGTCGACGCAACGCACGCCCTCGAGCAGGTTGGTCTCGCGGCGCCATTCGCCCGGGAAATCGACGCAGCGCCAGAGCTCCACCGTGCGGTTGCGCGCGCTCTCGGGGACCATGTAGAGCGCGCCCTCGTGCTCGAAGAGGAATGGGTAGGAAAGGTGGTAATCGCGCTCGAGCACCTTGACCGGCGCCGACCAGCGCCCGGCGCGGTCGACCTCGATCATCGCGATGTGGCCCTTGCGCGTCGCGAACGGCACTTCCTCGAAGAAGATGTAGTAGCGGCCGTTGGCCGAGACCGGGAACGGATCGGCCCAGTCGCGATCCTTGGGCGGCAGGATGCGCGTGAAGCCGCGCAGGTCCGGAGGAACCGGCTGGGAGAAAGCCTCATTGAACCTATAGGCGAGGAACCATTGCTCCACGCCCAGCGCCTTCTCGGCGCCGCGCAGCAGCAGCCGCGAGCCGATCTTCAGCGCTTCGCCGGCGCCGAGCGGCTGCGGCTCGGGCCGCGCCGGGAGCGGACGGCACGACTGCAGCCACGAATTCCCGGCGTGCGCGAGCTCGCGCAGCGCGCGCCAGGCGAACTCGCCGGTCTTGCGCAGGTGGTCGCGGTTGCGCGCCACGGAAAAGGGGTAGGTGCGCGACCACGACTGGTAGGCGAGCCGCGGCGGCGCGCCGGGCGTGAGACGTACCTTCAGCCCCGAGCCGGTGAGCGGCTGCTCGCGCGCCACCTCGCGCACGCCGGCGATCGTCTCGTCGTCGGCGCCTTCGGTGCCGAAGCAGAAACGCCACACGCCGTAGCGCGCGAGGCCGTCGAGCGCGCTGTCGTCGAGCGCGCCGACCGCGAACGCGACGTCGAGCTCGCGCGCCGTGCCGCGCCGCAGGACCTCGGCGATGTCCAGGCGATCCGAGGGATCGGCGCCGAACAGCCTTTCGTCTACCACCTTGTAGATCTGCCACAGGGCGCCGGGCGAGGTCGGCATTGCGCTGCCGGCGTCCACCAGCACGACCTCGGCGAAATC
The DNA here is from genome assembly GCA_964477695.1 of uncultured Enterobacteriaceae bacterium. Taxonomy (GTDB): domain Bacteria; phylum Pseudomonadota; class Gammaproteobacteria; order Burkholderiales; family SG8-39; genus SCGC-AG-212-J23. Next base: position 8,183 of record CAYZFN010000240.1, on the reverse strand, counting down.
CGAGCCCGCGAGGCGGCCGAGCGCTTCGACGATCCAGCGCGGCTGCAGGCGCGAGTCGGTCCACACGCCGACCTTGAGGCGCCGCGGCTGCGGGCACTGCGATAACGCTAGAGCCTCCAAACGCGCAGGCCTTCCTTGCGCAGCGCCGGGGCGTCGAGCACCGCCTTGACGTCGACAATGCAGCCGGCGCGCACCACTTTCTCCATGAGCGCCGCGTTCGGCAGCTCGAGATAGCGGCGGTGCGCGACCGCCAGGATCAGGGCGTCGGCGGCGGGCAGCGCGTCCCACTCGACCAGCCGCACGCCGTACTCGTGCAGCGCGTCCTCGGCGCTCGCCGCCGGGTCGTGCACGAAGGTCTCGACGCCGAACTCGTGCAGCTCGCGCACGATGTCGATGACCTTGGAGTTGCGGATGTCGGGCACGTCCTCCTTGAAGGTCAGCCCGAGCACGTTCACCTTGGCGCCCTTGATGTTGCGCCCGGCGTGGATCATCTGCTGCACGGTCTTGCGCGCGATGTGGCTGCCCATGCCGTCGTTGATGCGCCGGCCGGCGAGGATCACCTCGGGGTGGTAGCCGAGCAGCTCCGCCTTGTGCGTGAGGTAATAGGGATCGACGCCGATGCAGTGCCCGCCCACCAGGCCGGGCCGGAACGGCAGGAAGTTCCACTTGGTCGAGGCGGCCTTCAGCACCTCGCTCGTGTCGAGGCCCATCTTCTCGAAGATGATGGCCAGCTCGTTGACGAACGCGATGTTCAGGTCGCGCTGCGTGTTCTCGATCACCTTGGCCGCCTCGGCGACGCGGATCGAGGACGCCTTGTACACGCCCGCCTTCACCACCGAGCCGTAGATCGCCGCGACCTTCTCGAGGGTTTCCGCATCGTCGCCCGAGACGACCTTCAGGATGTTCTCAAAACAATGCTTCCGGTCCCCCGGGTTGATGCGTTCAGGCGAGTAGCCGACGTGGAAATCCTGCCGCCAGCGCATGCCCGAGGCGCGCTCGAGGATCGGCACGCACACCTCCTCGGTCGCCCCCGGATAGACGGTCGACTCGTAGACCACGATCGCGCCCGGCTTCAGGTAGCGCCCCACGGTCTCGCTCGCCGACTCGAGCGGCGAGAGATCGGGCTGGCGCGCGGAATTGATCGGCGTGGGCACCGCGACGATGATGAAATCCGCCTTGGCGAGCTCGGCCGGGTAGCTCGTGACGGCGAGCTCCCTGGCCTCGAGCAGCTGCGCGGTCGCCACCTCGCCGGTGGCATCGACGTGATGGCGCAGGTTCTCGACGCGCCGCTTGGACAGGTCGTAGCCGATCGTCGGCCGCTCGCGGCCGAAGGCCACCGCGACCGGCAGGCCGACGTAGCCCAGACCCACCACCGCGACGGTGGCGAGCTCCGGCTTTACCGGCGGCTTTTCTTCCCTGGCCAGCACTTCAAGCATGGGCGACTCTCCTCTCTTGCCGGGCAGGCGAGAGATTGTCCGCGTACCACTCGATGGTCTGTTTCAGTCCGGGCATGATTCGAACGGCGGGTTTGTAGCCGAGCAGGCGCTCGGCCTTGGACGTATCGGCACGCGAGAACTGCAGGTCGCCCTTGCGCGGCGGGCGGTGCACCGGCGTCGCGTCCTTGAGGCCGAGGATGTCGCGCATCATGGCGAACAGCTCGGCGAGCGAGGTCTGGTCGCCCAGCGCGATGTTGTAGGCCTGGCCGAGCGCCGCCGGGTCCTCGACCGTCGCGGCGAGCAGGTTGGCCTGCACGACGTTCTCGATGTGGCAGAAGTCGCGCGCCGCCGTGCCGTCGCCGTTGATGTAGGCGGGCTGGCCGGTCAGGAGCGCGTCGATCCAGGCCGGGATCACGGAGGCGTAGGCGCCGTGCGGGTCCTGGCGCGGACCGAACACGTTGAAGTAGCGCAGGCCGATCGCCTGGTAGCCGTAGCAGACGTCGAACACGCCGGCGTAGAGCTCGTTCACGTGCTTGGTAAGCCCATAGGGCGACATGGCGCGGCCGGTCACGTCTTCCACCTTGGGCAGCGCCGGGTGGTCGCCGTACACCGCGCTCGAGCTCGCGTACACGAAGCGGCCGACGCCCGCGTCGCGCGCCGCGACCAGCATGTTGAGGAAGCCCGTCACGTTCGACTCGGTGCTGGCGATCGGGTCGTCGATCGAGCGCGGCACGCTGCCGAGCGCGGCCTGGTGCAGCACGACGTCCACCCCGTCGCAGGCCCTGCGACATGCGTCGATGGAACGGATGTCGGCTTCAATGAACCGGAAGTTGCGCGACTGCAGCGGCTCCAGGTTGGCGCGCTTGCCGGTCGAGAAGTTGTCCAGCCCGACCACCCGCTGGCCGAGCGCGAGCAGCTGCTCGGCGAGGTGCGAGCCGATGAACCCGGCCACGCCCGTGACCAGCCAGGCGCGCGACGAGCTCCTAATGCGCTGGCGCGCGTTTTCGTACGTGCTCATGCTTTCTCCTTGGAGATGCGATTTCGGCGAGCAGCGCCTCGTAGCGATCGACCATGGCGCTCTCGGAGAACTGCAGTTCCACCTTGCTGCGCGCCCGCCGGCCCATCGGCTCGCGCAGTCCCGCATCGAGCAGTCTCTGCAGGGCCGAGACCAGCGCTGCGGTGTCGCCGACCGGGAAGAGCAGCCCGTCCTCGCCGTCGGCGATCAGCCCGCGCGCGCCGCCGACGTCCGGGTGCACCACCGGCCGCCCGAGCGCCATGGCCTCGATCGCGGCGAGCGACAGCGCTTCGGTGAAGCTGGTGAGGGCGAGCACGTCGCACGCGCTGACGTAAGGCCGGACATCCTGCTGGAAGCCGCTGATGACGACGTGCTCCGCTACCCCGCATTCCCCGGCCTTCGCTTCGACGGCAGAGCGCTCGGGTCCGTCCCCGATGAGGAAAGCCTTGGCGGGTACACCGCGTTGGCGCAGGCGCGCGATCGCCTCGACGAGCTGCACCGGGTTCTTCTCCGGGCGCAGGACGGCCGACAACCCGACGACGAAGTCGCCGCGCCGGAACCCGGCGGCGCGGCGCACGGTCTCGCCGGCGCAGGGATCGCGCTGCCAGTAGTCGAGGTCGACGCCGTTGTAGATCACCGAGTTCCTGCGGCCGAAGACGCCGCGTCGGGCCCAGTGCGCGCGTTGCCGCTCGCACACGAACACCGCCGCATCGGCCGACCAGTAAAGCGGCCGGTAGGCGAGCATCTGCAGCCGCTCCTTCACCGTGCGCAGGTAGGTCGTGTGCAGCGCCACGGCGAGCGGCGAGCGACCGCGCGCGAGGCTCGCGTACATGAGCGCATAGGAGTTCGTCGCGAAGACGAGCGAGGGCCCGAGGCGCGCGAGGAACGCCCGCAGGTGCGAGAGCGCGACGAGGTCGAAGTAGCGGCGCGCGTGCAGGCAGCGCACGCTCGAGGGCTCGACGAGGTGCAGCCGCCCGAGCTGGTCCGGCACGTTCTTGACGTAGACGGCGTGGCACTCGTGGCCGCGCTCGGCCAGCCGGTTGGCGAGCGTGATCGAATGGCGCTCGGCGCCGCCGTGCACCAGCGAGCCGGTGATGAAGACGAGTTTCATCTGCCGTGGCGCATTTGCGATCTGAGGGCCGGGGCGATGTGGCTGCGCCAGGTCGCCGCGCCATAGAAGCCGCCGATCACCACTGCGCCGGCGAGCAATCGGACCATGGGTCCTGTCCCGCGCAGCAGGAAGTCCACGCTGAGCCAGGCAAGCGCCGCGGCCAGCGCGCTGAGCGCAAGCAGGCGGGCGAGCGCCGCCCAGTGCTGCTGTCTGCGCACGCGCACGCCGGTGAGCTTCTTGATGCGGCGCAGGTTGACGAAGCGGTCCAGGTACAGCGCGAGCACGCTGCCCGCGGCGGCGCCAGCGAGCCCGAAGTGAGCGCCGGCGCTCCAGCTCACCGCGATCGACAGGCCGAGCACGCTCGCGTTGACCATCGCATTGAACACGCCCTGGCGAAGCAGCTGCAGCACGCTCGAGATCTCGATCACCAGGATCAGCATGCCGACGATGTAGACGCGCATCACCGGGGCCGCCTCGACGTAGCGCGAGGTGTAGATGAGCGACACGATGTCCTCGGCGAACACGAACGCGAAGCCGAGGAACGGATAGAGCGCCCAGCCGACCATCTCGTTGGCGCGCGCGTTCATGTCCATCGCGCTGCGCATGTCGCCGGCCGCTTCCAGCCGGCTCATGCTCGGCAGGAAGGCTTCCAGCACCGAGGTGCGGAAGATGTTCACCACCTGGCCGACGATCGCGGCGATCGAGAAGGCGGCGAAGCTGTGCAGGGCGAACAGGCTTGCCGCCACCCACTGGTCGGCCTGGCTGCGCAGGCCGTAGAGCGCCGCCGACACGCCGAACGGCGCGGCATACGTGAATTGGCCGCGGAACGTGGACACGTGGAACCATGGCCGGCGCCAGCCGTGGAAGCGCTCGAGGTAGCCGACGAGCAGCGCCAGCTTGAAGAGCACGACGGCGACGAGCAGCCACAGCATGATGCCGAGATCGGCGGTAAGCCACGCGCCGCCGGCGAGCAGCAGCGTGCGGGCGAGCCCGCTCGTGAGGGTGACGAAGGCCTGCAGGCCGATGCGCTCCTCGATGGTCGGCAGGTAGTCGAGGAAGGACGCCGTGACCCACAGCACCACGAACGCCGGTACGAGCGCGCCGTATTTCGCGAGCGGCAGCAGGGTCGGCGGCAGCCAGGGGTTCAACGGGCTCACCGCCGCGGCGGCCAGCAGGCCCGTGACACCGAGGAACAGGAAGGTCTGGTGCAGGTACAGCCGCCGTGCGGCGCGATCCGAGCGCGGCAGGAAATAGAACAGCGACTGCGGCATGCCGAGCGTGCCGAGCGAGAGCACGGTGCCCGCCACGAGCCAGATCAGGCGGTACTCGCCGAAGGTCGCGGTATCGAGGCAGCGCACCAGGACCACCGGCAGCAGGAACTGCAGCGCCTGGTCGAACGCCTTGACCGCGCCAAGCGAGAACGCGCGCCGCGCGAGCCCCTGCGCGGCGATCACCTTCGCGGCGGCGCTCATGGGACGAGCTCCGCGAACAGGCGCGCGTAGCGCCCGAGCACCTCCTCCGGAGAATGGTTGCGGCGGAAATAGTCCAGGCTGTCCTTGCCGGCGCGCTGCCAGAGCGCGGCGTCGGCGAGCAGCCGCTCCACCTTCGCCGCGCCTTCGCCCGCGTCGCCGAACACGGTGTTGACGGGCGCGCCGACGTCAACCGTCGAGACCGTCGGCACGCCGCGCGCCCAGGCCTGCAGGAACACGTTGGGCATCCCCTCGTAGAGCGAAGTGCTGACCAGCACGCGCGCCTTGTCGAAGCGGCGCTCGACCTCGGCGAGCGGCAGGAAGCCGGTGAATTCGACGTTCGGCAGGCGCGCCGCGCGGGCGCGGATGTGCTCGTAGTAGCCGGCCTCGTTGCGCTTGCCGACGCTCGGCCCGCCGATCATCACGAAGCGCCGGTGCGGCAGGCGCTCGGCGATCTCGAGCAGCCAGTCGGGCCGCTTGTAGCCGTGGACCGTGCCGACCCACAGGACCTCGTCGTTCGCCGGCGTGGCGAGGCGCGCGCCGGCCGGCAGCTCGTAGCAGCTCGGGATCAGCACCGCGTCGCGCCCGTGGTTGTTGCGGCAGCTCGCGAGCTGGTAGGAGTTCTGCACCACGATGCGGTCCACGCGCGCGAGGCCGCGCCGGTACAGCCAGCGGTCGCGGGCGTAGGTGATCTGCTCCTGGCCGATGTCGAAGTCGCGGTCCGAGGCCCCGGCGTAGATCGCGCGCCGCCCGTAGCGCCGGCAGTACTCGGCGATCACCGCGGTCCACATGGCGCTCGAGCGCTGGTAGTACACGTCCGCGCCGACCTCGCGCAGCATGCGCCACATCGTGGTGAGCCGCGGGTGCAGGAAGCGCAGCACCGGAATGCCGGACGCCTCGCGGAACGCCTTGAACACCTCCACCCCGCTCACCACGGCGCGCTGCGGCTGGCCGAAGTCGAGCGAGATCATCGACACCCGGTAGCCCGCGCCGGCGAGCAGCCGCGCGAGGATGCACTGCTGGACCTCGGCGCCGCCGACCACCTTGAGGTTCGGGTCGCGCGAGAGCACCGGCCAGGCATAGGGCGCGACAAAGCAGACGTGCGGCCCCGGCTGCGGCAGCTCGACGCTCGGCGCGACGACCCGAAGCGTGGCGGTGGACATTACCCGGTGGGTTTGCGCGCGAGCTGGCCGTACATCATGCCGATCGCGATCCACAGGAAGGCGAACTCCGACGTTGGACGCAGGCTCGAGCCGGCGAAGCCGGTGACGAGGAAGCACACGAGTCCCGCCACCGCGCCCTGGAAGAAGCCGCGCATCGTCGGGCTGAGATAGGGGTTGCTGCCCAGCTGCTTCAGGTGGCGGAACACGTGCACGTAGTAGACGAGCAGCAGCACGAGGCCGATGATTCCCATGTCGAGGATCGCCTGGATGTAGGCATTGTGCGGATGGGTGACGAGCAGCATCGCGTCGGCGCGCACGGCCTGGGACCACATCGTCGCGTCGAGCCCGTTGCCCCACGGCGGGGTGCGCAGCAGGTCGGGAATGAGCGGCAGCCAGATCTCGTCGACGCGTCCGGCGCTCACCGCGTTCACGTCGCCGCCGTCGCCGAAGCCGAGCGACATGCGGCCGATCACCGCGCCGGGCAGCAGCCACGCGCCCAGGGCGAGCACGCCCAGGGCGAGCGCCAGGGTGCGCGCGTTCAGCTTCCAGAGGAGGAACAGCGCGTTCACCAGGATGAAGCCGACGAAGGCGCCGCGCGAGAAGGTGAAGAGCAGCGCGAGGGTCAGCACGCCCATGGTCACGACCAGCAGGCTTTTCAGCGTCAGGTCCTTGCTTTCGCCCCACGTGAAAAGCAGCAGCGCATACGCCACGGCGTAAAGGCGGCCCAGGTCGTTCGCATGCATGCCGAGCGCGGAGAAGAACTCGCGCGACTGCGTCGAGGCCAGCATGCCGAGGCTGATGCCCGAGCCGGCGACGAAGATGACCGACATCAGGCTCATGATCCACACCGAGGCGATGATCGGCACGAGGAAGCGCTCGGGCTTCTGCGAGCGCGTCACCGCCGCCCCGACCAGCAGCGCGCCGAGCACGATGAACAACGGCTTGAGGGCGACGTCGCGGAAGTAGCCGAACGCGTCGTTGAACGCGACCAGCATGTTCTCGTAATACGCGGGGTGGATCTCGTCGACGTGGCGCATGCCGAGCACGCCTGCGAACAGCATCGGCGCCACGACCAGCAGCAGCAGCGGCTTGGGCAGGAAGCGGCCGAGGTTCTGTCCGCGCAGCAGGAACGAGGCGAGCGTCGCGGCGAGCACCAGGTTGAGCGGATTCAGCCCGGTGACGCCGAACAGGCTGTGCGGGAAGAGATAGCTGTGCTCGATCGGCAGCAGCAGGATGACGAGCACCGCGCCGAAGCGAAAATCGGCGAGCACCGCGACGGCGGCGATCAAGCTCAGCACGCCGAACATCGCCTCGAGATCGCCGAGCGCGATGCCCGCGCCGGCCAGCAGCGCGAGCAGGGCGAGCACGGCAATGGCGAGCCCCAGGCCCGGGCCGCGCGCGGCGGCTGGGCGTGCAATCGACACGGTCATGTCAGGACCTTCCGAGAGATTTCGCGAGCAGCGCGGCGGGCGACCCTTCGCCCGGCCCGGCGACGGTGCGGGAAGCGAGCAGGCCGGCCACGGCGGCCAGGGTGGCGACCGCGAGCAGCATGGCGAGCTTGCGATCCGGCGGTCGCCGCATTCAGAACGTGTTCATGAGCGTGCCGACGATGCGCGCGCTGGCGTCGGACAGCTCGCGTACGGCGCGCTCGGTGTCGTCCAGCCGCGTATGGTCGCGCCGCGAGAGCAGCAGCACGTCGCCGGCACGGAACGCCACGCTTTGCGCATCGGCATAGTCGCCGGCCGGCGGCGTGTCGATGAGGATCAGGTCGTACTCGGCCTGCGCCTTGGTCAGCAGCGCCGCGAAGCTGCCGCGCGACAGGAGCTCGAGCGGGTTGGGCGGCACCGGCCCGCACGGCAGCACGGCGAGCCCGGTCAGCCCGGCGACCGGCACCGCGGCCGACAGGTCGGCGCGGCCCGAGAGCACCGAGGACAGCCCGAAGCGGTCGGCGATGTTGAAGATGGATTGTTGGCGCGGGGCGCGGAAGTC
>CAYZFN010000239.1:0-8403 GCA_964477695.1 uncultured Enterobacteriaceae bacterium | reverse complement strand
GCGTGACCTGCTTCACGCCCGACATGAACTTCGGAAACTCCTCGAACTGCGTCCACTGGTCGTACACGGTGCGCACGGGGCAGCGCACCTCGATGCTCTTCTCGATCCGTTCCATGGTGGTCACCTCTCGGGGAAAACATCCGGCAGATGCAAGTTCGGGACCCGGAATGCAATTTGCCTGCGGTCGAGCCCATGGCGCCGCTCGTATGCTCTGCCACGCTATGAGAATGAAGCGGCTCGGCTTGAGAGAAGGCTTCCGCGTGGTGCGCGGCAATCGCCGCTCGCAGGCGGCCGAGATGGTGATCGCGCCCGGCGATGCCGAAGGCGATCCGCGCAATCGACATCGCGGTGCGGATCAGTGGCTTTACGTTATCGCGGGCAGCGGCAGCGCGCTTGTCAAGACAAGACGCTACAAGCTGGTCAAGGGAACGCTGCTCTTCATCCAGCGCGGCGAGAAGCACGAGATCCGCAACACCGGGCGCACGGCGCTTCGCACGATCAACTTCTACGTACCGCCGGCGTACGCGCAGAACGGCGAGCCATTGGCGCGCGGAAGGCGATAGATGCGCACAACCAAGATCCGAAACGCAGCGCTGCTCATCGGCGTCGGGCTCGGCGCGCTGCTCGATGTGATCCTCTTCGAGCGGGTGCTGCACTGGCGGGTGCCGGCCGCGACTGCCCCGTGGTTCCCGGTGCTCGCGTGGCTGATGTGCCTCGGCGGCGTGTTCGTGCAGTGGTCGGCGCTGCGCGGGCCCGGGCCGCTACCCTCTGCGCGCTTCTTCGCCACCTATCTGCTTTTCGGCTGGGGGGCGTTCAACGTGTTCGAAGGCGCGGTCGAGCGCTCGTGGCTCCTGGCGGCGGCCGGCGTGGGCCTCGCGGTTCTTGCGGCAATCCTGCGCACGCTGCCGCCGTTCCGCGGTCCCGAGCGTCGCTCGGGCTACGACCGGCGCTCGGCGGTTGTATCCAGATAATGACCGCTCAGTGCTCGGCGAGCAGGCGGCCGAAGCCTTCCAGCCTATCCTTGATGCCGTAGTCGCGGAGCGCGTACCAGTAAGTGGCCGCGTTGATCGCGATCACCGGCTTGCCGAGCCACACCTCGGCGGTCGCGGCGAGCTCGGCCATGGCGAGGTTGGTGCCGACCTGGACGATGGCGTCGACGCGGCCGCGGTTCACCTGCAGGATGGCCTCGCGCAGGCGCTCCGTGGATTCGTGCGCGATGAGCACCGGGCTCCGGCATTTCAGGCCGAGCAGGTTTACGACCTCGAAGCCGCAGTCGGTGAAGAAGCGGCGCACCTGGCGGTCACCCGCCGGCATATAAGGCGTGATGATGCCCAGGCGCTTGATGCCGCGACCGTACGCGCGCAGCGCGGCGCGGCAGGCGTCCGAGCCCATCGCCACGCCAACCCTGGCGGTCTTCTCGAGCTTGCGGCGCAGCTGCGAGGCGCCGGCGAGGCCGTCCCAGAACGTCTCGGCCGACATGCCGAGGATCACATAGTCGGGATGGCAGGTGAGCACCGCCTCGAGCGCCGGGAAGAGCGCGCCGCGGATGTTGTCCATCATGCGCAGGAAGCTCGCGTTGTCGCTCACGCGCGAATCCGGGATGATGAGGCGCGAGTGATGGTGCGTCACGCCTCGCGGGCGCATCGCTTCGTACTCGGGCTGCACCGACGTGTTGGTGGAAGGCGCTAGCACGCCGAACTTGCCGCGCGGGCCGAGCGAATCGGTCATTGCACTAGAATGTCCGCGTCCGTCCTCACAGGGGGATCATGCCATGACGCAAGACGAGTACGTCCAGAAGCTCAAGGCGCAGATCGACCAGTGGAACACGCAGGTCAAGGACTGGGAGGCGAAGGCCGCGCAGGCGCAGGACCGGATGCGCGAGCAATATCTCAAGCAGCTCGAGCACGTCGCGGGGCAGCGCGAGCGGGTCATGGTCGAGCTGCGCCGCGTGCAGGGCGCCTCGCTCGAGGCGTGGCACGACCTCATGCGCGGCGCCGACCAGGCGTGGAAAAGCATGCACGAGGCTTTCGAGCGCGCGCGCTCGGAGTTCAACAAGAAGTGACTGAAGCGCTTCCGGTCATCGGCCGCGGCTTCGCGTTCGAGGGCCTGCATGTCGGCTTCCGCTTCCGCACGCATCGCCGCACCATCGCGGAGTCCGACGTTGCCGCGTTCGCCAATCTGACGTGGCTGACCGAGGAGCTGTTCACGGTGCAAGAAGGAGAAATGAGCGACAGCCAGCGCGCGATCAAGGGCCGCGCGGTGCCCGCGGCGCTCGTCTATTCCTTCGCCGAGGGGCTGCTCCTGCCGAGCATGCAGGACACCGGGCTCGCTTTCCTGAACGCAACGCTCGACGTCAAGGCGCCGACGGTGGTCGGCGACACAATCCACGTCGAATGCGAAGTCATCGAGCACCGGCTCACGTCGAAAGGCGACCGCGGGCTCGTGCGCTTCGCCAACAAGGTCGTCAACCAGCGCGGCGAGACGGTGCTCGAGTACAACCCGCTGCGGCTGCTCAAGCGCAAATAATTCGGGGCCAGGACCACAATTCCTGCCATGTCCGGCGGTGGACCACTTTCCGGCGTCAAGGTGCTCGAGCTCGGCAGCCTGATCGCCGGGCCGTTCTGCGCCAAGACGCTCGGCGACTTCGGCGCGGAGGTGATCAAGATCGAGCCGCCCGGGGAAGGCGACGCGCTGCGCAAGTGGCGCCGGATGCGCAACGGCACCTCGCTCTGGTGGCACGTGCAGGCGCGCAACAAGAAGTCGGTGACCTGCGACCTGCGCCAGCGCGAAGGCCAGGAGATCGTGCGGCGGCTCGCGCGCGGCGCGCAGATCATGATCGAGAACTTCCGCCCGGGCGCGCTCGAGAAGTGGAACCTCGGCTGGGACGTGCTCTCGCGCGAGAACCCGAAGCTCGTGCTGGTGCGCATCTCGGGCTACGGGCAGAGCGGCCCGTATCGCGCGCGGCCCGGATTCGCGGCGATCGCCGAGGCGATGGCGGGCTTTCGCTACATCACCGGGTTTCCCGACCGGCCGCCGGCGCGGCCGAACCTCTCCATCGGCGACACGATCGCCGCGCTGCACGGCGTCATCGGCGCCTTGCTCGCCTTGCACGCCGTGCAGAAGGGCGAGAACGGACAGGTGATCGACGTGGCGCTCTACGAGGCGATGTTCAACTGCATGGAGAGCCTGCTGCCCGAGTACGACGCGCAGGGCTATGTGCGGGAACGAAGCGGCTCGGCGCTGCCCGGCATCGCGCCCTCGAACCTCTACCCCTGCCGTGACGGCGCCTATGTGCTGATTGCCGGCAACGCCGACAGCCTGTTCCGCCGCCTGATGAGCGCCATCGGCCGCGACGACCTGCGCGACGATCCGGCGCTTGCGCGAAACGACGGCCGTGCGGCGCAGATGCAGCGCATCGACGAGGCAATCGGCGCGTGGACCTCGCAGCGGAACCTGGACCAGGTTCTGGCCGAGATGGAAAAGGCCGAGGTGCCGGCCGGGCGCATTTACACGGCCGCAGACATCGCGCGCGATCCGCACTATGCGGCGCGGGGCATGATCCGCGACATCGTCGCCGGCGACGGTGAGCCGCTCAGGGTGCCGGGCATCGTACCCGTGCTTTCGTCCACGCCCGGCGAGATCCGCAGCGCCGCGCCCAAGCTGGGCGAGCACACGGATCAGGTTTTGGCGGAAGTGGGCTACTCGGCCGAGGAAATCCGCAAGCTGAGAGAGAAGCAGATCGTCTGAAATGGCTGACTGTCACCATTTGCGAGGGGTGCCATGATCGATCGCATAGACCATATCGTCCTCACGACGCGCGACAAGGCGGCGTGCATCCGCTTCTACACCGAGGTGCTCGGCATGAAGCTGGTGCGCTTCGCGACGCCGGGCGGCGAGCGGCTGTCCTTCAACTTCGGCGCGCAGAAGATCAACCTGCACGAATGGGGCAAGGAGTTCGAGCCGCGCGCGCACGTCGCGGTGCCCGGATCGCTCGACCTGTGCTTCATCGCCTCCGTGCCGCTCGAGCAGGTGATCGGCAACCTGGAGAAAGCGAAGGTGCGGATCATCGAAGGACCGGTGCCGCGGACCGGCGCGAAGGGCGAGATGCGCTCGGTGTACCTACGCGATCCGGATCTCAACCTGGTCGAGATCTCGGTTTACCAAAGCTAGTTACAATCACGCCTCCCCAGGAGGAGGATAGTGATGAAAACAATCGCATTGCTGCTGGCGCTCGCCGCGGCGCCGCTGGCTGCGAACGCGCAGGTGCTCGGCTTCGGCAGCGCGCCGCAGGGCTCGATCGGCTACAACATGAGCGCGGCGATCGCCCGCGTGATGTCCGAGCAGGCCGGGGTGCAGAGCCGCGTGCAGCCCTATTCGGGCTCGAGCGCGGTGCTGCCGCTCGTCAACTCGGGCGAGCTCGACCTCGCGGTGTGCAATGTGCTCGAAATCGAGGAGGCGACCAAGGGCGAAGGCATGTACAAGGGCCGCCAGCAGCCCGACCTGCGCGTGCTCGCGGTGATCTTCCCGCTCTACTCGAGCATCTTCGTGCGCAAGGATTCGCCGATCAAGTCGCTCGCCGAGCTGAAGGGCAAGCGCCTGCCCTACGGCTACTCGGCGCAGGTGACTCTCGAGCGCATCGTCGATGCGATCATTGCCACCGGCGGCCTGACGCGGAAGGACATCGTGCCCGTGCTGGTGCCGAACGTGGTGCGCGGCGCCGACGACTTCATGGAAGGCAAGCTCGACGGCGGCTTCTTCGCGCTCGGTGCGGCGAAGGTCTCGGAGGTCGACAAGACGGTGGGCGGCATCCGCTACCTGCCGACGCCCGACGATCCGCAGTCGCTCGCGCGGATGCAGAAGCTGATGCCGTACGCGTACATCACGACGGTCAAGCCCTCGCCGGCCTTCGTCGGCCTCGACGGTCCGACGAAGCTCATGGCCTACGACTATCTGGTCGCGGTCGGCAAGCACGTCAAGGACGACACTGTCTACAAGATCGCGAAGAGCATGTACGAGAACAAGGCGAAGCTCGCCGACAGCCTGAAGGCGTTCAACATCTGGGATCCGCAGCAGATCCACAAGCAGATGCCGGCAACCTTTCACGCCGGAGCGGAGAAGTTCTACAAGGAAAAAGGCCTCTGAACGATGCGTGAGCGGGTCGTCCTGGCGCTCCAGGCGGCCCTCGTTCTGGTCGTCGTGGGGTGGGTCCTCGACCTGCCCCGCAGCTGGTTCGGGCTCGGGCTCTACACCGAGCAGTTCCTGGTCACCGTCCTCGGGTTCGCGCTCGCGCTCGCCTTCCTTCCGCGCCGGCCGCGCTGGTGGGACGCGGCGGCGGCCGCGCTCGGCCTCGCGCTGTGCCTCTATGTCGCGTGGCGCTATCCGGCGCTGCAGCTAGAGCTGACGTCGCGCCCGCTCGAGGGCGTGCTGCTCGCCGCGACGCTCGCGGTGCTGGTCCTGGAAGCCACGCGCCGCACCTCTGGCGCGCCGCTCGTCATCGTCGTGCTCGTCGGCTGCGTCTACGCGCTGCTCGGCGAGCATCTGCCCGGCGTGTTCCAGTCGCGCCCGGTGCAGTTCACGCGCCTTCTCGTCTACGAGGGGCTCGACACCAACGCGCTGCTCGGCGGGCCGCTCAACATCGGCGTGTCGGTCGTAGTGCCGTTTATCCTGATGGGCCAGATCCTGGCGCGCTGCGGCGGCTCGGAGTTCTTCACCGACCTCGCGCGCGCGTGGATGGGGCGCTACCGCGGCGGCTCGGCGAAGATCGCCGTCGTCGGCTCGGCGTTCTTCGGCATGATCTCCGGCAGCGCGGTCGCCAACGTTTCGGCGGTTGGCGTGGTCACCATACCGCTCATGAAGCGCGCCGGCTTCCCGCCGACCATCGCCGCCGCGGTGGAGGCGGTCGGCTCGACCGGCGGCCAGCTCATGCCGCCGGTGATGGGCGCGGCGGCCTTCCTCATGGCCGAGGTGCTGCAGGTCTCCTACGCGTCGGTGTGCATCGCCGCTGCCATCCCGGCCGTGCTCTACTACCTCGCGCTCTTCTGCCAGGTCGACCTCGAGGCCGCGAAGCGCGGCATCCACGGCGAGCCGGCGCAGAACCTGCCGCGCACGCACGCGGTGATGCGCGACGGGTGGTATTTCCCGATCCCGTTCGCCGTGCTGATCTACGCGCTGCTCGTGTGGAACATGCGCGCGGAATACTGCGCGTTGCTCGCCACCGCGGTGCTCATGTTCTGCGCGCTCGCCTTCGGCTTCCGCGGCCACCGCTACACCGTGAGGGAGGTGCTGCTCGCCGCCGTCTCGACCGGCGGCGCGGTGGTCGACCTGATCCTGATCTGCGCCGTCGCGGGCATGTTCATCGGCATCCTCAACATCACTGGCCTGGCCTTCGGACTGACGCTACAGCTGCTGACGATCACCGGGCAGAACGTGGTGGTGCTGCTCGCGCTCACCGCCGCGCTCGGGGTGCTGCTCGGCATGGGCATGCCCACGGTCGGCGTCTATATCATCATGGCGACGCTAATCGCGCCGGCGCTCGTGAAGATGGGCATCACGCCGATGGCGGCGCACATGTTCGTGCTCTATTTCGGCATCATGTCGATGGTCACGCCGCCGGTGGCGCTCGCCGCGTTCGCCGCGGCAAACATCGGCGGCGCCGACCCGAACCGCACCGGCTGGACCGCGGCGCGCATCGGCTGGAGCGCCTACATCGTGCCGTTCCTCTTCGTTTTCTCGCCCTCGCTGCTCATGCACGGCGAGCCGCTGGTCGTCGCCTGGGCGGCGATCACCGCGGCGCTCGGCATCTGGCTCGGCACCATCGGCGTGGTCGGCTTCTTCTACCGGCCGCTCGGCCCGGCGCTGCGCGCGCTCTACGCCGCCGCGGGCGTGCTGACGCTCATTCCGGCCGACATGTTTCGCGGCGCCTACCTCACCGACGTCGTCGGCCTCGCCATGGGCGCGCTGCTCCTCGCGCGCGAGCTCGGGCTGCGCAAGGCACGCGCGTAATGGCCGGGCTCGTCGCCGCCTTCGGCAGCTCGCACAGCCCGGCGCTGAACAGCCCGCTCGAGGACATGGCAGGTCACGCGCGGCGCGACGAGATGTTCCAGGGCCACCTCGACCGCGACGGCAATCGGGTTTCCTACCGCGATCTTGCCTCCCGCGCTTCGCCCGCCTTGTTACGGGAAATCACGGAGGAGAAGCTGCGCGAGCGGATCGCCGCGTGCGAGCGGCACGTGAACCGCCTCGCGCAGGCGATCGCGCAGGCGCGGCTCGACGCGCTCGTGATCGTCGGCGACGACCAGCGCGAGCAATACCTCGAGGACAACCAGCCCGCCTTCCTCGTCTACTGCGGCGCGACGATCGACAACGCGCCGATGGACATGCCCGACAACGCGCCGGAATACTGGAAGCGCGCGCGCTCACAGTACTACGAGCCCGCCGAGCGGCGCGCTTATCCCGTAGCGAGCGATCTCGCGCTTCACCTGGTGAACGAGCTGGTCGCAGCCGAGTTCGATGTGGCGTACGGCAAATCCCTGCCGCGCGCTCGCGGCGAGGGCCACGCCTTCGGCTTCGTGCACCGCCGGTTGCTTGGCGGCACGGCGTTGCCGATCGTGCCGCTCGTGGTGAACACCTACTATCCGCCGAACCAACCGCGCCCGGCGCGCTGCTATGCGCTCGGAAGAGCACTCGCTGCCGCAGTCGCCAGCTTTCCCACGAAAGACAGAGTGGGCGTGATCGCGTCCGGCGGGCTGAGCCATTTCACAATCGACGAGGAGCTCGACCGCGCGGTGCTCGCTGCATGCACGAAGTCGGATGGAAACGAGCTGGGCGCGATTCCGGTGGCCAAGCTGAACTCCGGCAGCTCGGAAATTCGCAACTGGATCGTCACGGCTGGCGCCGCGCACGGTTTGCGTACCCGGTGGCAGGAATATGTTCCGCTGTATCGAAGTGCGGCGGGCACCGGCTGCGGAATAGCATTCGCGGAGTGGGGTTGAAGCCTGGAATGGAGCTTGCGAGGGATGGAGACATCCCAAGGAGGCTTCCATGGCACGCAGCACACTCGATCCCGACAACGTTCCGCCGGCGCGCGGGCGCAAGAACCTGAAGGGCCACGACGTCGCCTCGCTCGGCCCGAGCGACACTTCCGACAGCGGCCAGGACATGGCGGGGCCCGGCCTGGTCGGCGACGACGCCCTGCATCTCGATCGCGGCACTAACGACGACATCGAGGCCGGCACGATGAAGCGCATCGAGGCGGGCGCGGGCGTCGGCGACAACGAGATGGACGAGAACAGCGACGCGAGCGGCACCGGCGAGCACCTGAGCGCCGGCCGCGAGCCGCGCGTGCGCCCGAATTCGGACCGCGGATTAGACCGCGTGGTCGGTGCGGACGAGGCCGGACTGGGC
>CAYZFN010000238.1:0-5041 GCA_964477695.1 uncultured Enterobacteriaceae bacterium | reverse complement strand
GACGCCGCAGCGAAACTTCTCGCCGATCTCGTCGACGACGACGCGTTCGTCGAGTTCCTGACGCTCCCCGCGTACGCGATGCTCGATTGAGGCGGCACGCCGGCATAGCCTGCTCCTATCGGGGGAATTGAATTCGTCAATTGGACGCGCGGCGCGCGCGCGCGTAGCATTTTCGGCATGCAACGCCCGCCGGCATTCGACCGGCGGCGAAAATCCGGCGACGCCACATCGACGTGCGCGCGGCCGTTCGACCAGGAGGGCAGGTCCATGAAGCCATTGAAGGGCACCAAAACCCACGACAACCTCAAGTACGCGTTCGCCGGCGAGTCGCAGGCGAACCGCCGCTACCTCTACTTCGCGAAGATGGCCGATGTCGAAGGGCAGCCCGACATCGCGGGCCTCTTCCGCGACACCGCCGAGGGCGAGACCGGGCACGCGCACGGCCACCTCGAGTACCTCGAGGCCGTCGGCGACCCGGCGACCAATCTTCCGATCGGCAGGACCCGGGAGAACCTGAAGGCTTCGGTGGCGGGCGAGACGCACGAGTACACCGACATGTACCCGGGCATGGCGAAGCAGGCGCGCGACGAGGGCTTCGGCGAGATCGCCGACTGGTTCGAGACCCTCGCCAAGGCCGAGCGCAGCCACGCCAACCGCTTCCAGAAGGCCCTGGACGTATTGAGTGATTAGGCGCGAAAGCCTGATGCCCCTCGAAGCCTACGCCCGGGAGCGCGACGCGTTCCGGGCGAAGGTGATCGAGCACAAGAAGCGCCGCACGGTGCACCTGGGCGAGCACATCACGCTGCAGTTCGAGGACGAGCTCACCATTCGCTACCAGGTGCAGGAGATGCTGCGCATCGAGCGCATCTTCGAGGAAGACGGCATCCAGCACGAGCTCGCCGCCTACAATCCGCTCGTGCCGGACGGCTCGAACTGGAAGGCGACGATGCTCATCGAGTACCCGGACGTCGAGGAGCGAAAGCGCATGCTCGCACGCCTGAAGGGCATCGAGCGGCGCGCCTGGGTGCAGGTGCAGGGCTGCGAGCGCGTATTCGCGATCGCCGACGAGGACCTCGAGCGCGAGAACGAGGACAAGACCTCGTCGGTGCATTTCCTCCGCTTCGAGCTCGCGGCAGCGATGCGCGAGCGGCTGCGCGGCGGCGCGGCGCTGCAGGTCGGCATCGACCATCCGGACTACCACGCGGCGAGCGAGCTGCCGCGGCCGGTGCGCGAAGCGCTGCTCTCCGACCTCGCTTGAGGCCGCTGCCGGCGCTCATGCTGATGGCCCTCGCGGCATGCGGCGGACCGCGTCCCGTCGAGCAGAGCGACTGGGAGCGCGCGCATCTTGCGGAGACCTGGCAGGAGGATGAGGCGCCGCCGCCGGCCTATCCCGTGCCCGCTGACTTGATCGAGTTCGCGGTCGTCGACGCCGGCGCGTTTCGCTTCTTCGTCGACGGTTCGACCCTCGCGGTCGGCGAGGACGGCGTCGTGCGCTACGTGCTCGTGGCGCGCAGCCCGGAGGGCGTCGACAACGTCACCTTCGAGGGCCTGCGTTGCGCCACGCGCGAATCGCGCATCTATGCGGTAGGACACGCCGACCGGACCTGGGCGGGTCGCCCGGGGCCGTGGCGACCGGTGGCTGCGGTGAGCGCGGCAGCGCCATGGCGGCTGGCGCTGCAGCGCGACTATTTCTGCCGCGGCAAGCAGCCGATCCCCGACCGCGAGGCCGGCGTGCGCGCTTTGCGCCAGGGCGGCTCGGAATCGCCGCGCGAAGGCGCCTAAAGCAGGACCAGGTTGTCGCGGTGGATGAGCTCCGGCTCGTCCACGTAGCCCAGGATCGCCGCGATCTCCCCGGAAGGCCGGCGCATGATGCGCCGCGCCTCCTCGGCCGAGTAGTTGACCAGGCCGCGCGCGACCTCGCGGCCCTGCGGGTCCACGCAGGCAACCACCTCGCCGCGCTGGAAATCGCCCGCCACTTCGGTCACGCCGATGGGCAGCAGGCTCTTGCCGTCGCGGCAGAGTGCCTTCACTGCGCCGGCGTCGAGGCTGAGCCGCGCAGCCACCGTCAGGTGATCGGCGAGCCACTGCTTGCGCGCCGCGAGCGGCACCGTGCCGGCCCGGAGCAGCGTGCCCAGCTGCTCTCCGCCCGCGAGGCGCAGCAGGACGTCGGGCTCGCGGCCCGAGGCGATTACCGTATGCGCGCCGCTGCGCGCGGCGCGGCGGGCGGCCTGAACCTTGGTCAGCATGCCGCCCTTCGCGATGTGGCTTGCGGAGCCGCCCGCCATCGCCTCGAGGCGCGGGTCGCCGGCGTCGGCCTCCTGCACGAGCCGCGCCGTCGGCTGGCGCCGCGGGTCGGCGTCGTACAGGCCGACCTGGTCGGTAAGGATGACCAGCACGTCGGCCTCGACGAGGTTCGTGACCAGCGCGCCGAGCGTGTCGTTGTCGCCGAACTTGATCTCGTCCGTGACCACGGTGTCGTTCTCGTTGATCACCGGGATTACCTGCAGCGAAAGCAGCGTGCGCAGGGTCGAGCGGGCGTTCAGGTAGCGCTGGCGATCGGCGAGGTCGGCGTGCGTGAGCAGCACCTGGGCGGTGCGCAGGCCGTGGCCGCGAAAGCAGCTCTCGTAGCACTGCACGAGGCCCATCTGGCCGACGGCCGCGGCGGCCTGCAGCTCGTGCATGGTCTGCGGGCGCCGAACCCAGCCGAGACGCTGCATGCCCTCGGCGATCGCGCCGCTCGAGACGAGCACCACGCGCCGCCCGCCGCGCACCAGCTCGGCGATCTGCGCCGTCCAACGTCCGATCGCCGCTGCGTCCAGGCCGCGGCCCTGGTCGGTGACGAGCGAGGAGCCGACCTTCACCACCAGCGACTTCGCCTGCTGCACGACGCTCATGGCGCAAGCTCCCTGGCGATCGCCTTGGTCACCGTCTCGCAACCCTCGCCGGAAAGCGCCGAGACGACGAACCAGGGACGTTTCCAGCGCAGCGCAGTTACGATGCTACGCGCCCGCGACTCCGGATCCTCGACCGCATCGCGCTTGTTGAAGATCAGCCAGCGGGGCTTGCGGTAGAGCGCGGAATCGTAGCTTCTCAGCTCCGCGGCGATCACGCGCGCATTGTGGACCGCTTCCTCGTCCGTGAGGTCGACGAGATGCAGGAGCAGCCGCGTGCGCGACAGGTGGCGCAGGAACTGGTGGCCGAGCCCGGCGCCGGCGGACGCGCCCTCGATAAGGCCGGGAATGTCCGCGACGACGAAGCTCGCATGGCCGACGCGCGCCACGCCGAGCGAGGGGTTGAGCGTGGTGAAGGGATAGTCGGCGACCTTGGGTCGCGCCGAGGAAACCGCGCGCACGAACGACGACTTGCCGGCGTTCGGCATGCCGAGCAAGCCCACGTCCGCCAGGACGCGCAGCTCGAGGGCGAGGCGGCGGCTCTCGCCCGCCTCGCCGCGCGTGAACTGGCGCGGCGCACGGTTTACGCTCGACTTGAAATGCACGTTGCCCATGCCGCCCTGGCCGCCGCGCGCGAGCAGCGCCCGCTCGCCGTCGCGCGCCAGGTCGGCCACCGGGTCGCCGGTCTCCCCGTCGCGGATCACCGTGCCGACCGGCATGCGCAGCTCGATGTCCGGTCCGGCGCGCCCGTTGCAATCCGAGCCGGCGCCGCGCGCGCCGTCGGCGGCGCGATGAATGCGGGCGAAGCGATAGTCGATGAGGGTGTTGATGTTGCGGTCGGCGCGCGCCCATACGCTGCCGCCGCGGCCGCCGTCGCCGCCGTCCGGGCCGCCGCGCGGCACGTATTTCTCGCGCCGGAAGTGCGCCGCCCCGTCGCCGCCCTTGCCGGCGTGAACCTCGATCTTCGCCTCGTCGATGAATTTCATGCGCTACAAACAAAAAAGCCCTACCGGCGTGGCTAGGGCTTTGTAGGGAGTCAGGACCGGCTACGCCGGGGCAGTCTCCGTGGCATTTTCTTTGATCACGCTTACGGTGTTGTTGTTGTCCTCGCCGCGTACCCGGTACTGCACCTGGCCGCTGACACGAGCGTAAAGCGTATGGTCGCGGCCGATGCCGACATTCTCGCCGGCGTGAACCCGCGTGCCGCGCTGGCGTACCAGGATCTGGCCGGCGTTCACCCGCTCGCCGCCGAAAACCTTGACCCCGAGGCGCTTCGCCTGGGAATCGCGTCCGTTGCGCGAGCTGCCGCCCGCCTTCTTGTGTGCCATGGCTTGCTACCCTTGGATGATGTCGTCGATGCGGACCTCGGTGAACGACTGCCGATGGCCCTGCGATTTCTGGTAATGCTTGCGCCGGCGCAGCTTGAAGATGCGCACCTTGTCGTCGCGCCCCTGCGCGAGCACGGTCGCCTTGACGAGCGCGCCGGAGACGAGCGGCGCGCCAACCTTGACCCCCTCGCCGTCGCCGACCAGCAGGACCTGGTCGAAGGAGACGGGGGCGCCGACGTCGGCCGCGAGGCGCTCGACGCGCAGCTTGGCGCCGGACTCGACGCGGTATTGTTTACCGCCCGATCGGATGACTGCGTACATTGGAATCGCTGGCTTTCTGGACGCCTGAAAGGGCGCGAATTATAAGGGAATCATGAGCTTTGTGTCCATGCTGGCGCCGATCGCCGACGACATGCGGCGCGTCGACGAGCTGATCGGCCTGCGGCTCGAATCCGATGTGCCGCTGGTGCGCCAGGTCGCGCAGTACATCGTCGGCTCGCGCGGAAAACGGCTGCGCCCGGCGCTGTTGCTGCTCGCCTGCGGGGCCGCCGGGGCGAACGAGCGCAGCCCGGCCGCGACGCGCTTCACCCTCGCCGCGGTGATCGAGTTCATCCACACTGCCACGCTGCTGCACGACGACGTGGTCGACGAGTCGCGGCTGCGCCGCAGCCAGCCGACTGCCAACGCCGCCTTCGGCAACGCGGCGGCGGTGCTGGTCGGCGATTTCCTCTACTCGCGCGCTTTCCAGATGATGGTCGAAGTCGACGACATGAGAGTGATGCGGGTGCTCGCCGATGCGACGAACACCATCGCCGCCGGGGA
>CAYZFN010000237.1:0-7454 GCA_964477695.1 uncultured Enterobacteriaceae bacterium | reverse complement strand
GCGGTGCCGGCATGAGGACCTTCATCGGCATCGACCTCGGCTCGACCACCACCAAGGCGGTGGTGATGGACGAGCGCCAGCGCGTGCTCGGCCACGGCATCACCAACTCGCGCTCGAACTACGACACCGCGGCGGCGATCGCCAAGCAGGAAGCGCTGATTTCCTCGCGCTTCTTCCTGTTTCGGGAAAAGCTGGCGAAGGAAGGCGCGCTGAACGGCGGCCTGGCAGCTTTCCTGGCGCAACTTGAGCGCGACTTCCGGCTCGAGCAGTACCTCGAGCAGCTCGCCGACCTGGCGCAGGTCTGCAGCCGCAACGTCGCGAGCGCACGGTTCGGCGATGCCGCCACCGCTGTCTTGCGAGCACTGCAGACATTGTTCGGCCTGTTGGAGAAAGAGGCACACGGCTTGTTCGCTCCGGGAGCGAAGCGCAAGAGCGATTTCTTCCGCGACATCGCCGGCGCCCAATACCTCGCGCTCGGCGAAGCAGTGGCGAAGGACGCCGGCGTGCGCTACGAGCAGCTGCTCAACGTCTTCGACCGCTCGATCATCGAGGTGGAGAACCGCGTGTACGGCGAGTCGACCTCGCGTCACCTGCTGGCGGCGCTGGAGCGGACCTACCGGGCCCTGCCCGACACCGCTGCCCAGCGGGAAAGGATTTCCGCTCCGATCGAGGGTGTGCTCGACACGCCGCTCGAGGAGACCTACGTCATCGGCACCGGCTACGGGCGCGCGCGCCTGCCGTTCTCCAAGGAGCACATCCGCTCCGAGATCCTGTGCCACGGGCTGGGGGCGCACGTCATGTACCCGAGCACCGCCACGGTGCTCGACATCGGCGGCCAGGACACCAAGGCGATCCAGGTCGACCGGAACGGCATCGTCGAGTCGTTCCAGATGAACGACCGCTGCGCCGCCGGCTGCGGACGCTACCTCGGCTACATCGCCGACGAGATGAACATGGGCCTGCACGAGCTCGGGCCGCTCGCCATGAAGGCCACCAAGACGGTCCGCATCAACTCGACCTGCACCGTGTTCGCCGGCGCCGAGCTGCGCGACCGGCTTTCGCTTGGCGAGAAACGCGAGGACATCATGGCCGGGCTGCACCGCGCGATCGTGCTGCGGGCGATGTCGATCCTCGCGCGCTCGGGCGGTATCCGCAACGAGTTCACCTTCACCGGTGGCGTCGCCAAGAACGAGGCCGCGGTGAAGGCGCTCACCGACCTGGTGCGCGAGAACTACGGCGAGATGACGCTCAACATCGACCCCGACTCGATCTATACCGGTGCGCTCGGCGCGGCGACCTTCGCCTGGCGGGCGGTCGAGGAAGAAGGCAAGAGCGCCGAGCACAGGGAGAAGGTGGCGGCATGACCTATACCGTCGGCATCGACATCGGCTCGGGCGCGGTCAAGACCGTGCTGTTCCGGGACGGCGAATGGCTCGGCAAGCGCCTGGAGCGCATCCGGCGCCGCGATCCCATGGAGCTCGCGCGGCAGACATTCGACGAGGTGCTAAGGGAAAACTCGCTCGCGGAAAAAGACATCGCATATGTGGCGACGACCGGCGAGGGCGAGAACGTCCGCTTCGCCACCGGCCATTTCTACTCCATGACCACGCATGCCCGCGGCGGAGTGTTCCTCAACCCCGAGGCGCGCGCGGTGGTCGACATCGGCGCGCTGAACGGCCGCGCGATCTACATCGACGAGCGCGGCAAGGTGCTGTCCTACAAGATGACCAGCCAGTGCGCGTCGGGCTCGGGGCAGTTCCTGGAGAACATCGCGCGCTACCTCGGCGTCGCGGTCGAGGAGATCGGGCCGCTCTCGAAGAGCTCGGCCAATCCGGAGAAGGTGAGCTCGATCTGCGCCGTGCTCGCCGAGACCGACGTGATCAACATGGTGTCGCGCGGCATCGCCACGCCGGACATCCTGAAAGGCATCCACCTGTCGATGGCCTCGCGCCTGGTGAAGCTGCTCAAGGTGACCGGCATCACGAAGGGCACGGTGCTCCTCACCGGCGGCCTCGCGCTCGACGAAGGGCTGCTCGCCGCGCTGCGCGAGGAGCTCGGAGCCGAGAAGATCGCCGGCCTGAGCGTCGCGAGCCATCCCGATTCCCTCTATGCCGGCGCGATCGGCGCCGCGCTCTGGGGCGCCTTCCGCTACGCGCGCCTCCGGGAGCTGCAGGAGCGGGCGGCGGCATGAATCTGCAACGGAGAACCCCATGGCATTGATGATCAACGACGCGTGCACCTCGTGCGACGCCTGCGTGCCGGTGTGCCCGAACGAAGCGATCAAGGCGGGCGAAGCGATCTACGTCATCGACCCGCTGAAGTGCACCGAGTGCGTCGGCGCGAAGGACGAGCCCCAGTGCAAGCTCGTCTGCCCGGCCGACTGCATCGTCAAGAACCCCGACTTCGACGAGACGCCCGAGCAGCTCGCGGAGAAATACGCCGCGCTGCATGCCTGAGGGCAAAGGAGACCCGCCATGACCGAATACGACTTTTCCCTGCTGGTGCTCGCCGTCGTCGTCCTTGGAACGCTCATCACGCTGTTCGGCGTCGTGGGCGACTCGCGGCGCCTCGCGACCGCGCGCGCCGATTTGCTGTGGGCTTTCCTGCGCCGCCGCGGCACGCGGCGGGAAGCGCTCGTCGCCCGCAACGGCGAGCGCGCGGTGCGGATCGCCGAGATGCGCTGCGCGGCGTGCTCGTCGCGCGGCGAATGCCTCGCGCTGCTCGCCGAAGGCGCCGCGACGCCGGCGGCCGACTGCCCGAACGCGGCGCTTTTCGCGCGCCGCGGCGAGCGCTGAGGCGCGAGGCGCAGCCGTCCTGCGAAAGAGGCAATCCTCTGAGCCAGCGCGTCACGCTCGAGGTCAACGGCCGGCGCCGCGACGAAGTGCTCGCGGACGCGACACTGCTGATCGACTACCTGCGCGATCGCCTCGGCCTCACCGGCACCAAGCGCGGTTGTGACGGCGGCGAATGCGGCGCCTGTACCGTGCTGCTCGACGGCGAGCCACGCCTCGCCTGCCTGACGTTCGCCGCCTCCTGTGAAGGCCGCGCGGTCGAGACCATCGAAGCGCAGCAGAAGAACGGACGGCTGAGCGCGCTGCAGCGCTCGTTCCACGAGCTGCTCGGCGCGCAGTGCGGCTTCTGCACGCCGGGGATGGTAATGGCGGCGGAGGCGCTGCTGCGCCGCACGCCGCGCCCGAGCGAAGCGGAGATCCGCGAGGCGCTCTCCGGCAACCTGTGCCGCTGCACCGGCTACGTGAAGATCGTGGAAGCGGTGAAGGCGGCTTGCGCGATATGAGCCTCACCCTCGCCGGACGCGGCACGCCGCTCGTCGACGGCATCGAGAAGGTGACCGGCCGCGCGAGATTTACGGCCGACCTGGGCGCTTCCGCGCTGCACGGCGAAATCCTTCGCAGCCCGCATGCCCACGCCGAGATCCTGCGCATCGACACGAGCCGTGCGCGGGCGCTGCCCGGCGTGCGCGCGGTGCTCACCGGCGAGGACTGCAAGGTCGCCTACGGCGTGCTGCCAATCGCGCAGAACGAGCATCCGCTGGCGCGTGGCCGAGTCCGCTACTGGGGCGAGCCGGTTGCGGCGGTCGCCGCCGAAGACGAGATGACGGCGCGCGCCGCGCTCGAACTGATCGCGGTCGACTACCGCCCGCTGCCCGCGTACTTCGGCGCCGCCGAGGCGATGCAGCCGGGGGCGACGCTGCTGCACGCCGACAAGCCCGGCAACATCGAGCGCGAGGTCGACCACGCGTTCGGCGACGTCGCGGCGGGCTTCGCGGCGGCGGATCTCGTGCGCGAAGCCGAGTTCCACTACGCCGAGGTGACGCACGCGCAGCTCGAGCCCGACGCGGCGCTCGCCGAGTACGACGCGGCGCGGGGCCGCCTGACGCTGCAATCGGTGACGCAGGTGCCCTACTACGTGCACCGGACGCTTGCGCAATGCCTCGGCATGGCGAGCGCCGACATCCGCGTCGTCAAGCCGTCCGTCGGCGGCGGCTTCGGCCATCGCACCGAGTGCCTGAACGTCGAGATCATCGCCGCGCTCCTCGCGCGCGCCGCCGGCGGCACCGTGAAGGTCGAGCTGTCGCGCGAGCAGACGTTCGTCCTGCACCACGGCCGGCCCGAGACGGATGTTCATTTGAAAATCGGCCTCACCCGGCGCGGGGAAATTACTGCGGTGGACGCGCAGTGCATCCAGCGCGGCGGCGCGTATGCGGGCTACGGCATCGTCACCATTCTTTACGCCGGCGCGCTGCTGCACGCGCTCTACCGGCTGCCGGCCGCGCGCTACCACGGCCTGCGCGTCTACTCGAATACCCCGCCCTGCGGGCCGATGCGCGGCCACGGCTCGGTCGACATGCGCCATGCGTTCGAGTCGCTGCTCGACACGATGGGCGCGGAGCTCGGCCTCGACCCCTTTGCAGTGCGGCGCGCCAACCTGATCGCGCCGCCGTATCGCACCGCGAACGAGCTGCAGGTGAATTCCTGCGGCCTCGCCGAGTGCCTCGAGCGCGTCGAGGCGGCTTCCGGCTGGCAGGCGCGCCGCGGCAAGCTCGGGCGCGGGCGCGGGCTCGGCATGGCGTGCTCGCACTATGTGTCAGGCGCGGCCAAGACGGTGCACTGGACGGGCGAGCCGGACGCCACGGTGAACCTGCGGCTCGATTTCGACGGGGCCGTGACGCTGCTCACCGGCGCGGCCGAGATCGGCCAGGGGTCCTCGACCCTGCTCGCCATGGTGGTCGCCGAGGCACTGGACATCGGCCTCGAGCGCATCCGCGTGATCGCCGGCGACAGCGCGCTCACGCCGAAGGACAACGGCGCGTTTTCCTCGCGCATCTCTCTCATGGCGGGCAACGCGGCGCTCGCCGCCGCGCACGCGATGAAGGCGCAGCTCAACCCGCACGTGTCGTTCGACGAGGCGGTGCGCGAGGCGCTGGCGAAAGGCGGACCGATCACTACGCGCGGCACCTTCAGCGTGCCGCGCGAGCTGCAGGGCGGCCGGTTCCGCGGCGCGGCGGTCGGGCCGAGCCCGGCGTACTCCTATTCGGCCCAGGTGGTCGAGGTGTCGGTCGACGAGCAGACCGGCGCAGTGCAGGTCGAGAAGGTCTGGGTGGCGCACGACTGCGGCTTCGCCATCAACCCGCTCGCGGTGGAAGGCCAGGTGCAGGGCGCGGTGTGGATGGGAATGGGCCAGGCGCTCGGCGAAGCGACACGCTACGACGCGCCGCACGGCCTGCCCGCCGCGGCGAACTTCCTCGACTACCGCTTCCCCACCACGCTCGATTCGCCGCCGATCGAGGTGCACATCGTCGAGGCGCCCGACCCGAACGGGCCGTTCGGCGCCAAGGAGGCGAGCGAAGCCTCGCTCGCCGGCTTCCTGCCCGCGCTCACCAGCGCGATCGAGGATGCCGTGGGCGTTCGCGTGCACCGCCTGCCGGTGACGCCCGAGCGGCTGCTCGCGGCGATCCGGAGCCCCCGCCGTGCTGCTGCCTGAATTCACCCTGCTGCGTCCACGCAGCCTCGCCGAGGCGGCGGAGCTCGCCGCGAATCCGCTCGCCCGCGTGATCGCCGGCGGCACCGGGCTCGTGCCGAACCTGCGGCTCGGCGTCGAGGCGCCGCGCGCCCTCGTGTCGCTCGAGCGGCTCGGCGAGCTGAGGGGTATCGAATTTTCGCAGTCGGGGATTCGCATCGGCGCCTGCGTCTCGCTGCAAGAGCTTTGCGACGACGCCAGGCTGCCCGATGCGCTGCGTGAGGCGGCGCGCTCGGTCGGCGCGCCGGGGCACCGCTCGGCCGCGACGCTCGGCGGCAACCTCTGCCTCGACACGCGCTGCCTCTACTACAACCAGAGCGAGCACTGGCGGCGCTCGAGCGGCTATTGCCTGAAGCGCGGCGGCGAGCTCTGCCATGTCGCGCCGCGCGGCAGCGTGTGCCGTGCCGCGTTCAGCGGCGATCTCGCGCCCGCGCTGCTCGCGCTGGAGGCCGAAATGGAGCTTTTCTCTCCGGCCGGCATTACGAGCGTGAAGCCATTGCACGAGCTGTACCGCGATGACGGCGCAAACTGCCTCACGCTCGAGCGCGGCGCGATCGTCGCCGCCGTGCGCGTGCCGGCGCGCGAGCTGCGCTCCGGGTACGCCAAGGCCCGCCGGCGCGGCGCCATCGACTTCCCGCTCGCCGGCGTGGCCATCGCGGCGGCGCTCGACGGAGCGCGCCTGCGCCAGCTGCGCGTCGCGCTGACCGGCACGAACTCGATGCCCCTGCTCGTGAAAGGCGTCGAGGAGCTGCTCGGCGCCGAGGTCGGGCCGGCCGTGGAAACGCGGCTCGGCAAGCTGGTCGAGAGGCAGGTCAAACCGCTGCGCACCACCATCGGCGCAGCCGATTACCGGCGGCAGGTCGCCGTCGCGCTCGCGCGGCGGCTGCTCGCGCGGCTCACCACTCAAGGAGCCTGGCAATGAGATTCGATGGCAAGACCGCGGTCGTCACCGGAGCCGCTTCCGGCATCGGCCGCGCCACCGCGGAGGCGTTCGCCCTCGCCGGCGCGCGGGTCGTCATCGGCGACATCAACGAGGAGGGCGGCGAAGCGCTCGCCGGCTCGCTCGCGGTGCGAGGCGCCGATGCCCACTTCGTCCGCGTCGACGTGACCGATCCCGCCTCGATCGAGGCGTTCCGCTCGGGCGCGCTCGCCAGGTACGGGCGCGTGGACATCCTGGCCAGCGTGGCCGGCTGGGGCCGCACCGAGCCTTTCGTCAAGAACACGCCGGAATTCTGGAAGCAGCTGATCGACCTCAACCTGGTCGGCACGATCATGGTGACGCGCGCCTTCCTCGACCCGATGATCGAGAGGAAGAGCGGCAAGATCGTCACGGTGGCGAGCGACGCGGGCCGCGTCGGCAGCCTGGGCGAGACGGTCTACTCCGGAGCGAAAGGCGGCGTGATCGCCTTCACCAAGGGGCTGGCGCGCGAGATGGCGCGCTACGACATCACCGCCAACTGCGTCTGTCCCGGCCCGACCGACACGCCGCTCATGGCGGCAGTGCCGGAGAAGATCAAGGAGGCGTTCGAGCGCGTGACGCCCATGCACCGGCTCGCCAAGCCAGCCGAGATCGCCGACGCGATCCTGTTCTTCGCGAGCAACCACTCCGACTTCGTGACCGGCCAGGTGCTCTCGGTGAGCGGCGGCCTGACGATGGCCGGATAGAGGAGCTTCGCCATGTACAAGCTCAAGGCAACGGACTGGCAGCCGCAGCACTTCCAGTGGCAGGTGCACGACCGCGTCGCGACGATCACGCTCAACCGGCCCGAGCGCAAGAACCCGCTCACCTTCGAGAGCTACGCCGAGCTGCGCGACACCTTCCACAAGCTGCAGTACGCCGAAGATGTGCGCGCCGTGATCTTCACCGGCGCGGGCGGCAACTTCTGCTCGGGCGGCGACGTGCACGAGATCATCGG
>CAYZFN010000236.1:0-9179 GCA_964477695.1 uncultured Enterobacteriaceae bacterium | reverse complement strand
AGCGGAAGGAGCCAACTCCAGTTCGGTCCAATGGCCATCACGCGAGCGCAGTGTCCGCCGGGGTCGCTGCACGATCAGATCGTCAGGCAGCTGCCGTTCGTGCGCTCCTACGTGATCCGCGACGGCCATCTTTTCCTGTCGCTCATGGCGGATGGCGGCGTGTACGAGCTGGAGCCTATTTCTTCTTAGGCGGGGGAGCGAGCGCCTTCGCAGCCGCGCGCCGCGCTTCGATCGTCTGCAGCTGCAGCTTGTAGGCCACGTAGTACTTGTAGATGTTGCGCACGAACAGCACCGTTTCCTGCCCGACCCGCCGCGCGGCCACCATCTCGACGTTGCCGAACCAGACGTCCGGGTCGAGCCCAAGCTGCGTCGCCTCGGCGCGCAGGTCCGCGACGCGGCCCGGACCGCAGTTGTACGCGGCGAGCGATAAGAGCGTCAGATTCTGCTCGTCGGGAGCGCCGCCCGTAATGGCGCGGCCGCGCAGCTGGTGCAGGTACTTGATGCCGCCATGCACGTTCGGCTCGAGCTCGGTGATGTCGCCCACCTCCAGGAGGACGCCGGTCTCGGGCATGAGCTGCATGACGCCGATCGCGCCGACCGAGCTGCGCGCGTTCTGATCGAGGCGCGACTCCTGGTAGCCGAGCGCGGCGACCATCAGCGGATCCAGGCCATAGCGGGGAGCGTACTTGCGGAAGAGCGCGATCGTGCCCTGGAAGCGCTTCCAGTCGGTGTCCGAGGTGGCATGGCCGAGCTGCACGAGGTATGCCGGATAGTTGCGGATGCGCTTGGCGCGAGCGCCGGGATAGAGATCGAGGAACGCATCGATCGCCGCGCCGAGCTTGGGGCTGCTCGCCCGATAGGCCCAGCCGATGCTCTGGCCGGAGGTCAGCGCGAGGTCCGGGCGCGGCTTGAGCCGCCGCTGCATGCGCGCCCAGATATCCGCCTTCCAGGCGTCGACCACGGTGAGCCCGAGCAATCCGGCGGCGAGCATGTCCATCAGGTCCTCGTCCTCGAGCGCCTCGGGCACGGTGACGATGCGCGCCTCCGGCTTGCCGGCCGTGCGCAGGCGTGCGTTGAGGGCAACGAGGCTCGCGTAGTAGCTGCTCGACTGGCGGACGTGCACCTCGTGGCCGCCGAGGTCTTCCAGCGTGGCGAGCTTGGGAGAGCGCGGGCCGGTGACGACGATCTCCGCCACGTCGTCGGCCAGCGGCTTCGAGAAGGCGAGCTGCGCCTGGCGCTCGCGCGTGATCGTGAGGTTGCCGGCGGCTATATCGGCTCGCCCCTCGAGGACGGCCGGCAGCAGCCGCTCGCGCGTAGTGGGCAGCGCGACTACGACGATCGGGTGCGCCTTGCGCGGATACTTCTTGTTGAGATACGTCTCGAAGTCGCGCAGCGTGTCGGCGGTAAGGCCGCGCTGTACGCCGCGATCGTTGAAATAAAGCGTTCGGCTGTAGGGCACCGCCACGCGCACCACGCGGCTCTCGAGCATCGCGTCGAGGTCGCGCAGCTCGGCGCGCGGCTCGTGCTCTAGCCCGGTCACCGGCGCGGCGCTCGCGGCGGCGGCGGCCGCGATGCCGGCGGCGGTGAGCAGCGTGCGCATCAGAGCAGCTTCTGCACGACCCGGGCGACCAGCACGTTGAGCGGAATCAGCGAGAAGGCGAGCGGCGCGAAAGGCAGCGCGATCAGCACCGCGAACCTTCCCAGGGTCTGGAAGGTGACCGGCAGCGCGTTCAGCTGCCGCACCACCTCGTGCGCATTCGCGAGGTCGGCGAGCGACTGGACGTCGCTCGAGCCGATGAGCGGCTCGTTTGGCGCAGCATGGCCGGCGAGCCACTTGGCGCGGAATTGCTCGACGTAGCGCATCGACAGGAGGCCGTATTCGGCGCGTCCGCGCAGGCCGGCCGCCAGGAGCGCGGGCATGAAGAACACGAGCGGCAGCACGCCCATGAGGACCAGCGCGACGACGACCGTGCCGATGTCGAGGAAGAACGATTGCAGCTTCACGCCCTGGTAGAGGATCTGCCCGCCGATCGCGCCCGCGACGGCGGCCGACTGCGCGAGCAGGATCGGCGCCATGGCGGTCAGCGTGTTCGCCAGGAAGCCGAGCCCGCCAGCCCGGTCGGGATGCAGCGGATTCAGCTGCAGCGGCAGGCGCGACAGCCGCCAGGCGAAGAGATACCAGAGCAGCAGCCGGAAATACCAGCGCAGCAGCACGAAGCGAAACAGGCCCAGGCTGACGAACGCGTACCAGGCGCCCGCGGTGCTCAGCGCCTCTTCGCCGAGCGGTGCCGGCGCGAGCGCCCAGTTGTCGACGCCGCGCGGCGCGAATTCCTGCTGCCAGATCCAGCTGCCGATGCCGATCGCGGCGAAGGCGAGCACGACCTCGATCACGATCGAGTTGCGCAGCTGCGCCGTCTGGTCGACGAGCGCCGCGACCCGGCCGCGATCCTCGGCGCGCACGATGCCGCGCTCGACGAACTGGCGCAGCGCTTCGGCGAAACGCTGGTGCACGATCGGCTCGGCGGCGAGCAGCATCGGCAGCGCGATGAGCAGCCGGACGTGCACCTCGGGGTCGAGCAGGAACGGCGCTCTTGCGCCGCCGAAGGCGGTGCCGGCGGCGACGGTGAGCACAAGCAGCGGCAGCCACGTGACGGCGATCGCCACGGCGATCCGCCGTGTCACCAGGCCGAACGGCGGCTGGAGCAGACGCCCGCGCAGGAACAGCTGGTACAGCGGCCCGCCCAGGACGACGGAGAACCGATCGGCGTGCGCTTCGCTCTCGGCCTTTCCCACCGTGAAATTCTCGGCAGGCGCGGCGCCCGGGGCTATTGGACCTTGGTCCCATTACGCCGGGCGCGCCCGCCCGGCGATGATGCGGCATGTTCGAAGCGCCCTCCGGCCGTGTCCTCGACCCGATCGAGCGCGTCTCGGAAGTGATCTTCGGCGTCCTGATGGCGATGACCTTCATCGGCACGCTGAACGTCGCGACCGGCGGCCGCGAGGAGGTGCGCACGGCGATGATCGCGGCGCTCGGCTGCAACATCGCCTGGGGGCTCGCCGACGGGGTGATGTACGTCGTCGCGATCCTCACCGAGCGCACGCGCGAGCGCATCGTGCCGCGCCTCACCCGCAGGGACCTGAGAGGCGCCCTCGGCGTCTTCCTGCTGGTGGCAGTTTCTACCTTTCCGCTGGTCGTGCCGTTCCTCTTCCTGCACGAGCTCGGACCGGCGCTGCTCGCCTCGCGCATCGTCGCGCTGGCGCTGCTCTTCCTCGGCGGCTGGATCCTCGCGCGCTACGCGGGCGGCAACCGCTGGGCCGCGGGAGCCGGCATGGCCGCCGTCGGCGCCGTGCTGCTGGCCGCGATCATCGCCCTCGGCGGCTGAGATCGCTCAGCCCATGATGTTGACGCCGCCGTCCACGTAGACGGTGCCGCCGGTAATGCGTCGCGCATAGGGCGTGGCGAGGTAGGCGCAGGAATAGCCCACATCCATGATATCGACCAGCTCGCCGATCGGCGCCCGCTGCACCGCCTGGTTGAGCATCAGGTCGAAGTCGCGCAGGCCGGACGCGGCGCGCGTCTTGAGCGGTCCCGGCGAGAGCGGATGCACGCGGATGCCGCGCGGCCCGAGCTCGTAGGCGAGGTAGCGGCACGCCGCTTCCAGCGCCGCCTTGACCGGCCCCATGACGTTGTAGTTCGGCACGACCTTCTGCGCGCCGTGGTAGCTCATCGCGAACAACGTGCCGCCGTCCTTCATGAGCGGCGCCGCGAGCTTCGCCATGCGCACGAAAGAATGGCACGAGATGTCCATCGCCTTCGCAAAGCCCTCGGCCGTGCAGTCGAGCAGCCCGCCCTGCAGGTCGCCTTTCGGCGCCCAGGCGATGGAATGCACGGCGATGTCCAGGCGGCCCCAGCGCTTGGCGATCTCGTCGAACAGCGCCTCGAGCTCGCCCGGCCGGGAAACGTCGAGCGGCAGGAGGAGCTGCGCATTCACCTGCTTCGCGAGCGGCTCTACGTACTCGCGCGCCTTGTCGTTGAGGTAGGTGACGGCGAGGTCGGCGCCGAGCTCGGAAAACGCCTTCGCGCAGCCGTAAGCGATCGAATGCTCGTTGGCGATGCCGACGACGAGCGCTTTCTTGCCGGCCAGAACGGGACGGGGAGCTTCGGTTGTCATGACAGGAGCGCCTTCGTGTGGCGAGCGATCATCAGCTCTTCGTTCGTGGGTACGACCCAGGCGGAAACGCGGCTCGCCGGCGTGCTGATGCGCGGGCCGCCTTTGCCGTTCGCGCGCTCGTCGAGCTCGACGCCGAGCCAGGCGGCGTCGCGGCATACGCGGCCGCGCACGACGGAGGAGTTCTCGCCGATGCCGGCGGTGAAGACCATGGCGTCCAGGCCCTGCAGCGCCGCCGCGTGCGAGCCGAGCTCGCGGCCGATGCGGTAGAGATAGAGATCGACCGCGAGCTTCGCCCGCGGATCCTCGCTCTCGAGAAGCGCGCGCATGTCGCTCGAGAGGCCCGACACGCCGAGCAGTCCCGACTCGTTGTAGATCAGCTTCTCCACTGCGCGTGCGTCCATGCCGCGCTGGTCCATGAGGTAGAGAATCACGCCGGGATCGATCGCGCCGCAGCGCGTGCCCATCGGCAGGCCGTCCACCGCGGTGAAGCCCATCGTGCTGGCCACGCTCTTTCCCGCGAGCAGCGCGCACATGCTGGAGCCGTTGCCGAGATGCATCACTACCGTGCGCCCCTTGGCCACGCGAGGATCCAGGCTCGGAAGCATCGACGCGACGTACTCGTAGGAGAGGCCGTGGAAGCCGTAGCGGCGGACGCCTTGCGCATGCAGCGCGGCGGGCAAGGCGAACATCTGGGCGATTTCCGGGTTGCTGCGGTGGAACGACGTGTCGAAGCAGGCGACCTGCGGCAGCCCGGGAAGCCGCTCGAGCAGCAGGCCGATCGGCGCCAGGTTGTGCGGCTGGTGCAGCGGCGCGAGCGGGATGAATTTCTCGAGCGCCTTCAGCACCGCGGCGTCCATGCGCACGGGCTTCGTGTACTCCATCCCGCCGTGCACGACGCGGTGCCCGATGCCCGCCAGCCGGTCGCCGCCGAGGCGCTCGCGGACGAACGCGACCAGATGATCCAGCGCACCCCCGTGGCCGAGCTTCGCCCCCTCGCCCCAGCTCTTCTCCGCGAGCGTGTTGCCGGCACGGTCCTTGGCGATGAAACGCGGCGCGGTATAGATGCCCTCGACCTGGCCGCGCAGCTGGAGCTGGAGCGTTTCATTGAAAACCGAGAACTTGAGGCTCGACGAGCCGGCATTGAGGACGGCGATGGCATCGGCCATGGCGAGCTCCTAGGCGGCGATCTTCGCCGGCTGCTCGCGCCGGGCCTGCGCGACCAGCGAGGCAATGGCGCACGAAGCGAGGCGCGTGGTCACCGAGTCGGCGCGGCTGGTCAGGATGACCGGCACGCGCGCCCCGAGCACGATGCCCGCGGCATCGGCGCCGGCGAGGAAGGTCAGGCTCTTCGCAAGCATGTTGCCGGCTTCGAGGTCCGGGACAATCAGCACGTTCGCGCGCCCCGCGACCGGCGATTCGATGCGCTTGATCTTCGCCGCCTGCAGGTTGATCGCGTTGTCGAGGGCGAGCGGCCCGTCGAGGACGGCGCCGGTGATCTGGCCGCGGTCGGCCATCTTGCAGAGCGCCGCGGCCTCGATCGTCGAAGGGACTTTCGGGTTGACCGTCTCCATCGCCGAGAGGATGGCCACGCGCACTTCCTGGGCGCCGAGCGCGCGGGCGAGGTCGATGGCGTTCTGCACGATGTCGACCTTGTCCTCGAGGCTCGGCGCGATGTTCACCGCCGCGTCCGAGACGATCAGCACGTCGGCGTGCGAAGGCACGTCCATCACGAAGCAGTGGCTGATGCGCCGCGCCGTGCGCAGCCCGCCTTCGCGAGCCACCACCGCGCCCATCAGCTCGTCGGTATGCAGGCTGCCCTTCATCAGGCATTCGGCGCGGCCTTCGCGCACCAGCTGCACCGCCTGTGCGGCAGCCGCATGGCTGTGCGGCGCGTCGACGAGTTCGAAGCCCGAGATCGACAGGCCGCTCTTCTCGGCGGCGGCCTGGATGCGCGCCTTCGGTCCGACGAGGATCGGCACGATCAGCGCCATCTTCGCCGCGTCCACCGCGGCGGTGAGCGAGGACTCATCGCAGGGGTGAGCGACGGCGGTGGGGACGGCCTTCACTGCCCTCGCCCGCTCGATCAGCCGGTCGTATTTCTCGTGCTTGCGTTCCATGGTCGACTCCCGGTTCGACTATGCGTGTAGCGAGCGGCGCCGCCCGCGCGGCGGCGAGCCGGGCGCGGCCCCGAGCGCAGTGCGGATGCGCGCCAGCATGGCCAGCTGGTCCCCGGTCGGCTCCATGCCCTGGATGCGCTTGTCGCCGAGCAGCCGGTCGACGAACGTGAGCAGCCGCTGCCTGTCCTGCGGCTCCGCGAGGAGCGTCGGCAGCGTCTCGATCGCCTTGTCGGGCTCCTGGCGCACCACGATCTCCTGCGCGCCGCGCAGGCGCCGCGCTTCGTCGCGCGACATCTTGGGCAGGAACTCGCGGTACTCGCGCATCAGGTCCTGCTTGAGCTCGATGCGCGAGAGCGGCAGCGGCTCGCCTTTGCGCGCCAGCAGGAACGCCACACGCGCCACCGCCTCGGGATAGCCGCCCTCGGCTACGTTCTGCACAACCGGCAGGGCCTGCGCCTGCGCAGCCCGCGCGGCCTGCGGCCGTTCGGCGAGATAGAGCGAGAACAGGTTGCCGTAGATCTGGAAGAAAGCCGCCTCGCTCAACGCGTCGCGGACCGCCCGGTAATACTCCAGCGCAGCGCTGGTCATGTCGGCGAACGCCCGCTCGGCCTTGCGCGAGCGCTCGTCGGCCGGGAGCGCCTGCCGCTGCGCCTTGACGGCTTGTGCCGCGGGGCCGAGCCAGGCGAGCCACGGGTTCATGTCCGAGAACATCCAGCGTTGCGCGCGCAGCGGATGGAAGCTGCGTGAGAGCTTGGCGCCGTACTCGTTCGAGAGCGCCTGCACCGTCGGTTGGGCGAAGAGCTCATAGGCGCGCTGGTTGAACTCCGAGATCTGCTCCACGGCCTCGAAAGGCTTCTCGTCGGCGCGCTGGAAGCGGTTCAGCCGCGCGGCGATCTCCTCGAGGCTGCGCTCGGTGAAGCTCACTGAGTACACCGGCTTGCCGTCGGCGCCCTTCTGCTCCTTGATCTCCATCGCGTACAGCCCGGGCGGCAGCGCCTCGATGGATTTCAGCACCGAGACGATCTGGCCGTGCTCCTTCTTCGCCACCTTCCCGGAAACGAAAATGCCGAGGTGGCCGATGTCCTCGTGCACGAGGCCGACGATCACCTGGCCGCGCGCCTTGATCTCGTCGGTGCTGGCATAGATATCGGCAACCCAGTTGAAGGCCTGCTGCGGCGGGGTGATGTTGTCGCCCATGGAAGCGAACAGCACGATCGGCGCCTTGATCTGCCGCAGGTCGAACATGCCGCCTTTCCACAGCTTGTTGCCCACGAAAAGGTTGCGCGTGATCCATTCGATCTCTTCGCGGTTCATCAGGTAGAACCCGCCCCACCAGCGCTCGAACTCGAGGAAGCGCGGCGGCTCGGTGTCGGCGTTCGCGAACACGTGGTAGTACTTGTCCCAGAAGGTGTTCGCCGGGTTCAGGTTCTCGAAGTTCTGCACCAGCCAGGCGCCGTCGAACTTGCCCGCGCCGAGATCCGACGTGAGCGACGCGAGCCAGGTGCCCCCCAGCAGGCCGCCGGCGTAGCGCATCGGGTTGTCGCCCGCGCCTTCGTCCCACGCGCCGCCCCAGTACGACATCGGCGCGCCGTTGATGACGATCGGCCCGGTGTCCTCCGGGCTCGAGGAAGCGAGCATCATCGCCGCCCAGCCGCCCTGGCAGTTGCCGACGATCGCCGGCTTCGGCGCATCAGGGTGCAGCTCGCGCACATGGTGCACGAACTTCTGCTCGGCTGCGCACACGTCGAGCAGCGTCTGGCCTTCCTCGGGCTCGGGGAAGAAGATGACGAAGTAGACCGGATGGCCTTCGCGCAGCGCCACGCCGACCTGCGAGTCGTCCTTGAAGCCGCCGATGCCCGGGCCGTGACCCGCGCGCGGGTCGATGATGACGTACGGCCGGCGCTTCGCATCCACCGTCACGCCCTTCGGCGGCAGGATGCGCACCAGCGCATAGTTCACCGGGCGATCCAGCGTGCGCCCGTTAAGCACCATCTCGTAGTCGAAGTGCAGCACCGGCGGCAGCCCCTGCTGCACCCGCTCCACGAACTGGTTGCCGCGCTGGCGCAGCGCGTCCCAGAAAAGGATCGAGCGCTGGGCGAAGTCGACCCCATACCGCGCCGCCGCGGTCCACATGTCCCACGGCGTCGCGGCCTGGGCGCCGAGCTCGCCGAGCGTCTTCTGTGCCGCGGCGATGCGCTCCCTGAACTTGTCGTTGGCGCCGTTCAGGCGAACCTGGAGCAGGCGCGACAGCTTCAGGTTGAGGTCCTGGCTGCTGGACATGCGCTTGGCGAGATCAGTCATGGGCTTTCCTTACAGAGAACGTTCGGCCTGGGCGATCAGCTCTTCCTTGGACGGCACTTCGGCGCGCGGGCAGCGCACGACGGCCACCGCGGCGCGGAAGCCTTCGCCGAGCGAAAGCTCGGCAAGATCGAGCTCGTTCACGGCTTCTGCGGATTCGCCTTCGACTCGCACGCCCAGGCGAGTCACGCGCAGCGGCGTGCGGTTGAGCGCGACATGCTGCTCGGGGTGCAGCAGCACCTCGTTGACGATGCCGAGCGTGCCCTCCAGCGTGGCAAGGCGGCCCTTGGTCTCCATGTAGCCCTGGACCGTCTCCTTCAGGTCGCGCTCGACGGCCTTCATCTCCTCGGCGATCTTCGCCGGGTCCTTCACCACGCCTTCCATCCCGTCGCGCGCGAGGTGCAGGATGCGCAGCCGGGCCGCGAGATAGGCCTTGTGCTGCTCGAGCTCAGTGGCCTTCGATTCGGCGGCGACGATGCGCGTGAGCGCCACCTGCGCGAGGCGCAGCAGGATGCGCCGCCCGACATCCAGGCGCGCAGCAGCCAGCGTTGCCGCCGGGGCGACGATGCGATGGCCGGAGAAGCTCACCTGC
>CAYZFN010000235.1:0-7191 GCA_964477695.1 uncultured Enterobacteriaceae bacterium | reverse complement strand
TCGATGCGCGGCGGCTGCCACGCGGCCGGCAGCGGACCCGGCACGCGCAGGACGCGCAACATGCGCAGCGCGCCTTCCTTGCGACCTTCGCCGCTGCGGTAGTAGCCGGGCACGAGGACCGTCTCGTAGAAGCCCATGGCGCGGTAGAAGCGCCGCGCGGCGTCGTTGCTTGCGCGCAGCTCGAGGTGGATGCTCGCGATGCCGGCGCAGCGCGCCGAGTCGAGCAGCCAGTCGAGCATGCGTTGGCCGATGCCCGAGCGGCGGTTTGACGGACGTACCGCCAGCAGGACGAGGTGCGCCCGCTCGTCGCCGAACTCCATGATCGCGAAGCCGTTGATCGCGCCGCGCGAGGGCTTCGGCCCTTCGCACGCCACGATGGCCAGCGTCTCGCGGTCGCGGATCGCGCGCAGCACACGCGGTGCGTCATATTTCCACCCGAGTCCCGCCTCGATGAAGTCGCGCGACATCATGGCGATCGCCTGGGCGTCGCGCGGCTCGGCAGGACGAATGGTGATCGCGCGCGGATTCATCGACTGCATTGTGCCACGATCCGTCATAAACTGAGGATCGGGGAGTACGCGCGTCAGGGGGGAATAGCGATGGCGGCAACCCTGCAGTCCAGCATGACCTTGGATTACGCCGACGAGGTCAAGAGCCGCTCTGCGGGCGGCGCTGCAAAGAAGCTCGAACGCTTCGGCGGCGCGGACATCGCCGCGGCGCTCGCGCGGCTCTCGCCCGGATTCGCGCAGGAAGTCCTTGACGCGCTGCCCGAGGTCGCGCGGAGCCGCGCCATCGTCGCCGCCGCGCCCGAGCTCGCGCGCCAGTGGCAACGCAACTCGAGCTATGCGAAGGACGCGATCGGCCGGATGATGGAGCCGGTGGTCGCGGCCTTTCCGCCCGGGCAAACGATCGCCGAGACGATCGAGCGCCTGCGCGAGCTCGTCAAGACCACGTTCATCACTTACGTATACGTAGTCGACGACGCGGAGCGGCTGCTCGGCATCGTGACGATGCGCGACCTGCTCTTCAACGACACCGCAGCCAAGCTCGAGCAGGTCATGCTGCGCGACGTATTCGCGCTGCGCGCCAGCACGCCGCTCACGGACGCGATGAAGCTCGTGCTCGACCGGCATTTTCCGATCTACCCCGTGATCGACGACGAGCAGCGCTTGGCGGGCCTGGTGCGCGGCCAGACGATGTTCGAGGCGCAAGCGGTCGAGATCACGCTGCAGGCGGGCAGCATGGTCGGTCTCGAGAAGGAGGAGCGCGTCGCGACGCCGCCGCTCAGCAGCCTGAAGATGCGCCATCCATGGCTGCAGATCAATCTGCTCACTGCCTTTCTCGCCGCGGCGGTGGTCGGCTTCTTCCAGGACACGATCGACCGCCTGGTGATCCTCGCGCTGTTCCTGCCCGTGCTCGCCGGCCAATCGGGCAATACCGGCTGCCAGGCGCTCGCGGTCACGCTGCGCGGCATCACGCTCGGCGAGCTGAAGAAAGGCGGCGCACGCGAGCTCGTCGCGAAGGAAGCGTGGCTCGGCATGATGAACGGCGCGGGCGTCGGCCTGATGGCCGGCCTCGGCATGTACATCACCGCCACCGGCCAGCACCTCGGTCAGGCGCTGATGCTCGGCTTCGTCGTGTTCCTCGCCATGGTCGGCGCGTGCATCGCGAGCGGCATCGCCGGCGCGATGGTGCCGCTCACGCTCAAGCGGCTCGGCTTCGACCCGGCGACGGCGTCGAGCATCTTCCTCACCACGGCGACCGACGTCGTGAGCATGGGGATGCTGCTCCTGC
The DNA here is from genome assembly GCA_964477695.1 of uncultured Enterobacteriaceae bacterium. Lineage (GTDB taxonomy): Bacteria > Pseudomonadota > Gammaproteobacteria > Burkholderiales > SG8-39 > SCGC-AG-212-J23. The sequence continues at coordinate 5,397 of CAYZFN010000235.1, read as the reverse complement.
TTGCGACCGTGATGATTCGGTAGAGAAGGGCTGAATACGTCGTCCCCGCGAAAGCGGGGACCCCATTACTGAAATTTGAAAAACTAGGTTCCCGCCTTCGCGGGAACGACGGCGTCGGCCCTTACACGTAGATCATCTTTCGCGTCATCCCGCCGTCGATGACGAAGTTCTGGCCGGTGACGAAGCCGGCGGCATCCGAGAGCAGGTAGGCGACGAGCTCGGCGACGTCCTCGGGCCGGCCGACGCGGCCGACGGGATGCTGCGTGTGATCGGCGCGCGAGAGCCTGAGCGGCTTGCGCGCCGAGCGCTTCTTCCATTCGCCGCTCACGTCGATCCACCCCGGGCTCACGCAGTTGATGCGCACCTGCGGCCCAAGGCTGATCGCCATGGCGTGGCTGAGGGCGACCATGCCGCCCTTGCTCGCCGCGTACGGTTCGCTGTCCGGCTCCGATTGCAGCGCGCGCGTCGAGGCGATGTTGACCACCGCGCCGCGCGTCGCGCGCAGATGCGGCGCGGCGTGCTTGGTCATGAGGAACACGCCCGTGAGGTCGACCGCGATGCGCCGGTTCCACTCGGCAAGCGAAAGCTTCTCGAGCGGCCCGGTGTGCGGATCGGCGAGCCCCGCGTTGTTGACCAGCGCGTCCAGCCGGCCGAAGCGGCGTAGCACCGCCGCGACGCAGCTTCGCACCGCAGGCTCGCGGGAAACGTCGCAGCGCACGAAGAACACGCCGGGCAGGTCGAGCTCGCGTCCCGCCTCCGCATCGCGGTCGGCGGCGGCCACCTGGTAGCCGCGCGCCGCCAGCAGCACGGCGATGCCCTTGCCGATGCCCTGCGCGCCGCCGGTGACGAGCGCCACCGTTGCGCCGTTCTTTGACTTCGGTCGCGCCTTTTTTCTCACGGAGGTTGAGAGTATTCTTAAGGCGCCGAGGAGGTCCACCATGCAAGTGAAGGAAATCCTGCGGGTCAAGGGCAATCGCCTCGTCGCCACGGAGCCCTCCGGGCGCGCGGCCGAGGCGGTGGCGACCATGGCCAAGGAAAACCTCGGATCCCTGGTCGTCATCGAGCGCGGCCGCATGGTCGGCATGCTGACTTTTCGCGAGCTGCTGAGCGCGCTCGCGCAGCGCTCCGGCTCGCTCGGCGAGGTGCGCGTCGGCGACATCATGGTGCGCGATCCGGTCACCACGACGCCGGACATGGAAGTGAACGAGCTTCGCCGCACCATGCTCGAGAGCGGCGCCCGCTATCTGCCGGTCTTGCAGGAAAACCGCCTGATCGGCGTGATCTCCTTCCGCGACGTCGCGAAGGCGGTGCTCGAAGAGCAGGACTTCGAGAACCGCATGCTCAAGGGGTACATAAAAAACTGGCCTGCATAGCGGGCTAGGTACAAGAAGGACCGGCCCGCATAGCGGGCCTGTAAAATCGCCCGCATGTCGGGCAACACCTTCGGCCTGCTCTACTGCGTCACTTCGTTCGGCGAGTCGCACGGCCCGGCGTACGGCGGCGTGGTCGACGGTTGTCCGCCCGGTCTCGCGCTGTCCAACGCCGATCTGCAGAAGGAGCTGGACCGGAGAAAACCCGGCAGCTCGCGTCACGTCACGCAGCGGCGCGAGTCCGACGCGGTGGAGATCCTGTCCGGCCTCTACGAGGGCCGCACCACCGGCACGGCGATCGGCTTCCTGATCCGCAACGAGGACGCCCGTTCCAAGGACTACGCGGCAATCGCGCAGAAGTTCCGGCCCGGCCACGCCGACTTCACCTATACGCAGAAGTACGGCTTTCGCGATCCGCGCGGCGGCGGCCGCGCCTCGGCGCGCGAGACCGTGGTGCGCGTCGGCGCCGGCGCGATCGCCAAGAAGTGGCTGAAGGAGCGCTACGGCGTTGTCATCCGCGGCTATCTCGCCGAGCTGGGCGCGACCGCGATTCCGTTCCAGGACTGGCGGTTCGTCGACCAGAACCCGTTCTTCGCGGCGAACGGCCAGGTCGTCGACGCGCTGGAAAAGCAGATGGACGAGCTGCGTGAAGCCGGCGACTCGTGCGGCGCACGGGTGAACGTGGTGGCGGAGGGCGTTCCGGTGGGCTGGGGCGAGCCGGTCTACGGCCGGCTCGATGCCGACATTGCCGCCGCGATGATGTCGATCAATGCCGTGAAAGGCGTCGAGATCGGCGCCGGTTTTGCCGCCATCGCGCAGAAGGGCTCGCAGCATGGCGACGAGATGAGCCCCGAAGGGTTTCTGTCGAACAACAACGGCGGCGTGCTGGGCGGCATCTCCACCGGGCAGCCGATCACGGTGTCGCTCGCCCTCAAGCCCACGTCCAGCATCCGCATTCCGCGGCGCACGATTGATGTGAAAGGCAATCCGGCAATAATCGAGACGACCGGACGGCACGATCCCTGCGTCGGCATCCGGGCGACGCCGATCGCCGAAGCCATGCTCGCCTGCGTACTGATGGACCACGCTCTACGCCACCGCGCGCAGTGCGCCGAAGTCGAACCGCCGCTCCACTTGGGAAAGGGTGCAAAGGCAGGCCGTGCTAGAAAACCTTAAGAAAATCAATTACAGTATCGCGACAAAATCCCCAAGAGAGAAGAACATGAGCAACAAAGGGCAGTTGCTACAAGACCCATTTTTGAACACGCTGCGCAAGGAGCACGTCCCGGTTTCGATCTATCTCGTGAACGGCATCAAGCTGCAGGGACAGATCGAATCGTTCGACCAGTACGTCGTGCTGCTGCGCAACTCGGTCACGCAGATGGTCTACAAGCACGCCATCTCGACCGTCGTGCCCTCGCGCCCCATCAACCTGGGAGCGGAGAAGGACTCGGAGTAGTTTGCCCGAGCGCGCCAGGCCAGCTGCAACGACGGCCGATCCGCAGGCCGCCATCATCGTGTGCCTGGATTTCGGCGACGACGACTACGAGGAGGCCGTCGCCGAGGTGGTGCGCCTGGTGGAGAGCGCCGGCGTGCGCCGCCACCGCGTGCTGCGCGGCCGGCGCGCCCGCCCCGATCCCAAGTTCTACGCCGGCTCCGGCAAGGTGGAGGAGATCGGCCGCGCCGCCGCCGAGCTGAACGCGGCTTTCGTGGTCTTCAACCACGAGATGTCCCCCGCGCAGCAGAGAAACGTCGAAAAGGAATTGGGCAGGCGCGTCTTCGACCGCACCGAGCTCATCCTCGAGATCTTCGCCCAGCGTGCGCAAACCAACGAAGGCAAGCTGCAGGTCGAGCTTGCCCATCTCGAGCATCTCTCGACCCGCCTGGTGCGCGGCTGGACCCACCTCGAGCGCCAGCGCGGCGGCTTCGGCCGCACCGGCGGCCCGGGCGAGACGCAGCTGGAACTGGACCGGCGCTACATCGCCAACAGGGTGAAGACCCTGAAAGGGAAACTGCAGCAATTGCAGAAGCAGCGCACGGTCCAGCGCCGCGCCCGCGTGCGCGGCGACGTGCTCTCGGTGTCGATCGTCGGCTATACGAACGCCGGCAAGTCGACGCTCTTCAACGCGCTCGCCAATGCGAAGGCCTACGAGGCCGACCAGCTGTTCGCGACGCTCGACACGACGACGCGGCGCATCTGGCTGCCGCCGGCCAACCCGGTGGTGCTGTCCGATACGGTGGGCTTCATCCGCGATCTTCCGCACGCGCTGGTTGCCGCGTTCCGCGCCACGCTGGAAGAGACGGTGCGCGCCGATCTGCTGCTGCACGTGGTCGACGCCGCGTCGCCGGCGCGCGAGGAGCAGCAGGCCGAAGTGGACAAGGTGCTGGCCGAGATCGGCGCCGCGCAAGTGCCGCGCATCGTGGTGATGAACAAGATCGACGAAGCACAGCTGGACGCCGCGGTCGAGCGCGACCAGTATGGTAGGATTTCGCGCGTTTTCGCGAGCGCTCGCACCGGCGCGGGACTCGACGGGCTGCGGCTTGCGATCGGCGAGTTCGCGCAGGCGCGATCCGCCGAGACAAGAGCGCTTAAAGCTTCCGCACCGGGCCTCTAGACCCACACACATGTCCTTGAACGACCCCAACTGGGGGCGCGGCGGTTCCCGCGGCCCGCAAGGTCCGGGCGGCGGCAACCAGGGCCCGCCCGACCTCGACGAGCTGTGGCGCAACTTCAATCGCCGCATCGCCGAGATCTTCGGCCGGCGCCGCCGCGGCGCCGACGAGCCGCCGCGGCCGCCTTCCGGCAGGGCGCTGGGCGGCGGCGCGGGCGCGCTGATCCTGCTCGTCGTCGTGATCTGGCTCGCGAGCGGCTTCTACATCGTCGACGCCGCCTCGCGCGCCATCGTGCTGACGTTCGGCGCTAAGCCGCAGGAGTACGGCCCGGGCCTGCACTGGCGCATGCCCTGGCCGATCCAGTCCCACGAGATCATCAACGTCTCGAGCGTGCGCACGCTCGAGGTCGGCTACCGCAACAACGTGCGCACCAAGGTGCTCAAAGAGTCCCTGATGCTCACCGATGACGAGAACATCGTCGACCTGCAGTTCGCGGTGCAGTACGTCGTCAAGGACGCCCAGGCCTATCTCTTCAACGTGCGCCGGCCCGACGAGTCGGCGATGCAGATCGCCGAGACCGCGATGCGCGAGGTGATCGGCAAGCACCGCATGGACGCGATCCTCTACGAGACGCAGGTCGACATCGCGAACCGCTCCCACGAGCTGATGCAGCAGATCCACGACCGCTACCGCACCGGGATCCAGATCAGCGCGGTGACGATCCAGAATGCGCAGCCGCCCGAGCAGGTGCAGGCCGCGTTCGACGACGCGGTGAAGGCGAACCAGGATCGCGAGCGGCAGAAGAACGAGGGACAGGCGTATGCGAACGACGTCATCCCGCGTGCGCGCGGCGCGGCGGCGCGCCTCGGCCAGGAGGCCGACGGCTACCGGCAGCGGGTGATCGCCAGCGCCGAGGGCGATGCGGCGCGCTTCCGCCAGGTGCTCACCGAGTACGCCAAGGCACCGCAGGTGACGCGCGAGCGGATGTACATCGACACGATGCGCGAGATCCTGTCCTCGACCAACAAGGTGATCATGGATTACCGCGGCTCGGGCAACCTGCTCATGCTGCCGCTCGACAAGCTGCTGCAGCAGGCGGGCGCGGCGCGCGACAACGGCGCGCAGAGCTCGCCGCCCTCGGCCTCGTCCGAGCCCTCCGCGCAGCCGGGCGATGGCAGCCCGCGCAACCGCGAGAGCCTGAGGAACCGCGAGAGGGTCGAGCGATGAGAGCGCTCGGTCCCGTCGTTGCCGTCCTGATCGTGGTGGCGCTCCTCGTCTCGGGCACGCTGTTCACCGTCGACCAGCGCCAGAACGCGATCGTCTTCCAGCTCGGCGAAGTGAAGGAGGTGGTGCGCGAGCCCGGCCTGCACATCAAGTGGCCGCTGCTGCAGAACGTGCGCCACTTCGACATGCG
>CAYZFN010000234.1:0-6138 GCA_964477695.1 uncultured Enterobacteriaceae bacterium | reverse complement strand
TCATCGCCGGCCATTGCAGCGAGGCGATCGGCTCGTGCTCGAGCTCGACATAGCTGTTCATCGGGCTCACCGACAGCACCCTGCCGCGGCCTTTGTGAAATGCCGGGCTTTCGCCCATCCGCTCGAGGCTCGCCTTGAGGCTCGCTTCCGAGTCGATGAGGAACTGCCCGGACAGCACGACCTTGTCGCCGGGCTGCAGGCCGTTGCGGATCTCGGTCTCGCCGTTTGCCTCGATCCCCGGCTCGACTTCCACCGGCGCGAAGCTGCCGTCGCTCCGGGCAAGGACGACCACGGCGCGCCTGCCGGTCTGGATCAGCGCCTCGCTCGGCACGAGCAGCGCCTCCTTGCGCGCCGCGGCAGCGAAATTGACCGTGGCGAACATCCCCGGCTTCAACTCGCCGCCCGGGTTGGCGAGCTCGACGCGCGCTTTCAGCGTGCGCGTCACCGGGTTCACCTCGGGAAGGATCGCGCTGACACGGCCTTTGAACACTTTGTCGGGCAGCGCGGGTGTGCGCGCTTCGACCTTGCTGCCGGGACGGACCCCGCCCGACTGCGTCTCGGGCACTTCGGCATTCACCCACACCGTGCCGAGCGAATTGATGCGAAAGAGCATGGCGCCCGGCGCGACCGTCATGCCTTCGCGAGCGCCGAGCTCCGAGACGACGCCGCTGATCGGCGCGGCGAGCGTGAGCCGCGGATGCACCCTGCCGGTCGACTCGACCACGCGGATCTGCTCCTCGCTCATCCCCGCGAGGCGCATGCGCTGGCGCGCGCCCTCCACGAGCGCCTCGAGGCGCGTGCCCTCCATGCGTCGCGCCGACAGGTACTCCTCCTGCGCCGCGACCCAGTCGGGCACATACAGCTCGGCGAGCGGCTCGCCCTTGCGCACGGGATCGAGCGGCGCGCGCACGTACAGGCGCTCGACGAAGCCGCTCGCGCGCGCCTGCACGACCGCGGTCTCGCGCTCGTTGTAGGCGACGTTTCCCACTGCCTCGACCACCGGCGAGAGCGCGCCCTTGCGCACCTCCGCGGTCCGCACCCCGAGGCTCTGCTGCAGGCGCGGATCGATCGCCACGCCGCCTTGCGCGCCGGCCTCGTCCTCGTACACCGGCTGCAGCGGCATGTCCATGAAGGGCGACTTGCCCGGGCTGTCGAACTTCTGGCCCGGAACCATCGGGTCGTGCCAATAGAGGATGCGCCTTCCCGAGGCGTCCGCCGCGGCCGGCGCGGCCATCTTCATGCCGCGCGCCATGCCGGCCTCGTAGGCCGCGTAGCCGGCCGCCGCGAGAACGCCCGCGGCGGCGAGTATTGCAGCGATGGTCCTCGCTCTCATTGGTGTTCTCCCGTGTGTGGGATGAGGAACGTGAGCTTCGCCCAGAGACGCGCGGTCTCCATCTCGAGCTGCACCTGCTGCTGGCGCACCTCGCTTTCGTTGCGGCGCGCGGCGAGCACCTCGCCGATGCTCGTCCGGCCGCCCTGGTACGCGCCGAGCGCGGCGCGGGCGCGCTCGCGCGCGAGCGGCACGAGCTCGTCGCGGTAGCGGGAAAGCCGCGACCTGTCGCTCTGCCATTCGCCGAGCATCGCGCGCACCTCGCCAATGTGCGCGCGCAGCGCCTCTTCGCGCTGCGCGCGTGCCTGCTCCGCCGTGGCGAACTTCGCCGCGGCCTCGCGGTCCTGGCGATTGCCGCGATCCCAGGGCAGCGGCAGCGAGACGCCGAAGGACAGCATGTTGGAAAAGTCCGAGCCGCGCTGCTGGTAGGCGACCTCGACGCTCCAGTCCGGCGTGCGGCTCGCCTGCGCAAGGCGCGCCTCGGTCGTCGCCAGCTCCGCCTGCTTTGCGAGCGCGACCATTTCGGGATGCGCGGCGAGGTGGGTCTCCAGGCTCTCGCCTTCGAGCGGCACGGCATCCATTGCCGGCGCGGGCGCGAGCGGCGCGTCGGCCGCGTCGCCGACCCAGCGCGCGAGGTTCGCCTTGGCGACGCGCACGCGGCTCGCCAGCTCGGCAGCGCGGTCCTCGAGCGCCGCCGCGGTGCCGTGCGCGGCGAAGACGTCGGCCTGGCCGGCGCGCGCGCCGCGATAGGCGGCTTCGGCGGCCTGCACCTCCAGGCGCGCCTGCGCGAGCTGCTCGCCGAGCACTGCAGCCATCGTTTCCGCGTAGTAGCGGTCCAGCCAGGCGAGCGCGGTATCGCGCTGGATGTCGGCGATCGCGGCGTTCTTCTCGGCGACGGACTTCTCCGCCTCGCGCTCGAAGCGCTGCGCGCGCAGCTCGCGCTTCGCGCCGCGAGTGAGCTCCTGCATCACGCCGATGCGGCGCATCGTCATGAAGTCGCGCGTCAGGCTGAACGCGTCGGGCCCGGTGACCGGCAGGTTGTCGATGCCGAGCTTCAGAACCGGGTCGGGCAGCTGCCCGGCGGCGACCGCCATCTCGCGCGCCGCCGTGGCGGCGAGCTCCTGCGCGGCTACCCCGCGCGAGCGCTCCACCGCGCGCCGCTGCGCGTCCTCGAGCGAAAGCGTCTGCGCGCGCGCCGGCAGAGCGGCGACGAGCGCGGCGAAGCAGAAGCAGGCAAACGGACGAACCATGGACGCACCTCCAGCGACGTTGAACGGGCAGCAGCGGACAAGCGGCTCGCGCGCGCGCGAGCCCGGCTCAGCCGGCTAGAGGCGGAACGACTGGAACAGGATGCGCGACGGGGGACCGGCCGCGGCGAGGGGCGGCGGGCGCTTCCCGGCCGGGATGCCGGGCGGGACGACAAAGCGGATCGGCACCGCCGCCGGCACGGCGAGATCGGGCAGCTCGAGCTGCAGGTTTCCAAGCGTCTGATCTTCGCTTGCGCAGTGCGCGAGGCAGAGGTTCGCCTCGTCGGCCTCGTGGCAATCCGGCATGCTGGCCATGGCGGCCGCGAGCGCGGTGGCGGCGGAGCGGCCCGGCAGCTGGCACGGCGCGAACGCGATCGCCACCTGAAGGAACAGCAATCCGGCCAGGCCGGCGAGCGCGGCGAGCGAGCGGCGGCGCAAACGCATCAGCGGATATTAACCTCGCTCACTTGAAATCGCGATGGTCGTGCAGCGGCTTGGGCGTCGCGGCGTAGGCCGTCGGCGCCGGCAGGGTCGGTCCCTGCTTCGCGTCTCTCAGGTGCTGGTGCGGCTCGGCGGTCGTCCATCCCGCGCAGCCGCTCAGGGCGAGCGCTGCGGCGGCCGAGGCAATGAATGTCTTGACTATAAACATGGCGACTCCTTTCGCTTCCAAGTGACGCCATGTTCAGCATCTCACCCTGGGCGGGCCGAGGCTTGATCTTTCTCAACGCGCGGCCGGCCGAAATGCTGCAGCGCCTCCGTGACCATGCGCTCGGCACACCAGCCATGTGGGCCGTCAGATGGGTCGGGTCGTCGAGGAAGGAGAAGACCTCGGCCGCGGGAGCGGCGATGCGCGCTTCGCTTTCGCAGTGCTGTCTCAATGCAGGCTCGTCGGCGCGCAGCCGCACTTGACGGCCACCATGTCACGCAACGTCGGCTCCTCGGCGAGAAACGCCTGCACCGCGAGCGGATCGAACTGCCGGCCGGACGAGGCGACGATCTCCGCTTTCGCCGCTTCGAACGAGGCAGCCTTGCGATAGGGCCGGTCGGACGTTATCGCGTCCAGCGCGTCGATGACCGCGAACAGCCGCGACCAGAGCGGAATCGCTTCGCCGGCCAGCCCACGCGGATAGCCCGTGCCGTCGAAGCGCTCTTCGTGAGTCAGCGCGATCTGCGCGGCGTCGTCGAGCGCGTGCACCGAGGAGAGGATGGCGTAGGCGATCTCCGGGTGTCGGCGCATCACCTGCCGCTCGGCGTCGCTCAGCGGGCCCTCTTTCAGCAGGACAGCGTCGGGAATGCCGATCTTGCCGATGTCGTGCAGCAGCGCTCCCCAATAGACCTGGCGCAGCTCGTCTTTATCATGGCTGAAGCGCTTGGCAAGGACCAGCGTGTGGCAGGCGACGCGTTTGGAGTGCAGTCCGGTCTCGTGCTCGCGTGCATCGAGCGCGGTCGCGAGGGCTTCCGCCAATCCATCGAGAAGGTGTGCATCGGCCAGGCGGGCGGGCCGCCATGCGTGCGCGGCGAGGTAGTCGGCTTCTCTCATGGCGCACGCAATCGCTCGTTGCTGAACGAGAACACGGCGCCGAGGAAAAACGCCCAGATCGTGATCACCGCGAGCGCGCCGGCGAATCCGTCGAAGCGGAAGCCGCCGGTACGCAGGGGACTGCCCATGGAGAACCTCCGTTGAACGTTTGGGGTTAGCTCAATCTATAGCTTGATCCGCTTCAGCCGCAGTGCATTGCTGACGACCGATACCGAGCTCATCGCCATTGCCGCGCCGGCGAAGATCGGCGAGAGCAGCAGTCCGAAAAATGGGTAGAGCACGCCCGCGGCGATCGGCACGCCGAGCGCGTTGTAGACGAATGCGAAGAACAGATTCTGCTTCACGTTGCGCATCGTGGCGTGCGAAAGGCGGATGGCCTTGGCGATGCCGCGCAGGTCGCCCTTCACCAGCGTGACCGCGGCGCTTTCGATCGCCACGTCGGTGCCGGTGCCCATGGCGATGCCGACGTTCGCCTGGGCGAGCGCCGGCGCGTCGTTGATGCCGTCGCCCGCCATCGCCACCGTGCGACCCGAGGCCTGCAGCGCCTTTACCTTCTCGACCTTCTGCTCGGGCAGCACCTCGGCGAGCACTTCGTTGATGCCGAGCTGGCGGCCGACCGCCTCGGCGGTCCGGCGCGAGTCGCCGGACAGCATGACGATGCGTACGCCTTCGTCCTTGAGGAGCTTGACCGCTTCGGGCGTCGTTTCCTTGATCGGATCCGCGACCGCAACGACTGCGGCGACGCGGCCGTCGATGGCGGCGAACATTGCCGTCTTGCCTTGCGTGCGCAGGACGTCCGCCTTTTCTCCGAGGACGGGCGGCACGCTGCCCGACAGCTCCATGAAGCGCCGGCTACCCACGGCCACCCGGCGCCCGGCGATCGAGCCGCGCACGCCCTGACCGGTCACCGAGTCGAACTTCTCGACCGTTTGCAGCGCGAGCCCGCGCGCCTCGGCGCCTTTGACGATCGCCTGGGCGAGCGGATGCTCGCTGGCGCGCTCGAGAGCGGCGATCAGCGCGAGCGCCTCGCTTTGCGGAATGCCTTCGGCGAACACATCCGTGAGCTGCGGCCGGCCGAGCGTCAGCGTGCCGGTCTTGTCGACGACCAGCGTGTCGACCTCGCGCAGCTTCTCGACCGCCTCGGCATTGCGGAACAGGATGCCGCTCAGCGCGCCCTGTCCCATCGCGACGGTGATGGAGATCGGCGTGGCGAGTCCGACCGCGCACGGGCAGGCGATGATGAGCACCGACACCGCGTTGACCAGCGCGTACACGTACGCGGGCGAGGGGCCGAGGGTCGCCCAGACGATCGCGGCGAGGATCGCGATCGCGATCACCGTTTCCACGAAGTAAGCGGCGACCAGGTCGGCGAGGCGCTGCACCGGCGCGCGCGTGCGCTGCGCCTCCGCCACCATGTGCACGATCTGCGCGAGCAGCGTGTCCGAGCCCACCTTCTCGGCGCGGATGACGAGCGTGCCTTTGCCGTTGATGGTCGCGCCGGTCGCGCGGTCGCCGGATCGCTTTTGCACCGGCAGCGGCTCGCCGGTGAGCATCGATTCGTCGACCGTGGACGCGCCTTCGAGCACGACGCCGTCGAGCGGGATCTTTTCCCCGGGCCGCACGCGCAGCTTGTCGCCGACCTTCACCTCGGCGAGCGGCACTTCCACCTCCTTCCCGTCGGGCTCGATTCTCAGCGCCGTGTTCGGCGCGAGCTCCAGCAGCTGACGGATCGCCTGGCTTGTCTGCCCGAGCGCGCGCAGCTGCATCACCTCGCCGAGCAGCACCAGCGTGACGATCACCGCGGCGGCCTCGAAGTACGCACCGACCTCCTCGCCGCCGTGCATGCGGAATTCGGGGGGGAAGAGTCCCGGAGCGATGACTGCGAGCACGCTGAAGATATAAGCGACGCCGACTCCGAGGCCGATCAGCGTGTACATGTTCGGGCTCTTGTTCTTGAGCGAGAGCCAGAACTTGTGAAAGAACGGCCAGCCGCCCCACAGCACGGTCGGCGTGCCGAGGAC
>CAYZFN010000233.1:0-18663 GCA_964477695.1 uncultured Enterobacteriaceae bacterium | reverse complement strand
GGCACCGCCTGCATGCCCAGGCGCATGGCGATGTAGTCGAGCCGGTAGTCGACCTCCTGCAGTCCGACCGTGTCGCATTGCATCTCGGCGATCACCGCGGCGATGCGCGACGCGTCCTTGCGCCCGTCGCCGCCGACGCAGCCATGGACGTTGTACGACGCGATGCGCAGGCACGCCGGGCTGAGGTGCTCGGACAGCGCGTTCCAGTTAGCTAGGCTGCCCGCCGGCTTCGCCATGGAGACGCCGACCCATGCGCGTGAACCAGCGCTTCACTGCCCAGATGCCGCCGCCCAGCAGCCCCACCGTGCCGGCCACCAGCCACCAGTTCACCTCGCCCGTGCCGGTCAGCGCGGTCTCGATCGCGTCGCCGAACACCGTGGTGGCCAGCGTGCCGGGAATGAGCCCGATCGCAGTCCCGAGCACGACGTCGCGCATGCGCATGTGGATCGCGCCGGCGACGATGCTCTCGACGGCGAACGGCGCGATCGGCACCAGCCGCAGCAGCGTCATCGCGAGCAGCCCGTACTTCTTGAGGACCTCGATCATGCGGTCGAGCTTCGGGCCCGCGAGGCGGCGCACCGAGTCGCGGCGCATTCGCCGGCCGATGTAGTACGTGACGATCGCCGAGGCGCAGATGCCGATCAGCGCATAGGTGAAGCCGAGCCAGGGTCCGAACGCGATGACCGCGGCGAGCGTGATGAGCGGCCGCGGGAACATCACCAGGCAAGCGGGCGTATAGGCGGCCATCAGCGCGATCGGCGCCCACCAGCGGCTGCCGAAGTCCTCCGCCCACCCGAGGATGCGCTCGGGCGTGACGATGTGCGCGAGCGGCGTGAAGCGCCACGCGGCCGTGAGCACGGCCAGGGCGAGGAAGATCGCCGCCAGCTTGCCCCAGGCCGCCTTGTGCGGCGCCTGCTCTTCGTCGTGCTCGCGCTCGACCAGCAGCGCGTCGAAAGCGATCGGCTCCTCGGGATCGGCGACCGCGGCGACGCTCAGCACCGCGTCGGACCATTCGGGCAGCGAGTCGAGCTCGCGCAGGCTGCGGCCTTCAGTAGCGAGCGCGGCGATCGCGCCGTGGAGGCAACCGGCATTGTCAATCTCGGTCGTCAATCTTTCGATTTCGACATTCAAGTGCTCGGCGAGCAGCCGGTCGCGGAAGCCGCGGATCACCGCGGCTACCCGCTGCCGGCCGCGCGCCTCGATCGCCACGTCGGCCTCGGTGTCGAGGCCGAACGAGCGGTTGCACAGGTTGGCGCTGCCCACCCGCAGGACGCGATCGTCGACGATCATCATCTTCGAGTGCACGTCTAGGCAGCAGCCCTGGTCGAGTCCCGGCACGTGCGGGTAGTAGACATGGAAGCGCCCGTAGCGGTCGCTCTTTCGCAGCCGCTCGATGAGCCGGGTGCGCAGGATGTGCATCGTGTGCTCTTCGAGCCAGCCGTGCGAGAGCAGCCGCAGCACGAGCACGACCTCCGGCCCGTTCGGCTCGCCGAGGCGCTTCTCCAGCGCCGCGGCGATGCGCGGCGCGGTGAAGTACTGGTTCTCGATGTAGATCGTGCTGCTGGCGGTGGCGATCATGTCGAGGTAGAGGCGCTCGACCTCGCGCACCGCGGCTATCTCGCCGCACGGCGGAATGGTGCGCGCGATGCCGACTTCGACGCCGCCGAGATCGGGCTCGAGCGCGGAAGGCCACGGGTCGTTGTCCACGCCCCGGAAGGTGACCGGCTTCAGGCGCTGCCCGGTGGCGTTCAGCCAGCGCTCGCGCGCGAGCGCGGCCAGGCTCCTCGCCGCGTCGCCGTCGAGCGCGACCATGAGGTCATGGAACGGGGGATAAGGCTTGCCGTACGCGGTGCGCCGGGGATCGCGCGGCGCGTGCTCGGGGTTGTCCCAGCGGCGCACGGTGAGGTCGATGCCGCCGAGAAAAGCGACCGAGTCGTCGATGACGGCGATCTTCTGGTGATGCGAGCCCGCGACCGGGTGCGTGTCGTCGTAGCGCAGGTGCACGCGCCGCGCCGGCGTCCAGCCGAAGCCGTAGAGCGGCGGGAACTCGCGGTCGGCGCCGAACACCATCGGGTAGTCCCAGTTCAGCACGTGCACGTGCAGCCCGTGGCGGCGGCGCACGAGGTAGTTCAGGAAGTCGCCGAGCAGCGCCGGCGGGCCGTTCGGCTCGACCGGGTCGAAGTGAAGGCGCGTCTGGCTGTTGAAGTCCCAGCCGAGAATGACGATCGAGCGCTTGGCTCGCAGCGCCGCGAGATAGAAAGCCTTGAAATAGTCGGCGGCGTCGATGAGGAGCGCTACGCGCTCGGCGCGCGCGACGGCCCAGCAGTTGTAGCCGGGACGGAGCAGCGTCGCCGCGTTCTGCGGCTCCTGGATGCGCTGCGCTGCGCTGTTGCGCCGCGAGCCACGGTCGAGATAGAGCACGCTGCCCATCTTTTCCGTCGCCAATCAGCGGCCCGAAGCGAAGCGCGGCGTGCCCGCCGCCGGGGCCGTGGTGGCGCCGGACGCGCTCGTCCCCGGCATGACGCGTGGCGACGGGGTGACCGTCGCGCTGCGGGTCGTGGTCCCGGCCGTCGACGGGGTCGTCGAGGTCGCCGGCCCGAGCGGTGTGTCCGACACGCCGCGCGGCAGAGGACTGTCGCTCGTGCTGAAGCGCGGTGTCGACTGCAGCGCGGCCGCCGGGCTCGTCTGCGTGGCGGCCGTCGTCACGCCGGTGGCGCCGCCGATGAGGCCGTTCATCGTCGTCGTGCCCACCGCGGTGGGCAGAGCGCCGCCGTTCAGAATGACGCCGAGCTGCTGCGCGGTCGGCGCGGCGATGCCGTTGCCGATGGCGGTCTGGCGCGCGCCCTCGAGCAGCTGGGCGATCTGCAGCGCGGTCATCGTGCCGACCGGCGTGAAGCTCACGACCTGCGTCACGCCGGGCGCGATCGCGGTGGTGAGCGTCACCGGCACGCCGAATGCCAGCCCGTTGACCAGGTTCTGGAAGTTGACGTCGCCGCCCGCGAACTGCACGAGCTGCGGCGCGAGGCGCTGCACGTCGAGCACCGGCGAGACGACGTTCTGCGTCTGCAGCACCTGCTGCTGCGCATGGGCCGCGCCGGCGGCGAGCGCCGCGGCGGCGAGGAGAAGTCGAAGCGTGCGTTTCATGGGTGGGGCGTCCCGAGAAGCTGCGTTGCGGAAGAAGAGCCGCCGGCCGCGGCGCTCGCCGGCGCAGGCACGATCGGCGCGCCGTTCGCGAGCACGAGCTCGCGCGTGACGCGGGCCGGACGCCCGGTCGTCGGCAGCACGCCGGGAAGCTGCTGGGGGCCGTCGCGGTTGGGGATCGCGCCGCCGACCAGCGCGGTGGCGAGCTGGTCGGGCGTGGGATATTCGATGGCGAGCAGGCGCAGGTGCTCGCGTGCGATGGCGAGGGCCGCTTCGGCCTGCGGCCGCGGCAGCGCGAGCGGCGGCTGGAAGCGCGTCACCTCGATCAAGCCGTTCGCAAGCGGCGTGTAGAGGACGACCTCCGTGCCCTGCGTCAGCCCGGCAAGCAAGTTTTGCAAGCCTGCCTCGACCTGCGCAAATGTGGCAGGCAGGTAGAACAGGCAGGCGAGAGCGAGGGCAGCGCGGGGGCGCATCGCCCCCTTGGCTGCAATGTCCGTGCCGCTAGAGCTTCAGCAGCGTCCGCGCGTTCAGCGACAGGATCTTCCGGCGGTCCTCTGGTCCGAGCGGCACATCGCGCATCCACTTGACGCCCGGCGGATTGGGCACGAAGGGATAGTCCACCGAGAACAGGATCCGGTCCGCGCCCATCTCCATCACGCAGCAAAGGAGCGCCGGCGTGGAGAAATTGCCGCTGGTGGTGATCCAGAAATGGCTGCGGAAGGTGTCGCGGAACGCGCTCGCGGTGTTGCCCGGCCGCGAGAGCGCCATGTCGATGCGCCACGCCGAGAAGGGCAGCGACTCGCCGAGGTGGCCGAGGATAATTTTCAGGCCGGGATAGGCGTCGAACACGCCCGACAGCACCAGCCGGATGCCCTGCGTCGCGGTCTCCACCGTGAAGCCCCACGCCGCGGTCATGAGCCCAGGGAACTGCTCGAGATAGTCCTTGTAGTACGCGTCGATCACCGCGCGGTGCGGCACCGCGGGATGCATGTAGACCGGCACGTCGAGCGCCTGCGCGCGCTCGTAGATCGGCCAGAACTTCTTCAGGTCGAGGAACTCGCCCTGGCGCGTGAGGCCGTGCAGCATCGCGCCCTTGAATCCGAGGCGCGTCACCGCGCGCTCGAGCTCGTCGGCCGCGGCCCGCGGGTCCGCGGTCGGCAGCTGGGCGAAGGCCCCAAAGCGCTCCTTGTTTTGTTCAACTGTCTGGAAAAGGCGATCGTTGGCCTTGCGTGCGAGCGGCACCGCTACATCGGCTTCCATGCGCTGCAGCGAAGGCGCGCCGTGCGACAGCACCTGGAAATCGATCCCCGCTTCGTCCATCTCCTTCAGGCGCAGCGCGCCGAGGTCGAAGAGGCGCTCCTGGAGCAGCGGGCTGCGCATCTCGGGGCCGCGCTCGGTGAAGTGCGAGGCGACCTCGCGGTCCCAGTAGTGCTCCTCGAGCGCGATGACTGTCGCTTCTCGTCCGCTATTTTCCAAAGGGAAATCCTCTTCTGCGATATTGGATCATCAGCCAGCCGCCGAGCATGCCGCCGAGGTGCGCGAAGTGCGCGATGCCGGCGGCCGTCTGCGTGATGCCGAAGAACAGCTCGAGCAGCGCGAAGCCGAACACGAACACGCGCGCCGGCAGCGGGATCGGCGGGAAGAGCAGCAGCACCCGCCGGTGCGGGAAATAGATGGCGAAGGCGAGCAGCAGGCCGTAGATGCCGCCCGACGCGCCGACCATCGGCGCGGGCGGCGCGCCCATCCAGGTCGTGACGATGAGGTGCGTGAGCGCCGCGCTTACCACGCAGGCGAAGTAGTAGAGCGCGTAATAGCGGGTGCCGAAGAGGCGCTCGATCTCCCCGCCGAACATATACAGCGCCAGCATGTTGAAGAAGATGTGCGCGAAGCCGCCGTGCAGGAAGCTGTAGGTGACGAGCTGCCAGGGCTCGAACTGCGAATCGATGCCGGTGGGCGGCCAGAGCGCGAAGGCGTCGAACGGCACGACGCCCGCCGACTGGAGGAAGAAGATCGCGACGTTGGCGATCAGCAGCCACTGCGTGGCCGGCGGCAGGTACCTCATCGCTTCTTCGTCTCCTCTATGACCCGGTCGGGATAGTCGCTGATGATGCCGTCGACGCGCCAGTCGACGAGGCGCGCGATGTCGCGCGGCTCGTTGACCGTCCAGACGACGACGCGGATGCCTGCCTTGTGCGCATCCTCGATGGCCTTCTTCGTCATGGCCCGATAGTCGGGCGTCCAGGTCTTCGCACCCGCGGCGCGTACTGTGGCTACGTCGGAATCGTTCGCCTCGGTCAGGTAAGCCGTCGCAAGCTCAGGCGCCTCGCGCTCGACGGCCTTGACCGCGCGCCAGTCGAACGACTGCAGCATCACGCGCTTCTGCATGCCGTGCCTGCTTACCTCGGCGACCACCGCGTGCGCGAAGGGTTCCGGAGGCAGCGTTTCGTCGGGGTAGTTCGGCAGCAGCTTGAGCTCGATGTTTAGGCCCACTTCGTTCCGCGCGAGCAGGGAAAAAACATCTGCCAGCCGCGGAATGCGCGCGCCGTCGATCGGCTTCTGGCGCGGGAAGCTCGCCGCATATTTGCTGCTCGGGTTGATGCGGCCCACGTCGTAGCGCTTCAGCTCTGCCCACGCAAGCGAATGGATCGTTGGCGTCGGCGAGCGGATCCATTTTCCATCCGGCCCGCGGGCCAGGTCGGGATTGAGCCGCCGGTCGTGGTGCACGACGACCACGCCGTCGCGCGTCACGCCGACGTCGAGCTCGAGCGTATTCACGCCCATTCCGATGGCCAGCGAAAAAGACGGTAGCGTGTTCTCCGGCGCGTGGCCGCGCGCGCCGCGATGGCCTTGCACGTCCAGCTTCACAAGATCATCTGAGTCTGCGTGGTCACCGAAAGCAGCTTGCCCGCTTCGTCCGTGATGCGCGTCTCCCAGACGTGGGTGCGCTTGCCCTTGTGGATCGGCTTCGCCTCGGCGCGCACGTAGCCCGAGCGGCACGGCGCTATGAAGTTGGTCTTCGACTCGAGCGTAGCGGTGCGCTGTCCCTCCTCGAGGTTCGCGGCCGTGCCGGCGGCGCCGATCGTATCGGCAAAAGCCATCAGTGTGCCGCCATGAATACTGCCGCCTACGGTGGCGAGGCTGTCGTTCATCTTCAATCGGGCCACCACCCGATCCGGGGTGACTTCCATGAACTCGATGCCGAGGTGGGCGATCAGCCCGGTATTCCATTCGACTTTCATAGCGCGTAATCGACCTCGCCGGCGAAGCGCTCGATGCGCAGCTTCGTGGCGAACGGCTCCCGCTCGCGGTTGAACTTGGTGTGCAGCTCGCGGTTCGCCATGTAGCCCTCGTAATGCGCGCGCGACTCGATGGCATAGATCATCGCGTGCGCGCTCCAGCCGGTCGCGTCCTTCTCGGTCATGCGCAGCCGCCGGCACCACAGGAAGCCGGGCTGGCGTACCACCTCGGCGATGTGCCCGCCTTCCAGCCAGCGCATGACCTGCGGCTCGCCGCCGGGCGCGATCCAGAAGCGCACGATCAGGAAGAATCGCGCGTCGTTCATCTCGACCTCGCAAAGAAAACCATCGCCGCCGTGACCGCGAGCAGCGCCGCCGCGGAGAGCGCGAGCGACCAGTGTATGCCGATCAGGCTGCCGCCGAGCCCTACCGTGACGCCGCTGAAGGCGCGCAGCCCGAGCGCCGACATCACGAACAGGCCGATCACCCGGCCGCGCACCTGCGGCGGCGCGCTCACCTGCACGAGCGTCTGCGCCATGGCGAAGAACGCGAGCTCGAGGAAGCCGGCGGCGAAAAGCAGCGCGAGGGCAAGGGGATAGGAACGCGCGGCGGCGAACCCGCCGATCGCCAGGCACCACGCCATGGCGAGCGCGAGCGCGGTGCGCGGGTTGGGCGGCAGGAGGCCGCGCCCTTCAAGGATGAGGCCCGCGATCAGCGCGCCGGCGGCGTCCGCGGCAAGGAGCGCGCTGTAGGTGACGCCGCCTTCGCCGTGGCCCAGGTCGTGCGCGAACTCGGGCATCTGCGCCTGGTAGGCGTTGCCGACGATGAGCGAGGCGCCGCCGACCAGTACCGTCATCGAGATGATCACGCGATTGTGCGCGACGGCCTTCCAGGTCGCGATCACGTCGGCGAGCGCGCGCACCTTGCGATCGGCCGGCGTCACCTTGCGTACGTACGGTGCTTTCCAGAGCCAGAGCACGAAAGGCAGATAGATGACTGCGTTAAAGAGCAGGCCCCAGGCCGGTCCGAGCGCGAGCAGGATCACGCCGCCGACCGCCGGGCCCATGAGGAGCCCGAGCCAGCGTGCCGTCGCCGTCAGGCGGATCGCGCTGTAGAGATCCTTCTCCTCGACGATGTCGTGGATGAAGACCTGCGCCGCCGGGCTCCACAGCACGCCCGCGAGCCCGTGGAAGACGAGCAGCACCACCGCGTGCCACATCTCGAGCGCGTCGGCGAGGAAGAGCAGTCCCCATCCGAGCGACACGGACATGAAGACCGCCATCCCGGCCTGGATGATGCGCCGCGGGTCGAAGCGGTCGGCCAGCGCGCCCGACCAGAGCGAGAAGAGCAGGAACGGCACCCAGTGCGAGATCACCGCGAAGCCCGCGAGCGCCGGCGAGCGGAACTTCTCGAACATGATCCAGTAGCTGATCACGTGCTCGATCGAGTCGGCCATCATCGCCGAGGCCGCGCCGAGGAAATACGCGCGGAACACCGGCTGGCGCAGCGCGGCGAACGCCTTGGGAGGAGGAGAGCTCAAGAGACCGGGTTTTTACACTGCGGCGAGCGCGCGCAGGGTGCCGTTTCGCGTGCTTAGTCCAGCTCGGGGTAGTGGCGGAAGATGCCCTGCGGGTTGAACGCGATGCGCCGCTCGGAGGCGAGGTACGCGGCCAGCCGGGGGCGCTTCGCCACGCCGTCGCGAAGCTTCAGCAATTGCGGGATCTTCGCCGCCAGGCCCTGCATCGTGCGCGGAAAGGCGTAGCGCAGCCCCTCGATCATCTGGAACAGCGACAGTTCGAGGTACGTGAACGCCTTCGGCCGCTCGAGGCCCTCGAAGTAGCGCAGGAATTTCGGCAGGCGGTTCTTGCGGAAGTCGGCGCTACGGCGCAGCGACTCCGCCTTCTGGTCCTCGTAATAGAGGCCGCTGCCGATGGGATGGTGCGTGTCGTGCACCTCGACCAGCCAGTCGCTGATCGTGAGCTGCTGCTGGTGCAGCCATAGCCGCCCGGCTTCGCCCTTCGGCGCCAGCGCGAGGCGCGGGCCGAGGTAGAACAAGATGTTCGCCGTTTGCGCGATCACGGATTTGCCGTGCACCAGGAAAGGCGGCGCGAAGACGTGATGGTGCGTCATCACGCGCATCATCTCGTCGACGCCTTTGGCGCCGCGGGCGACGTCGGCGTAGGGGGCGCCCGCGTCCTCGAGCGCCAGGCGGGCGAACTCGCCGCGTCCCTGGATCGAGGGCCAGTAGTAGAGGCGATAATGCTCTTTCATAGCATCACCGGCTTGTCGGGAAGCTGGTTCGGATTCGCGCCGCGCGCCGGGAAGTGCCGCTCGAGGATGCCGGTGACGGCCTCGATCGCGGCGATGGCTCCGGCCAGGTATTCGCCCTTTCGAAAGCTGCTTTCCATCGCGCGACAGACGCGGTCCCACTCCGCCTGCGAGACCTTCGCCGCGATGCCACGGTCGGCGACGATCTCGATCTTCCGGTCGACAAGCTGAACATAGAGGAGCACGCCCGTGTTCTCTTCGGTGTCCCACACGTCCAGCGCGGCGAAGACCTGGCGGGCGCGCTGGCGCGCCGACAGGCGCAGGTGCGACAGATGCAGCGGGCCTTCGACGGCGAACCGGATCTCGCCGCGGTGGCGCCGCTCGGACGTCTTGATCGCCTGCTCTATCCTCTTCAGCGCCGGGGAGGGAAAGGCACGGCGCGCGAGCCACGGCGGGACAAAAAGGTGCTTCAGGTTCCTCACCACGACCCGCTCGCTCCGCCGCCGCCCGAGGCGCCGCCGCCGCCGCTGAAACCGCCGCCGCCGCCAAAACCTCCGCCGCCAAACCCGCCACCGCCGTAGCCGCTGCTCCAGCCGCCGCCCGTCCACGGCCCGCCGCCCCAGCCGCCGCGCCGCGCTGCGCCCCCCATGCCGCCGAAGAGCGTGAAGAAGAACCCGAGCAGCGCCCCGATCGCGACCACGGCGAGCGAGCCCGCCACGAGCCAGGCGAAGAATCCGGTGGCCGCGCCAGTGACCCCGGCGCCGAGGAAGCGGCCGAAGATCGCGCGCAGCACGTTGCTCGCGACGAGCACGAAAAAAAACAGCACGAACAGCCAGCCGGCATCGAATCCGGGCGTTACGGAGGGCCCGTGCGCCGCGGGCGGCGGCAGCTTCTCGCCTTCCACGACGCGCATCACGCGGTCGACGCCGGCGCGGATGCCGCCATAGAAATCGTTCGCCTTGAAGCGCGGCACGATGTCGTTGTCGATGATGCGCTTGGCGATCGCGTCGGGCAGCACGCCTTCGAGGCCATAGCCCACCTCGAGGTGCAACCGGCGATCGTTCTTTGCGACGACGAGCAGCACGCTGTCGTCGATCCCCTTGCGTCCGAGCTTCCAGGCTTCTTCCACACGCACCGAGTATTGCTCGACCGTCTCGGGCTGCGTGCTCGGCAGCATGAGCACCGCGATCTGGGCGCCTTTGCGCGCCTCGAACTCGGCGAGCGTCTGCTCGAGCGCGTCGCGCTGCTGGGCGGTGAGCGTGCCGGTCAGGTCGGTGACCCGGGCCTTGAGCGGCGGAACGTCGGCTGCCAGGGCGAGGAGCGGGAAAAGAACTGCGAGCAGGAGCAGCCCTGCCCACCCCCTACGGAAACAAAGAATCATTTCTTCGCCGGCGCTCCACCCATGTTCCCGAAATCCACCGTCGGCGGCTTGGCGATCGCCTTCTCGTCCTCCACGGTGAATTGCGCCTTCGGTTTGTAGCCGAACATCATCGCCGTGAGGTTGGTCGGGAACTGGCGCACGGTGACGTTGAACTCCTGGGTCGACTTGATGAATCGCTGGCGGGCCACCGCGATCCGGTTCTCTGTGCCTTCGAGCTGCGCCTGCAGCTCGCGAAAGTTCTGGTCGCTCTTCAGCTGCGGGTAGTTCTCGGCGACGACGAGCAGGCGCGACAGCGCCCCGGTCAGCTCGCCTTGCGCCTGCAGGAAGCGCTGGGTCGCCTGGGGGTCGTTGACGGTCTCGGGCGTCACCTGGATGGAGCCGACCTTGGCGCGCGCGTTGGTCACGCCGAGCAGCACCGTCTGCTCCTGCTGCGCATAGCCCTTCACGGTGTTGACCAGGTTGGGGATCAGGTCCGCCCGCCGCTGGTACTGGTTGATCACTTCGGACCATGCCGCCTTCACCTGCTCGTCCTGCTGCTGCAGCGTGTTGTAGCCGCAGCCGGACAGGAAAATCACTACAGCAAGAGCCAGAAACGTGCGCATCGATGGCCTCCCCGGGAAGGGCGAACTATAGAACAGGAACCGCTCTTGCAGGCCCGAGGTCGAACCGGGCATGGCTGACGACGTCGTCCTTTCCTGTGAGACCTGCGGGCTGGCGCAACGGGTGGGCGCGCTGCCGCCCGGAACGGTCGCCGAATGCATCCGCTGCGGCTCGCCGGTCCGCTCGCACGGCGCCGGGGTGGACGTAACCGGCGCGCTCGCGCTCGCCGCGCTGGTGCTCTACATCCCGGCCAACATCTATCCCATCCTGCGCATGGACATCTATGGCGCGTACTCGGAAAACACGGTGTGGGACGGCGTGGTCAGCCTGTGGCAGTACAACGAGTACTTCGTCGCCATCGTGGTCTTCCTCGCGAGCATCGTCATTCCGCTCATCAAGCTCATCGGCCTGTTCTTCCTCGTGATCAGCGTGAAGTGGGGGCGCGGCCGCCGGCTGCGCGGGCGCACCCGGATCTACAAGTTCATCGACGCGATCGGGCCGTGGGCCATGCTCGACGTGTTCCTGCTCGCCGTCCTGGTCGCGCTGGTCAAGCTCGGGAGCCTCGGCCGGGTGATTCCCGGGCCGGGCCTGCTCGCCTTCACGTGCGTGGTCGTGCTGACGGTCCTTGCTTCGCAGGCGTTCGACACGAAGCTCATATGGGAAAGACGCTGACCGGCAGCCAACGCGAGGAGCGCCGATGACCGGCGACGAGATCCCGCGCGCGCGAGTCCGCCGCCGGCGCCTGGTACGCATGGTCTGGGTCGTACCGGTCATCGCCGTCGCGGTGGCGGCCTGGCTTGTCTACCAGCGCATCCACGACCTTGGGCCGGAGATCACGGTGACCTTCGAAGACGGGGCGGGCCTGCGCGTCGGCCAGACGCCGCTGCGCTACCGCGGCGTGCGGATCGGCGAGGTGTCCGGCGTCAAGCTCTCGGACGACGAGAAGCATGCGCTGGTGCAGATCCGTCTGCAGAGGCAGGCGGCGAAGGTCGCGCGCGAAGGATCGCGCTTCTGGATCGTGCGTCCGCGCGCGAGCTGGGGAAGCTTCACCGGCCTCAACACCGTGCTCACCGGCCCGGAGGTCCAGGTCATTCCCGGTAAGCCCGATGCGCCCACCAAGACCGAGTTCGTCGGCCTGGACAATCCGCCCGCCTCGATCGAAGGTGGGTTGCATGTCGTCCTGCGCGCCGAGCGGCCGAAGATGCGCGCCGACGCGCCCGTGTACTACCGCGGCGTCGAGGTCGGCACGGTGCAGAAGCTGGACCTCGCGCCCAACGCGCTCTCGGCCGACGTGCACGTCGTCATCTATCCGCGCTTCGCCGCGCTGGTGCGCGAGGGCTCGACCTTCTGGGACGTGAGCGGCCTCAACGTGAAGGGCGGGATCCTGAAGGGCATGCAGATCGAGTTCGAGTCGCTGCGCTCGTTCGTCACCGGCGGCATCGAGTTCGCGACGCCGCCCGGCACCAAGCCGGCGAAGCCCGGGACGGTGTTCTTCCTCTACAACGAGCCCAAGCCCGAGTGGCTTGCCTGGGCGCCGCGCATTCGCATTCCCGCGGAAAAATAGTTTACGCTTGCCGCCCGTGGCGAAGACGGCGAGAAAAGGCGGCATGAAGCGCGCGCCGGCGCGGCGCCGGCCGCGCAAGGCGAAGGCCGGCTCGCGCGGGCTCGCGGCGAGCGAATGCCGCATCGACACGCTGAGCGGCGAGGCGAACGAGGTCAAGACCCGCGTGGAGAACGAAGGCGGCTACGTGCTCGGCTGCTATGCCGATCCGCTGGGCCGGCAGCCGGTGCTGCTCGCCGTGCTGCCGATCGACTCGGTGGAGCCGACGCCTTTCCAGCGCGACCTCTCGCAGGCGCATCACCGCAAGCTCGCCGACGTGCTCGACCGCACCGGCATGTTCCTCGATCCCATCATCGCCGTCACCGCGCCGGAGAAGGGCTTCTGGACGCCGAACGGCCGGCACCGGCTTGAGGCGATGCGGCGCCTTGGCGCGAAAGCGATCACGGCGCTCGTCGTGCCCAAGCGCGAGATCGCGTGGCAGATCCTGGCGCTCAACACCGAGAAGGCGCACAACCTGCGCGAGCGCGCGCTCGAGGTGATCCGGATCTACCGCGGGCTGATCGGCGAAGACGGATCGCGCGCCGAGTCCTCGTTCTCGTTCTACCTCGAGGAAGCTTCGCTGGTGACGATCGGCGTGTGCTACGAGCGCAATC
This sequence comes from uncultured Enterobacteriaceae bacterium, assembly GCA_964477695.1. Classification (GTDB taxonomy): domain Bacteria; phylum Pseudomonadota; class Gammaproteobacteria; order Burkholderiales; family SG8-39; genus SCGC-AG-212-J23. Next base: position 5,823 of record CAYZFN010000233.1, on the reverse strand, counting down.
CCAAGTTCGCCGGCGCCGCGTACAACCCGATCGCGCGGCGGCTCATCGCGTTCTCCGAGGAGCCGGTGAGCAAGCGAATCAAGGCGCATGAGCGCTACGCCGAGCAGCTCCTCGATCTTGACGAGCGCGTGAACGACGTCATCAAGAAGCTCAAGGCGCGAGGCTTCACGAGCCCCTACCTGCGCGCTTTCGTCGTCGCGCGCATCAATCCGCTGCGCTGGATCCAGGGCGAGCCGCCGCCGCTCGACGAAGTCCTGAAAACCATGCGCGAGCGCGCCGGCAAGTTCAACACCGAGAAAGTGCGGCAGGAAGATCTGGCTGTCGCCGGCGGCGCGCCGGACGAAGACTAATTCGGGGTCAGAGCCCTAACTCGTCAACCGCGGCGGTCCATTGGCCGTTGTGTCGACATGCCGAGGCAGCCGAGGCTCATCGTTCCCGATGTCGCTGTTCATATTGTCCAGCGGGGCAACGACCGGCAAGTGTGCTTCAGGGAGGAGGTGGACTACGTCGTCTACCTTTCGTCGTTGCGGGAGATGCTCACGAAGTCGCAATGCGCGCTCCATGCGTATTGCCTGATGACCAACCATGTGCATCTGCTCGTGACGCCTTCGCGCGAGACCTCTTGTGCCTCGTTGATGCGTGATCTCGGCCAGCGTTACGTCCAATACTTCAATCGCCGGCATTCGAGAACCGGGACTCTTTGGGAAGGACGCTTTCATTCCTGCCTGGTCGATTCGGCCGCCTATGTACTTGCCTGCCACCGGTACATCGAGCGCAATCCGGTGCGTGCCGGCCTTGTGTCCGAGCCACGCGCGTATCGTTGGTCTAGCCATCTTGGGAACGCCGGCAGCGTGGAAGACAAGCTGCTCAGCGCGCACCTCGAGTACTCGGCACTGGGGCTGGACGCCATGCAGCGCCAGTTGGCCTACCGCCGGCTATTCGAGGAAGTCGATGAACCTGAATTTCTGGCGGCGGTCCGGGACGCGACTAACGGCGGCTATGCCCTTGTCGGTGATCGACTGAAAGCGGTCCTCACGGTGACTGCGAGGCGCAGGCTCGAACGCGGCAAGCCGGGGCCCAAATCCGAAGACCGGGGACGTGAAGACAGCCAGACGGGAGAATTAGGGCTCTGACCCCGAATTATTTCTGCTTGCAGGCGTCCGCTTCCTGCATGCATTTTCGCTGGCAGGCCTGGCTCTCGGGCGCTTCGCTGGTGGTGCGCCGGCAGGTGGCGATGCAGCCGTTGAGCGTCGCCTTGCAGCTCGGCGGCGCCGGGGTCTCGGCGCCGAAGTATTGCTGGTAGAGGTAGTACCCGATCACGGCGAGGACGATGAGCACGACGAGCGTGCCGACCGCGCCGCCGAGTTGTCGCGCCCGCGTCAGAGGCGGGTTGCGCGCTGGATCGCGGGACGGGCGGCGATCTCGGCCGCCCAGCGCTCGAGGTTCGGAAAGCCCGCGACGCAGTCGGGCAGCGCGCCTTTGGTGCGCCAGTAGCCGGCATAGAGCGAGAAGTCGGCGAGGGTGAGCTCGTCGCCGGCGGCGAACTTGCGCTTCGCGAGCTTGTCGTTCCAGACCTGGAAGTAGCCGCGCAGGCTTTTCTTGAACATCTCGGCGGTCGGCGCGTGCGGCTCCTTGGCGCGAATCACTGCATTGACGGTGCCGAACAGCGGCGTGATATCGGTGGACGCGCTCATGTAAGACTCGAGCATCGCGGCGCGCTTCGCCGGATCGGCGGGGATGAACTTGCCCGTCTTCTCGGCGCAATAGAGCATGATCGCGCTCGACTGCGTGAGCGTGATCGGCTTGCCGCCCGGGCCTTCGTTGTCGACGATCACGGGAATCTGGCCGTTCGGATTCAGCGCCAGGAACTGCGGCGTCTTGTGCTCGCCCTTCAGCAGGTCGACCGGGTGCCAGTTGTACTTGAGCCCGCACTCCTCGAGCGCGATGCGCGCGCGCATGCCGTTGGACGTGCCCGCGGCGTAGAGATCGATCATCGGTTCCTCCCGCTTCCGGTATGGCGCGATCTTAGAGCAGGCGTGCGCCGAAGACGATCAGGCCGATCGAAACGGCCGCCGCGACGGCGAAGAACACCGCTGCGGCGCCGAGGTCCTTGGCCCGGCCGGCGAGCGGGTGAAAGCCCGGCGAGACGAGGTCTGTCAGCCGCTCGACAGCCGTGTTCAATCCCTCGGCGATCCAGACCAGCGCCAGCGCAATGATGACGGCACACCATTCGAGCGTGCGGAGGCGCAGCCAGAAGCCGGCGACGACGGCGGCGATGCTCGCTGCAAGCAGGATTCGCGCATTGCGCTCGGCGAGCATGAAGCGCGCTCCGCGCAGCGCGTAACCGAGCGCCGGCACGAGCCGCCAAGGCACGCCCTTTGCTCTTCCGACAGCACCGTTATCCAAAGGAGGAATCATGACCCCGAACCCGACGCAGGCCGGCACCATGGGAAACCCGGCCGGCGAGCAAAACTACGGCAATGATATCCGCGGCTTGCAGGAAGACGCGGACCAGGCAGTGCAATCTGCGAAGCAGCAGCTCGCCGAAGTGCTCGACGGCATCAGCGATCGCGCGCGCGAATACGGCCGCTACGCGGACGAGCAGGTTCAGGCGAACCCGTGGACCGCGGTCGGCATCGGCTTCGGCGTCGGGGTGGCGATGGGCGTGCTGCTCGGGATCGCGGCGCGGCGCTAAGCCGTTGAATCGCGGCTGTCGCGGAATCGCGACGGCGATTTGGCGGTCGGCTCGACTATCGGCGCGCGGCGCGCAGGTCTAGCGTTGCGCCCGTGCAGCCCCAGAACGTTCCGCAGGACGGCGCCGAGCTCCTCGCGAAGCTGACCGAGGTCGAGCAGAACGCCTGGATGCTCTTCAGCGAGCTGCCGCCGTGCGTCGCGAAGACGCGCGCGCTGCACGTCTTCCTCGACGCCAAGGCGATCAGGGCGCGCCTGCAGAACCTGCCGTCGTCTAAAGCATAGGCCCGGGCTGGCCGAGGGCGTGCTCGGCGAGGCGCAGCACCACCCACTCGTACGCCTCGTCGATCGAGTCGGTGCGGAACATGAGCTCGATGTCGCGCGGGTCGATCATGCCGTGCCGCGCGAGCGAGTCGAAGTTGACCACTTCCTTCCAGTACTGCGTGCCGAACAGCACGATCGGCATCGGCTTGCGCAGCTTGCCGGTCTGCACGAGCGTGAGCAGCTCGAAGAGCTCGTCGAGCGTGCCGTAGCCGCCGGGGAACACGAGCACCGCCTTCGCCAGGTAGGCGAACCAGAACTTGCGCATGAAGAAGTAGTGGAAGTGGAAGGCGAGCTCGCGCGTCACGTAGGGATTGTCGAACTCGGTGCGCGGGATCGAGATGGTCAGGCCGACGTTCACGCCGTGCGCCTCGGCCGCGCCGCGGTTGGCCGCTTCCATGATGCCCGGGCCGCCGCCCGTGCACACCACGAAGCGCTTCTCCTTGCGGTCGAGCTCCTTTGACCACTTCGTGAAGCGGAACGCGAGCTCGCGCGCCGCCTCGTAGTAGGCCGACATCTTCACTGCCATCTGCTCGCCGGCGAGGTCGCCGCCGGTCGCCTGCGCTGCTTTCAGCGCCGTTTCCGCCGTCTCGCGCGAGGGAATGCGCGCCGAGCCCATGAAGACGATGGTGTCCTCGACCTTGTGATAGTCGAAGCGGCTCTTCGGCTCGAGATACTCGGCGAGGATGCGCAGCTCGCGGGCGTCCCTGCTGTTGAGGAAGCCGAGGTTGCGGTAGGCGTGATCGGGTCTTTTTCGCTCGTTCATAGGCATAATCGTATCGGATGGCGCCGTTCAATCTCTGCATCGCGCACAGGGATATCGACGATCTGCGCGAACGGCTCTCGCGCACACGCTTCCCCGACGAGCCGCCGCTCGAGCCCTGGTCGAGCGGAACGAGCCTCGCCTACCTGCGCGAGCTGCTCGACTACTGGCGGGAGCGTTTCGACTGGCGCGCCCAGGAAGCGCGCATCAACCGCCTGCACCAGTACAAGGTGCCGCTCGGCGGAATCGACTTGCATTTCATCCACGAGAAGGCAGCCGACCCGCGCGCGATGCCGCTTCTCCTCATGCACGGCTGGCCCGGCTCGATCGTCGAGTTCCTCGAGCTGATCCCGCTCCTGCGCGAGCGCTTCAGCATCGTCGCGCCGTCGCTTCCCGGCTATACGCTTTCCTTCCAGCCCGGGCAGCCGCGCTTCGGCGTCGAAGAGATGGCCGACATCCTGGCCGAGCTCATGCAGCGCCTGGGCTATGCGCGGTTCGGCGCGCAGGGCGGCGACTGGGGCGCGTTCGTCGCTTCGCGCCTCGCCGCCAAATACCCGGAGCGACTGACCGGCATCCACCTCAACCTGCTTGCCGTGCGCCGTGACCCGAAAGAGCCCGCCTCATCCGCCGACGAAATTTCCTATCTGCAAAGGCTCGCCCACTGGCTGAAGGAGGAGACCGGCTACCAGTGGATCCAGGGCACGAAGCCGCAGACGCTGGCCTATGCGCTCACCGATTCGCCGGCCGGCCTCGCGGCGTGGATCGCCGAGAAGTTCCGCAGCTGGTCCGACGAGCCGGTCGACCGCGACGCGATGCTGGCCGACATTTCTCTCTACTGGTTCAGCGGCGCGATCGGCTCGTCCTTCTGGCCTTATCACGCGCGCCTGCACCGTGGCTGGCCCTTCGACAGGGTCAACGTGCCGACCGGCTACGCCGAGTTTCCGAAAGAGATCCTCCGGCCGCCGCGTTCGCTGGCGGAGAAGATGTACCCGAACATCCGGCGCTGGACGGTGATGGAGAAGGGCGGCCATTTCGCCGCGCTCGAGCAGCCGCACGCGCTCGCGCGCGAAGTCGGCGAGTTCTTCGCTCGACTTTGACGCCGCGGGCCCCCCCGGGAGTAAAGTGGTCGCCGACCCTTGGAGGAGGACAGCCATGGCAGCGATTCGCATCGACCGCAGCAAGCCGCTTTCCGCCGAGCCCCGCACCGGGCACAACCGCTACCACCCCGAGATCGAGCCCGCCCTGGAGGTGGGCGAAGGCGAGGAGGTTGTCCTCGAGACCCGCGACGCGCTCGACGGCCAGCTCGAGCCGACCGCCAGCGAAGCCGATTTCGCGAAGCTGAACCCGGGCGCCATCCATCCGCTGACCGGCCCGGTGTACGTGAAGGGCGTAAAGCCCGGCGACCTGCTGGAGATCGAGTTCCTCGACATCAAGCCGCAGCCCACCGCTTTCAGCTGCGTCCTGCCGGGCCTCGGCTTCCTGCGTGATGTGATGAGCGAGCCGTTCCTCGTGCACTGGGAGATCAAGGACGGCTGGGCGACGTCGAAGCAGATTCCCCGCGTGCGCATCCCGGGCGCGCCGTTCATGGGCGTCTCGGCCGTTGCACCTTCGATGGAGAAGCTGAGGGAGTGGACCGCGCGCGAGCAGCGCTGGATGGAGCGCGGCGGGATGGTGTTTCCGCCCGACGCCTCGGGCGCGGTGCCCGCCGGTGCTTGCGGGCTGCACGGCCTGCGCACGCTCCCGCCGCGCGAGAACGGCGGCAACTTCGACGTGAAGCAGCTGAGCAAGGGCGCGAAGCTCTTTCTGCCAGTGTTCATGCCGGGCGGCCTCTTCTCCACCGGCGATGCGCATTTCGCGCAGGGCGACGGCGAAGTGTGCGTCACGGCGGTCGAGATGGGCGCCACCGTGGCCGTGCGCTTCAAGCGCCACGCCGGCGCGGCGGCGAAGCGCCGCTTCCAGGCGCCGGTCTTCACGCGCGAGGACTACTTCATCGATCCGAAGTACGCCGCGCCGCAGCGCTTCCTCGGCGTCATGGGCATGCCGCTCAA
>CAYZFN010000232.1:0-11818 GCA_964477695.1 uncultured Enterobacteriaceae bacterium | reverse complement strand
TGCAGCACGACGTAATAGGTGCTGCCGTCGGTGAGCTCGCTGATCGTCTTCGTGCCTGTCTGGTGGTAGACCACCGCGTCGCCGTTCTTGAGGCCGCTCGCGCCGCCGAGCAGCTTGATCGTGCCCTTGGAGGTGTCGAGGTCGCCCGAGGCGAAATCGAGGCTGCGGTCGTGCGAGCCCATCGTCGCCTTGACGCTGACGCTGGCCGCCTGGATCGTGTTGCTCTCGCCCTTGATGTAGGCGTCGTTGTGCAGGTCGCCCACGCCGATGCCGACGGCGATGCCGACGTTCGTGTTGTTGTCGGGGTTGCTGTCGTTGTCCGCGACGGTCGGGCTGCCGTCGGCGAACGCCTGCGAGTTGGTGGTCGAGGTCGACAGGAGGTCGAGGCTGCCGGAAGACTGCACCGAGCCGGCGGTGTCGAGGTAGGCCGAGCTGTGGCTCACCACCGTGCTGACGGCCACCGCGCCGGCGAACGAGACGCTGTTGCCGCCGCCGGTCTGCGCATCGTTGTCGGAAAGCTGCTTCTTCGATTCCTGGTTGCTGTCGCCGTCGGTCGACCCCTTGGTGGTCGACTTCGCCACCGCGGTGGCGTCGTTCAGGCGGTCGGCGCTGAGGGTGATGCCGCTCGCGTCCGTGATCTGCGCGTGGTCATTTACAGCGGCGACGGTTTCGCCGGTAATGACTGCCACGCCGGCCGTCGCGCCGGCGCCGCCGCTCGTGCCGTCGCCGATCGCGATGCCGGTCGACGAGCTCTTCGCCGAGACGTTGAGCAGCGCGCCGGTCGTGTCGACCACTGCGTCGCCGGTGATCCGGGCGTGCGTGTTGGTCGTGATGCCGATCGTCGCGACCGCCGCATCGGTGTTGTTGTCGCTCTTGCTGCCGTCGGCGGTCATGTCCGCGACGATCTTCACCGTCGAGGTGGCCTCCATGTCGAGCTTGGTCGTCGCCGTGACGTGGCTCGACCCGTCGATGTCCACATCGGCAGTAGAGAAGCCGAGGATGAAGGCAAGCTTGGCCAGGCCGGCCACGTCGACGCTCTTGGTCTGCGTGTCGATCGTCGAGTCGGCCTTGAGCGAGACGTTCGCGCCGCTCAGGTCGCCGAGCACGGTTACCTTCGCGTGAGTCGCATCCGCCGCGAGGTTGTAGCCGTCGACGCCGAGCACCGAGTTCTTCTCGGACGCCTGCAGCGTGATGTCGTGGCCGGCGGCGTCGAGCGACGCGCCGGCAGAGACCTTGATGGCGGAATCCGACTGCACCTTCACGTCGAAGCCGAAGGTGCCGGCGCCGTCGAGCTGCACGAGGTCCTGGAAGGCCAGGGACTGCAAGCCGCCGGTGAAGTTGACGCTCAGCCCGGTGGTGAGCGTCTGCAGGCTATTGAGATCGAGGTGAATCGTGTCGCCAGCGATTGCGCCCGCCACGCTGTTGCGTGAGAGGTCGAGCGCGCCGCTGCTTGCGGAAAGATCGGTGGAAGCGGACGTGTAGCCGCTTCCCGAGAGCTGCACGTGAGTCGCATCGATCGCCGCCAGGGTGAGATTGGTGGTGGTTGCGAGCGTGTAGTCGATGGTCGCCGCGGAGAGCAGCAGGCGCGGCTCGATTGGCTCGAGCAGGAACGCCTGCGCCTGGCGCGCGCGCGGCGCGCGGATGGGCGAGCTACCTCGCCCTGAGAAAGCCTGCTTCAACGCTCGGGAGATGAGCGACGGCGCGAATTTCGCGCGCAGGGAAGCAAAGCCGGCTTTCAGGGCGGATTGTTTTTTCATGGGTGACTCCCGCGGACGAAACTTGGACGCGACACGGCAGCGCTGGCCATGAGCGCGCACGAGCTGCTGACTCGATAGGTGGTGCGGCTGCCCAAAATAGTGTTGCTGCCGTTCCTCGGCGACGACAACGAACTACGTACTAATGGGCAGCCTTGCGAAAGCGTCGTGATGAACTGCGAACGCGCTTTCTTGTAGTTAACTTCTTCTGAAAGACGCCGCCCTCCCTAGCTCCGGAACCCTTTTTTGTCGGGCCCAGGAGACAAACGGATAATGCGGCATATTTCACGGATTGGCTACACAATCAGGAAGCGGTTTCATATCGCGAGGTAAGTGGCTGAACTTTTGGAATTGCCGGAAAAAACACTACTCGGTTTGCTGCACGCCCGAGGCCTTTCTTATGGCCGGGAGGATTCCTTTAAGCTGGCACCCGGTCGTCTGCTCGCCGAGCGGTTCTTGATCGGTGTGCGGGCGGTCGGCGTAGCGCCGCAGACCTTCGTCGACATCGCCGCCGGGATGGGCATCCCGGACAAGCTGAAGTCGATGTTTCTCGAGCACTTACCGGAAGCCGACGTGGTCCTCTACGGTGTCGAGGACGGAGACGGCGGGCTCATCTGCAAGGCCTACCTCGAGTTCTGGCAGAAGGTGCGGCGAGAGGTGCTCGGCGGCAGCCGGGAGGCGGCGCTCCTGAACCTCGGCTTCAAGTGGTACGCCGCCGACAGCTCGAGAAACGTGGTCGCCCGATACACCTGCTACCCGATGCTCGACCTCGCCGGCATGCTGCGCCGGATTCGGGCGATCTACGGCGCCCGCACGGACCCGGCTTCCTGCGGGGCCGCGTTGCACCTCGTTCAGCTCGCCGCCCGGCGCAAGGCCGCGACGATCTACATGGAAGTCAGCGAAGAGGGCACGGCGCGCCGGTCCTACGACATCAATCTCTACAAGGCGAACCTCACGCTGGCCGAGATCGAGCCGGTGCTGCGCGAGGCGGCGCGCCGCTACGCGCTCGCCGAGGAGCGCTTCGCCGCTTTCTATTCGCCGCTGCGCACGCGCACTTTCGGGCACCTCTCGGGCGGCTTCGCCAGGGACGGCAGCGACTTCCTAACCGTCTATTACGAGACGCAGCCGCTGTAGCCGCGCCTGCTGCTCCGCGAGCTCGGCCGCAAGCTGATCGGCCCGCTCGCGCTGGCCGAGCTGACGGCAAACCTGCGCCAGCCCTTCGAGCGGCTCGCGCCAGCTCGGAGCGGCCTCGTGCGCGCGCTCAAGGTGCAGCCGCGCCTCCTCGAGGCGGCCGCTTTGCAGGAAGGCGCGGGCAAGATATCCGTGCGCCGCGGTGCGCGCCTTGTCGTCCGCGAGCGCCGGGCGCAGGTAGCGAACCGCTTCGTCCGCCTTCCCGGAGCGCAGGAGCAGCGTGGCGATCTGCAGCCCGAGCTCGCTCTGCGAGCCGAGCGACGCCGATGCGCGCTCGTAACAGGCGAGCGCACGGCCGAGGTCGCCGAACGCGCACCACAGCAGCCCGATCGCCGCGAAGGCGAGGCCCTGCTGCGCAGCCGGCGCCGTGGCCAGCCCGCGCTCGAGCCGCATCACATAGGCGCGGTCGGCGGGAAGGCGGCGGTGCCTTATCTCGCACGCGGAGCGCAGGACGCTCGGCGCATACGCCGGCGAGAGCTCGGCCGCGCGCGCTTGCGAGCCGAGCAGGTGCCAGGTGGCCGCGCAATCCGGATGGCGCTCGGCCTCGGCAGCAAGGCCGCGCAGGGCGCTCTCGCGCTCGCCGGCGGCCAGGCGCCGCTCGAGCTGGAACAGGCGCGAGTAATGCTCGCTGTCCGCGGCGCGATCCTCGGCCAGCGCGGCGAGGTAATCGCCGAGGAAGCGGTGCCTGAGCGGCGTGAAGCCGCTGCTCACCGAGCGCGAGATCGTAATCTTGTCGCTCGAGACCCGCAGCCTCCGCAGCACGGCGAAAGCCTCGGCCGGATCGATCCACGCACGGTCTCCGGGAACCGCGACGAAGTAGTCGACGTCGATGTCGATCACGCTGTCGCCCGCGAGCGCGACCGATTGCAGCTCAGCAAGGTCGCACACGGTGAGATCGAGGCCGAGCAGGCGGCCTTCGATGCGCCCCTCCACGCGACGGAAGCTTGCGAGTTCTTCGGGCGCGACGCCGTCCATCTGCCGCAACTGCTCGATCACCTTGTCGGAGTAGCGCAGAGCGACGTGCGGCGGCGCCACCCAGACGAGGCGCCCGACGAGGCCGAGGCGCGCGGCCGGATAGAGAAAATCCTCGATGCTGTAGGAGTACGGCCCGTCGGGGGCGAGATCGTGCGGCTTCTCGAGCGCCGCGACCTCGTCTGCGCTCCTGCACTGCTCGAGCCTGCGAATGCGCTCGCCGCTGATGTGCTGCAGGTCGAGGTGCGCATCGAGATAGACCACCGTGCGGCCGCGCGCCCCCTCGCGCCACCAATGCGGCAGGACCGACGAATGCTCTTCGAAGAGCAGCGCCTGCATGCCCGTCACTCCCGCAGCGCGAGGAAGCGGCCGACGGTGAATGCCTCGGCCGCCGCCGCTTCGCCGAGGCGGATCAGTCCCTCCTTGATCGTGCGGCGGATCGGATCGGCCGTGGCCTGCGCCTCCAGGCGAAGCGCGCGCCGGTCCGCCGGGTCGACGACGAAGCCGCGCAGCAACGCCATCTCGCCGCGCAGGTCGACCGCCTCGCGCACCGAGAGCGCCGCGGAGCGCATGTCGGCTGCATATTCGGAAAGCGTGCCGAGCGACGCAATCGCCCACGACTCGCAGATCGGTACGATCCACCGCGCGGTCTGCGCGGCGTCCAGGCCGTCCGCCGCGAGCCAGTCTTCGCCGGCCAGGCGTCCGCCGGGCCGCAGCACGCGGTGCGCTTCCGCGAAGAAGCGCCGGCGGTCCGGAAAATGGCACGGCGACTCGAAGAACAGCACCACGTCGAAGGCAGCATCGTCGAACGGCAGCTCGCTCGCGCTTCCCTGGTGGAAGGCGACCCGGTCCTCGGTGTGCGTCGAGCGTGCCAGCTCACTTGCGAGGCGAAGCTGGGTTGCGTTCGGCGTCAGGCCATGGATGCGGGCGCCGGTGCGCGAGGCGAGATGGCAGGCGGCGCCACCGATGCCGCAACCGACATCGAGCACTTCGCAGCGCTCGTCGATGCCGGCGCTCGACGCGATGCGCAGCTCCATGCGCAGCTGGTCCTGCGGGCCGATCGGTCCGCTCGGTGAATAGTAGCCGGTGTGCCAGTGGTTGCCGAGGAATTCCCGGTAGAACGGGATGCACTGCGTGTAGTAGAGATCGACGTCGATCAGGAGCCGTGCACCTTTTGCGAGTCGGCGGGTGCCTCGCTGCGCTCGTCCATCGTGTAATCGCGCAGCACCTGCGCGACGCGCAGGCGATACGAGCGGAAGATGCCGCCGCGGCCCTGCTTCTGCGCGGCGCGGTGGCGCTCGAGATTGCGCCACCTGCGCACCGCCTCCTCGTCGCGCCAGAAGGACAGCGAGACGAAGTGGCCCGGGCGCGAGATGCTCTCGAAGCGTTCGATGGAGATGAAGCCGTCGCGGTCCTTCAGGTCCGCGGCGAGCTCTTCGGCGAGGCGCTTGTAGTCCGCGAAGCGGCCTTCGGCCGGCTGCAATTCGAAGATCACGGCGATCATGCGCCGACTATACCGCCTAGGGCGCGCGTGGCAGGAAGTGGCGCACCACCTCGAGCAGCCGGTCGGCGCGCACCGGCTTGCGCAGGTACGCCGCGGCGCCGAGCTCGCGCGAGCGCTGCACCACGTCCTCGTCGCCGGTGATGAACACGACCGGGATCGCCTGCGTGGCCGGATCCTTTTTCAGCGCCGCGGTGAACTGGTAGCCGTCCATGTAAGGCATGTTGACGTCGATCAGGATGAGCGCGGGCGCGCTCTGCAGCACGAGGTGCCCGGCGGCGACCGCGTCCTCGGCGAGCAGCACCTCGTAGCCGGCGTTCACGAGATGCAGGCGCACGAGCTCGCGGATCGACTCGTCGTCGTCGATGACTACGATCTTGGCGCGCCCGGCTATGGCCGTCGTCCCTGGTAAGCGTTGCGCAGGAGCTCGAGCACGTGAGCGTACTCGACCTTGCGGGGATTGGGATAAGGCGCCTGCACCGCGATGCGCGCCGCGCGCTCGAGATCCGCTTCCTGAAGGCCGATGTCGGCGAGCCGCATCGGGATGCCGAGCGCGTGCTGGATGTCCCAGATGCCGGCAGGGGCATCCGCAGCGCCGATCGCTTTGGCCACGCGGCCCATCGCCTCGTGCGCGGCCTGGGCGTTGTAGCGCATGGCGTGCGGCAGGACGATCGAGTGCGTCTCGGCGTGCGGCAGGCCGAGGCCACCGAGCACGTGGCAGAGCTTGTGATGCAGGGCGACGCTGGTCGTCGCGATCGACATCCCGGCGAGCCAGGCGCCGTACAGGGCGTCCGCCCTTGCCGCCAGGTCGCTGCCGTTGGAAACCACCTTGGGCAGAGCGGCGGCGAGCGCCCGAATGCCCTCCTCGGCGATGAGCGAGACGACAGGATTGCCGTCGTGCGCGTAGAGCGCCTCGACACAATGCGCGATCGCGTTCATGCCGCTCACCGCGGAGACGGCGGGCGGCAGGCCGAGCGTGAGCTGCGGATCGTAGATCACCGTCTTCGGCGCGACGCGCGGGTCGCGCCCGGTCTTCTTCGCGCCGCCTTCCGACACGCCCCAGATGGTGGTCATCTCGGAGCCCGAGTAGGTGGTCGGGACGGCGATCACCGGCAGCGCCGACGTGAGCGCGATCGCCTTGGCGAAGCCGATCGTCGAGCCGCCGCCGACGGCGACGCAGCAATCGGCGCCGAGCTCCGCGGCGCGGCTGCGCGCCTTCTCGGCGAGCTCGAGCGGCGTGTGCATCGCCGCCTCGTCGAAGACGCCGGCGAGCGGCAGCCCTTTCGCGGCGCCGCGCACCATCGCCGCGCGGCCGGGCGTCGAGAGCACGAGTACGCGCTTCGCGCCCAGGCGGTCGACCTCGGCGGGAAGCTGCGCGAGCGCGCCGGCGCCGAAGACGACGCGCACAGGATTGGCCTGGTAGACGAACGTTTTCAGAAGCGTTCCACCGAGGGCCGGAGCTCCATCTCCCACGTCCACGCGCTGCGCGCCTGGCGATAGACATGCAGGTAGTTGCGCGCAATCTCGTCCGGATCGAGCTGCGAGTCTCCTTCGCGGCCGATGCGGCCGTCGATCACGAAGTGGGCGACATGGATTCCCTGCGGCGCCAGCTCCCGCGCCATGCTCTGCGCAAGGCCGCGCAGGGCGAACTTGCCCATGGCGAAGGGCGCCGACTGCGGATAGCCCTTCACGCTCGCCGAAGCGCCCGTGAAGAAGATCGCCCCGGAACCGCGAGTCAACATGCGCTTCGCCGCCGACTGCGCGACGAGGAAGCCGGCGAAGGCGCTCACCAGCACGGAAGTGTTTACCTCGGGCGGCGCGAGGTCGACGAACGGCCCGCGCGCGCGATAGCTCGCGTTGTAGACGACCAGGCCAGGGATGCCGAACTGGCCCTGCACCTCGTGGAACAGCTTCTCCACCTGGTCCTGCTGCGTGGCGTCGCAGGCAAACGCCTGGGCGCCGGTCTCGCGCGCCAGCTCGGCCAGCTTGCCGGCGTTGCGCGCGGCCAGCGCGATGCGCATGCCCTCGGCGGAGAGCAGGCGCGCGAGCGATGCCGAGAGCCCGCTCCCGGCGCCGACGATGAGCGCGCACTCCTTCATAATCGGAATTCTAGATGCAGCGAGTCGCTCTCCGGCCAGAAATCGTCGAACGTGTCACCGCGCGGCGCGGGCGCCTGCATCTGTACGATGCGCTGGAAGCGAAGAGAACGGCGTTGCTGATCATCGACATGCAGAACGCGTTCGTCGCTCCCGGTGCACCCATCGAAGTGCCGGCCGCGCGCGCGATAGTGACCCACGTCAATCGTCTGGCGGCCGAGCTGCGACGCCGCGGCGTGCCGGTCATCTGGGTACTGCACCAGAATGAAGCAGACGGCCGCGACTGGCACGGCTTCTTCGAGGTCTTCGTGCGGCCCGAGAACCGCGCGCGCGCCGCGCAAGCTTTGTCCCCGGGAAATCCCCTGCAGCAGTTATGGCCGCAATTGAAGGTGGAGGCGGCAGACCTGCGCGTGACGAAGAACCGTTACAGCGCCCTGATCGCCGGCGCCTCCAACCTGGCGGCAATCCTCGCCGAAAGGCGCATCGATACGCTGCTCATCGCGGGCACGAAGACCAACGTCTGCTGCGAATGCACCGCGCGCGACGCGATGATGCTCGACTACAAGGTAGTGCTGCTCTCCGATTGCACGGCGGCGCTGTCCGAAGAGGAGCATCGCGCTACGCTGGAGAACGTCATCCAGCAGTTCGGTGACGTGCTCACGGCTGACCAAGCGCTTCGGCTTCTCAAATGAAGACGCAGGTCGCGATCATCGGCGCCGGCCCCGCCGGCATGCTGCTCGCGCACCTGCTGCACCGGAGCGGCATCGAAAGCATCGTGCTCGAGCGGCAGACGCGCCAGTACGTGCTGTCGCGCATCCGCGCGGGCGTGCTCGAGCCCGGCACGGTGCGCGTGCTGCGCGAGTGCGGCCTCGGCGCGCGCATGGACCGCGACGGCCACGCGCACGACGGCATGAAGATCGTCTGGGCAGGCCGCGACAGCTTCTTCATCGACGTGAAGAAGCACGTCGGCGGGCAGTTCATGGCGTACGGGCAGACCAGCCTTCAGGAAGATCTTTTCCTGGCGGCGGAAGCGCGCGGCGCCGAAGTGGTTTTCGAGGCCTGCGACGTGCGACCGATGGACATCGCCGGCGATCGGCCGTACGTGCTTTTCAACAATGAACGCCTGAACTGCGACTTCATCGCCGGCTGCGACGGCTTCCATGGCGTGGCGCGGCAATCGATACCGCGCCCGGCGCTGCGCGAATTCGAGAAGGTCTATCCGTTCGGCTGGCTCGGCGTGCTTTCCGAGACCCCGCCGCTCGACGAGATCGTCTATGCGAACCATCCGCGCGGCTTCGCGCTCGCCTCGCAGAGGAGCCCGCGTCTTTCGCGCTACTACATCCAGGTGCCGCTCGCCACGCGCCTCGAGGACTGGCCCGACGAGCGGTTCTGGCCGGAGCTGAAGGCGCGCTATCCGGGCGAGCTCGCCGATGCGATCGTCACCGGGCCCGCGATCGAGAAATCGATCGCCCCGCTGCGCAGCTACGTCGCCGAGCCGATGCGCCACGGGCGCCTTTTCCTCGCCGGCGATGCCGCGCACATCGTGCCGCCCACGGGCGCGAAAGGACTGAACCTCGCGGTTTCGGACGTTTTCTATCTATCCCGTGCCCTTTCGAGCCACTACCGGGCCGGAAATGATCAGTTGATCGAGAGCTACAGCGCTACGGCGCTGCGCCGCGTCTGGGCCTCAGTGCGCATCTCCTGGTACCTGACGATGCTGCTGCATCGCTTTCCCGATGCGAGCGAGTTCGACCAGCGGGCGCAGGAGTATGAGCTCGCATACCTCAAGCGCTCGCACGCCGCCCAGGTGGCACTCGCGCAGGAATATGCCGGCCTGCCGCTCGAGGGCGCGCCCGGCGGCTAGGCAGGCGCGCCGCACGCGGCGCTGGCGCACCCGGGTACAACGCGCGGAGACGCGCCCGAGTTCCCAACAGTTTTCCTGAGGTCGATAGTTCAGCAGGAAGCGCCGCCCGTCGAAGACCTGCACGTCGAAGGCGCGCAGCTCGTCGGTCTCGCGGCGCGCGAGGATCGAGGCGATCCAGAGCTGCGCCTGCCCGAGGCAGAACGCACAAGGCTCCGTTCCATGTCGGCATGGACGGCTGCGCACGCTGATCCTCATGGCTTCCTCCTCCCCGAGGATGCGACCTCGAGGCGAGCAGCCTAGTCCTCGCATGCGCGGGGTCATTCGAACTACGACATGCGCCGGTCGAGCTAGCGATAGTTCACTTCATCTGTCGCGCGATCTCGACACGCCATTGCTCTACCGGCTTGAACCCGGGCAGCTTGCGCGCCTCGCGCTCCGCCCAGGCCCAGAGGTCCGTATCGGACAAGCTCATGTCCATCGGGATGCGCAAGGGTTGCGTCACGTACCAGGGCGTATCGACGAACAGTTCGATCCGGTTGCCTTCCGGGTCGAGGAAGTAGACCGAGAGCGCGTTGCCGTGCGAGACGGGATGGAGCTCGCGCACCTTCTCGGCGGCGAGCCGGCGGTGCATCTCGCGCAGGCCGGCAAATTCCGTCATGCGGAACGAGATCTGGTTGATCGGGTTGAACGACAGGCCCTCCGGCCGCCCGGCGCAGAGCACGATCTGGTGATGCTCGCGCGGGTCGCGGCTGAGAAAGACCAGATCGAAAGAGCCGAGCTTGCCGCGGTCGGTGACGCTAAAACCGAGCAGCCGTGTGTAAAAATCTTCCATTCGCGCGACGTCGGCCACGAACATCCCCATGTGGCTGAACGCGAATTTTGGAACCCCAGAGGACATAGATGAAGCTCGCTACCTTCAAGACCGCGCAAGGCCAAAGCTACGGCATCGTCACCGCGAAGGGAATTGTCGATCTGAAGCGCTACATCGGCAACCGCTTCGCCGACTTGAAGGCGCTGATCGGCGGCAATGCCTTCGCCGAGGCGGCAAAGCACGCCAACGAGGCGCCCGATTATCAGGCTTCCGACGTGACCTGGCTGCCGGTGATCCCGAACCCCGGCCGCATCCTGTGCGTCGGCCTCAACTACCAGGACCATGTGGTCGAGACCGGCCGCGACAACACCGAGCAGCCCGCGATCTTCATCCGCCTCCCCGAGTCGCAGGTCGGCCACAAGCAGCCGCTCCTGCGCCCGCGCGAGTCGCAGAACCTCGACTTCGAGGCCGAGATCGCGGTGATCATCGGCCGCGGCGGCAGGAGAATTTCGCAAAAGGACGCTTGGGGCCATATCGCCGGGTACTCGTGCTACAACGACGGCTCGGTGCGCGACTGGCAGCGCCATACGATCCAGTGGACCGCGGGCAAGAATTTCACGCAGACCGGCGGCTTCGGCCCATGGATGGTCACTGCGGACGAGATTCCGCCGGGGACGAAGATGACGCTCAGCTGCCGCCTGAACGGCGAGCGCATGCAGCACGCCACTACCGAGCAGATGATCTTCAAGATCCCGAAGATCATCGAGTATGTCTCGGCCTGGACGACGCTCGCGCCGGGCGACGTGCTCGTCACCGGCACGCCGGGCGGCGTCGGCGCGCGGCGCAACCCGCCGGTGTGGATGAAACCGGGCGACAAGGTGGAGATCGAGATCGACAAGGTCGGCATCCTCGAGAACACGATCGCCGATGACTAAAGAAACGATTCGCGAGCTCGAAGACCGGCGCTATCGCGCGATGTGCGAGGCGGATGCGCAAACGCTCGACAAGCTCCTCGCCGACACGCTCGTCTACACGCACTCCTACGGCGGCGCGGACTCGAAGAGCAGCTACCTCGACGGCATCCGCGCGAAGAAGTGGCAGTACAAGAAGATCGAGCGGCCGAAGGAGAACATCGTTCTCTACGCGGACTGCGCTGTCGTCACCGGCCAGGTGAGGATCGAGCTGCTCTCGGAGGGCAAGCCCAAGACGCTCAACAGCGCTTATACCGACGTTTGGATCAAGGGGCCGAAGGGCTGGCAGATGGTGGCGTGGCAGTCGACGCCGCTGCCGGGTTGAAACGAATGCGCTTTTGTTTCTGGAAAATTGCTCTGACCCCTTTTCTCGCGCTGGCGCTCTGCACGGCGGCCGTGGCGCAGGCGTATCCGACGAGGCCGATCCGCTTCATCGTCAGCTTTCCGCCGGGCGGCAGCTCGGACCTCATCGCACGCGCGATCGCGCCCTTCATGTCGAATCGCCTCGGCCAGCCGTTCGTGATCGAGAACAAACCCGGTGCGGGCGGCATGATCGGCGTGGATGCCGTGGCCAAGGCGCCGCCCGACGGCTACACCATCGGCCTGGCCGCCGCCGGCGCGCTTTCGTCGAACGTGAGCCTCTATCCCAGCATGCCGT
>CAYZFN010000231.1:0-50838 GCA_964477695.1 uncultured Enterobacteriaceae bacterium | reverse complement strand
CGCTCGCGCGTGCTCGAATACCTGAACCAGGTGCAATCGCGGCTCCCGGCGCAGGCCAAGACCGCGCTCGGCCCGGACGCTACCGGGGTGGGCTGGATCTACGAATACGCGCTGGTCGACCGCAGCGGCCGCATGGACCTCTCGCAGCTGCGCGCGCTGCAGGACTGGTTCCTCAAATTCGAGCTGAAGGCGGTCGCCAACGTCGCCGAGGTGGCGAGCGTCGGCGGCATGGTGCGCCAGTACCAGGTGGTGCTCGATCCGGACCGGCTGCGCGCCTACGGCATCCCGCAGTCCAAGGTGATCGACGCGGTGAGCCGCGCCAACCAGGAGACCGGCGGCTCGGTGCTCGAGCTGGGCGAGGCCGAGTACATGCTGCGCGCCTCCGGCTATCTGCAGTCGCTCGAGGACTTCCGCAAGATCCCGCTCGTCACCACCGACGCCGGCGTATCGGTGCGCCTCGCCGACGTGGCGCGCATCCAGGTCGGCCCGGAGATGCGCCGCGGGATCGCCGAGCTGGACGGCGCGGGCGAGGTGGCGGGCGGCATCATCGTCATGCGCTCGGGCAAGAACGCGCTCGAGACTATCGACGCGGTGAAGGCGAAGCTCGCTGCGCTCAAGCCGGGCTTGCCTCCCGGCGTGGAGATCGTGCCGGTGTACGACCGCTCGAGCCTGATCAAGCGCGCGGTGTCGAACCTGCAGCACAAGCTCGCCGAGGAATTCGTCGTCGTCGCGCTGGTGTGCCTGGTCTTCCTCTTTCACCTGCGCTCGGGGTTCGTGGCGATCGTCTCGCTGCCGCTCGGGGTGCTGACGGCGTTCATCGTCATGTACTACCAAGGGGTTAACGCCAACATCATGTCGCTCGGCGGCATCGCCATCGCCAACGGCGCGATGGTCGACGCCGCCGTAGTGATGATCGAGAACGCCCACAAGCACCTCGAGGCCTGGCAACGCGCGCATCCGGGCGAACGGCTCGCCGGGGCCGAGCACTGGCGCATCGTCGGCGACGCCGCGGCGCAGGTCGGGCCGGCGCTCTTCGCGTCGCTGCTGATCATCACGGTCTCCTTCGTGCCGGTGTTCACGCTGGAGGCGCAGGAAGGCAGGCTCTTCTCGCCCCTTGCCTTCACCAAGACCTACGCGATGGCGGCGGCGGCAGGTCTCGCCGTGACGCTCATCCCCGTGCTCATGGGCTACCTCGTGCGCGGCAGGATTCCGGCGGAAAGCGCAAACCCGCTCAACCGCGTGCTCATCGACGGCTATCGGCCGCTGCTGCACGCCGTGCTACGTTTCCCCAGGCTCACCATCCTGGCTGCGCTCGCCATGCTGCTGGCGACCCTCTATCCCGCGACCCACGTCGGCGGCGAGTTCCTGCCGCCGCTCGACGAAGGCGATCTGCTCTACATGCCTTCAGCGCTGCCCGGCATCTCCGCCGGCAAGGCAGCGCAGCTGCTGCAGCAGACCAACCGCATGATCCGCACCGTGCCCGAGGTGGCGAGCGTGTTCGGCAAGGCCGGGCGCGCCGATACCGCGACCGACCCGGCACCGCTCGAGATGTTCGAGACCACGATCCAGTTCAAGCCGCGCGCTGACTGGCGTCCCGGCATGACGCCGGAGAAGCTGGTCGAGGAGCTCGACCGCGCGGTACGCGTGCCCGGCCTCGCCAACGTCTGGGTGCCGCCGATCCGCAACCGCATCGACATGCTCGCCACCGGCATCAAGAGCCCGGTGGGCATCAAGGTCTCGGGGCCGAGCCTCGCGGAAGTCGAGCGCCTCGCGGGCGAGGTGCAGCGCGCCGTGCAGCCGGTGAGCGGCGTGAGCTCGGCTTTCGCCGAGCGCCTGAGCGGCGGACGCTACGTCGACGTCAGGATCGACCGCGACCGCGCGGCGCGCTACGGCCTCAACATCGCCGACGTGCAAAGCCTGGTCGCCACGGCGATCGGCGGCGAGAACATCGGCGAGACGGTCGAAGGCCTGCAGCGCTTTCCGATCAACGTGCGTTATCCGCGCGAGGTGCGCGATTCGGTCGAGAAGGTGCGCGCGCTGCCGATCCTGACCGAGCGCGGCGCCCAGATCCGCCTTGGCGACGTCGCGGCAATCGCCATCGCCGACGGGCCGCCGATGCTGAAGAGCGAGAACGCGCGCCTCTCGAGCTGGATCTACGTCGACCTGCGCGGCCGCGACCTGCGCTCGGCGGTGCGCGACATGCAGGCGGCCGTCGCCAGGCAGGTGGCCCTGCCGCCCGGCTATTCGCTCTCGTGGTCCGGCCAGTTCGAGTACCTCGAGCGCGCCACGAACCGGCTGAAGAGCGTGGTGCCGGCCACCCTCGCGCTCATCTTCGTGCTCTTGTACCTGACGTTCCGCCGCGCCGACGAGGCGGCGCTGCTCATGGCGACGCTGCCCTTCTCGCTGGTCGGCGGCTTCTGGCTCATGTATGCGCTCGGCTACCACCTGTCGATCGCCGCCGCGGTCGGCTTCATCGCGCTCGCCGGCGTCGCCGCCGAGTTCGGCGTCGTCATGCTGCTCTACCTCAAGCAGGCCATCGAGTCGGGGCGCCATGCCTCCCTCGAGGCCGCGCTCGACGAAGGCGCCGTGCAGCGCGTGCGGCCCAAGGCGATGACCGTGGCGGTGATCGTCGCCGGCCTGCTGCCGATCATGGCCGGCAGCGGCACCGGCTCCGAGATCATGCAGCGCATCGCCGCGCCGATGGTCGGCGGCATGATCACCGCGCCGCTGCTTTCGCTGTTCGTCATTCCCGCGGCGTACCTGCTCATGCGCCGCTCCCGGTTCCAATCCCACGGAGAAGAGAAATGAAGCGATTCGCTGCATTGGCTATCACCGGTGCTCTGTCCTTCGCCGGGTTACCGGCGGATGCCCAATCGCCCGGCATGCAGGGCATGGACATGAAGAACGATCCGGGCGCGAAGGCGGCCGCCACGTCGCACCGCGGCAGCGGCGTGGTCAAGTCGGTTGACCACGAGAAAGGCACGGTCAGCATCGCGCACGGGCCGGTACCCACCATGAACTGGCCGGCGATGACCATGACCTTCAAGGTAAGAGACAAGAACCTGCTCGACCGGGCGAAGCAAGGCGCGAAGGTGGAGTTCAGCTTCGTGCAGTCGGGAAAGGAGTATACGATCACCGCGATGAGTCAGACTCGCTGATGCGCCGCGCGGCATTGGCAATCGGCATCGTGGCGATCGTGGCGGGTGCGGCCGGCGCTTATTTCTCGCTCTCGCGTTCCCCGGCGAGGAGCGACGGGCTATTCGCCGCAGAGTCCGCGAAGGCGCTTCCGCAGCTGGGCATCGCGGATGCCTCGGGCAAGCCGCGCAGCCTGGCGGATTTTCGCGGCAAGCTCGTGCTGCTCAACGTGTGGGCGACATGGTGCGCGCCCTGTCGCGAGGAGATGCCCGCGCTCGATCGCCTGCAGGCCAAGCTTGGCGGTTCGCGCTTCGAGGTCGTGGCGCTCTCGGTGGATCAGCAGGGAGCCGGCATCGCGCGTAAGTTCTTCGACGAGGTCGGCGTGAAGTCGCTCGGCCTGTACGTCGATCCCTCGGCGCAGGCTGCGTTCAAGCTCGGCGCGCCGGGCCTGCCCGTGACGCTGCTTGTCGATCGCGACGGGCGCGAGATCGGCCGCCGTCTCGGCCCTGCGAAGTGGGATTCACCGGAGGTGGTCGAGGCGCTGCGCCGGCGCATCCAGCGCGAAGCGCAGTGATGAAGAGAACGCTCGCGGCAGCAATTCTGGCATCCGTTGCTCCGCTCGCCCCTGCCGAAGGCGATGCACATCGCGGCGCGCAGCTTTTCGGTCAATGCATGGCCTGCCATTCGCCGAGCGCCGGCGAGCACCTGACCGGTCCGAGCCTCGCGCATGTCTGGAACCACAAGGCGGCGAGCGCCGAAGGGTTCCAGCGCTATTCGGAGGCGCTGAAGAAGTCCGGTCTCCTATGGAACGACGCCACGCTCGACAAGTGGCTCGCCAATCCGGAGACCTTGGTGCCCGGCACCAGCATGACCTTTCCGGGCATCAAGGATCCGAAGGCGCGGCAGGACGTGATCGCCTACCTTCGTGCCGTGTCCGAGGGCAAGGCGCCCTCCTCGCAGGCGCGCGGCATGATGCAAAATCGAAGGCCGGACCTGAAGACCGCGCCGCGCGAAGCGCAGGTCACCGCCGTGAGCCGCTGCGGCGATACCTACACGATCCGGACCGCGGACGGGCAAAGCCAGAAGATCTGGGAGTTCAACCTGCGGCTGAAGACCGACTCGAGCAAGCTCGGGCCCGTGCCGGGCAAGCCGGTGGTGATCGGCGCCGGCATGCAGGGCGACCGCGCCTCGCTCGTCTTTGCCAGCCCGGGCGAGATCAGCGCCTTCATCAAGGCTTCGTGCGAGTAGCGTCGCGGGGAAGGCTCGTCGCCCTGGCCGCGCTCATCGCGGGCTGCAGCAAAGCCGCCGCGCCGGGCGAGGACCCGAGAGCCGATCCGCACGACGCGGCGAAGGTCGCGCTGGGCGCCAAGGTCTACGCGGCAAATTGCGCCGTGTGCCACGGCGTCAACCTGGAAGGCCAGCCCGAGTGGCGAAGGCGGCTGCCGAACGGCCGCATGCCGGCGCCGCCGCACGACGAGAGCGGCCACACCTGGCATCACGCGGACGACCAGCTCTTCGGCATCACGAAGAATGGGATTGCGCCGTACGCGCCGGCCGGCTACCAAAGCGACATGCCCCCCTTCGCCGGCAAGCTCTCCGACGACCAGATCTGGGCCGTGCTCGCCTTCATCAAGAGCCACTGGCACTCGCGCGAGGTGCTCGACACGCGCGCCGAGATGCTGCGCAACCTGCGCGACCGATGAGCCTCTACTCGCGCTTCGTCCTTCCCCACCTCATCAACCTGGCGATGCAGCAGAAGCGCATGCGCGAGCGGCGCGCCCTGCTCGTGCCGAAGGCGCGCGGCGCGGTGCTCGAGGTCGGCATAGGCTCGGGGCTCAATCTGCCCTACTACGCGAGCGGCGTGCGGCGCCTTTGCGCGGTCGACCCGTCGGCCGAGCTGCTCGCGATTGCGCGCAAGAACGCGCGCCGGCTGAAGCTCGACGTGGAGCTGGTCCAGCAAGGCGCCGAGCGGCTGCCCTTCGGCGCCGCGAGCTTCGACTGCGCGGTCATGACCTGGACGGCCTGCAGCATTCCCGAACCCGCTGCCGCGCTGCGCGAGATCCGGCGCGTGCTCAAGCAGGGTGGCGAGCTGTTCTTCGTGGAGCACGGGCTGTCGCGCGACGCGGGCGTCGCGGCCTGGCAGCGGCGCCTTACGCCGCTGTGGCGGCCGCTAGCCGGCGGATGCCACCTCGACCGGCGCATCGACGAGCTGATGGGCGCTGCCTTCCCCGATGTGGCACTCGAGACGTTCTATCTCGAGGGCCCGCGCCTCCTGACGTACATCTACGAAGGGCGCGCCCGGTCGTGAACGCGTGGTACCGCGACCGCGCCACGTGGACGTTCATCGGCAAGCGCTATCTGCCGCTTCTTGCCGGGCTCAACCTCTTCTGGGAAGTTGCGCAGCTGCCGCTCTATACGATCTGGCGCGAGGCAAGCCCCGGCTATATCGCCTTCGCGGTAGCGCATTGCACGGTCGGTGATGTGCTCATCGGCGCCGCCGCGCTCACTATGGCGCTGACGGCGGCGGGAGCCCGGTCGCTCGGCTCCTGGCCCTGGCGTGGCGTTGTCGTCGTCGCCACCGTCGTGGGAATCCTCTATACCGTCGTCAGCGAATGGATGAACACGTCGCTGCGGCCAGCCTGGCAGTATTCGGAGCTCATGCCGATACTCCGATTGGGCGACGTGGGGATCGGCGTCTCGCCGCTCCTGCAGTGGCTGATCTTGCCCGCGCTCGCGTTTAACCTCGCCCGCCGCTGAGCGCGTTTCTTGCTCGGAGTAGCTATTTCCCGAGGAGGACGCCATGCCCCACGAGCAATTCAAATCCTGCATCGATGCCTGCAACGCCTGCGCCGAAACCTGCGGTCACTGCGCCGCGTCGTGCCTTAAGGAGCCCGACGTCAAGGGGATGGCGCGCTGCATCGCGCTCGACATCGACTGCGCCGAGATCTGCCGTCTGGCTACGGCCTATATGTCGCGCGCGAGCGAGTGCGCGCGCGACATCTGCGCCCTGTGCGCGGAGGTATGCGACGCCTGCGGCGACGAATGCGCGAAGCACCAGAAGAAGGAGCACTGCCGGCAGTGCGCCGAAGCGTGCCACCGCTGCGCCGAGGAGTGCCGGCGCATGGCGGGCGCGCACGCGCGCGAAACGCGCCTCGGCGAGCAGCACGCCGCGCACTGAACCGGGCAGCCTGCGCGTCGGATAAGATCGCGGCGTGGATTCCTGCTGCGAAGACAAGGCTTGCGCCCTCGAGGCCTTGCGCGAGCGCCAGAGCGCGACGCTGAAGATCGTGCTCGCGATCAACGCCGTGATGTTCGTGATCGAGCTGGGCTCCGGCCTGATGGCGCGCTCGACCGCGCTGATGTCCGACGCGCTCGACAACCTGGGCGATGCGCTCACCTACGGCGCAAGCCTCTACGCGGTGCCGCGCGGCGCCGACGCGAAGGCGCGGGTCGCCCTGTTCAAGGGGACGCTCATTCTGCTCGCGGGGCTGTTCGTGCTCGGCCAGGTCGCCTACCGCCTCGCCGTGCCCGCGCAGCCGATCTTCGAGGCGATGGGCGCCGTCAGCCTGCTCGCGCTCGCGGCGAACGGCACGTGCCTCGCGCTTCTTTGGAAGCATCGGCGCGAGGATGTCAACATGAGCTCGGTCTGGGAGTGCTCGAGGAACGACATCGCGTCCAACCTGGCGGTGTTCGTCGCGGCCGGCGCGGTCTGGCTTTTCGATTCCCGCTGGCCCGATCTCGCGGTAGGCGGCATGCTCGCGCTGCTCTTCCTGCGCTCCGCGCTGCGCGTGCTGCGCGAGGCATCGCTGGCCCTGAGCACGGCGCGGGCGGCGCGCTAGGTCCGGTCAGGTCGTCTTTTCGCAGCAGGCGCCGCGCTGCGCCTGCACCGGCGGGCATGGCACGCTGCCGTAGCTGCAGAACACGCAGCAGTCGCCCGGCTTGGGCTTGAGCCGCGCGCCGCAGCGCGGGCAGTCGTAAAAGAAGAGGCACGCGTCGGTGGGCATCGTCTCGCGAGAGGTGCCGCCGCACGCCGGACAGGTGACGACGCTTTCGTTGGTCACTTGGCGAGCAGCACCGGCACGTCGGAAATGTTGAGCACCTTCATCGCGGTCGAGCCGATCAGCGCGCCGGCGATGCCGGTGCGGCCGCGAGTGCCGATGCAGATGAGATCGCAGCCTGCGCTTTTCGCGTGGCGCGCGATCGTCTCGGCGACCGGCCCGATCAGCACCTTCGCCTTGTATGGCAGCCCGGAGCGCTCGAGCAGCTTCTTGGCGGCGCCGAGCTGCTGTTGCCCTTCCTCGCGGTAGTACTGCTCGATCTGCGCCTTGCTCACCGCGGCGCTCATGTTGCCGATCTTCGGCACCGGCAGGTGCACGGTGACGAGCTCGATCTGCGGCTTCGCACGCAGCCAGTCGGCGTGCTCGACGACCAGGCGCGCAGCCGCCAGCGACGGCTTGGAGCCGTCGACGGCAAGGAGGATTTTCATGCGCCGATTCTACGACGCGCCGCCATGCGGCTGCCCAGCGCGGCGCGGTCGGTTTCGCTGACCGCCTCTCGGGCGAAGGGCAAAACGAGCGCCGACTCCTTCTCCATGTGGCGCCGGTAGAGCCAGGCGAAGCGTCCCACGTCCTCGGGGTCGAGACGCGTGTCGCGGCCGCCGGCCACGGCCTGCAGCCGCACACGCAGGCGCGACCACTGCGCGTCCATGGTCGAATGGTCCTCCTCGAGGCCGTTGATCACGGCGCTCACCTCGGGCCGATCACGCTCGGCGGCGAGCCTGCGCAGCAGCGGAAAGATGTCCTCGTCCTCGTCGCGATGGTGCTCGATGCCGGCGGTATCGAAGTAGCGCATCACCTGCGTCGCCGCCTCGCGCGCCGTGCGGTCGCAGCCCTTGGCCGGCAGGTGCTCGATCAGCTTCTCGAGGGTGCAGAGCTGCGCTTCGATGCGCTCGTGGCAGGCGGCGAGCATCTCGAGCGGCTCGTCGAAGCTCGGCGCCGGCGCGGCGAACGGATTCATGGACAGGCGATTCTATGTCGCGCGATCACATCCCGCGCATCACATCCCGTAATGAACGGTGAACACCGCCTCGCTGGTCTTCGGCCCGTGCGCCGGTGTGACCTTGACGTGCAGCGTGTAAGTGCCCGGCGAGCCGAACAGGTAGAGCTCGCTATAGTCGGGGAACCCCGCCGCCTGCGTATGAAGCAGCGGCTTCTCCTCCATCTGGCCGTTCGGCGAGCGCACGGCGACAACCACCGTGGCATCGGCGATCGGGTGGTGCGTCTTCGCATCCGCTACGGTGATGAGGATGTGCTGCGAGCCGCCGGGAAAGGTCTTCGGATGCGCCTGGTCATGGCCCATGGCGTGTACCGCCTTCTCCGCCGACATGAGGCCGAGATTGATGATCATCCCGTCGACCGTCTTCTCCTGCTGCGCCCAGGCGGATCCTGCGGCGAGCAGCCCTGCCACTACCCATGCCAGCCACGCTCTCATGGCGCCTCCCTAGCGGTAGACGAAGGTGGGGATGTCGGAATTGACGAGCACCTCCTGCGTCTCGCTGCCGTGCACGAGCTTCGCAAATCCGGTGCGCGCGTGCGTCGCCATGAAAATCGCATCGCAGCCGTGGCGCTTCGCCGCGTCGATGATCGCCCGCGACGGGTGGTCGTTCAGCGCATAGTCCAGCTCGAACGCGACGTCGGCATCCTTCGCGAGCCGCGCGACCTTGTCGAGAATCTGCTGCGCCGTTTCGGCGGCCTTGCGCTCGTACTCGTGGAGCGGCGTGCCGCGCCTCGCGAGCAGCTCGGCCTCGCTCGGCACCTCGTACTCCGGCATGGCGGTGAAGAACACCACGCTCGCGTGCGCTTCCCGCGCGTACTCGATCCCCGCGGCGACCGCCTTTTCCGCGGTCGGCGAGCCGTCGGTCGGAATGAGGATATGGGTGTACATGGCTACTCCCTTTCGAAAATGATCGTCGCGCCGAGCGGTTCCGGCGTGCCTTCCAGCAGGCGGGCGACGAACTCGACGTGGCCGCGCTCCTCGGCGACCATCTCGCGCGCGAGCGCGCGCAGCGCCGGATCGGCGGCGCTCCAGGCGACGTGCTCGAAGAACGCCTGGGCACGCTGCTCGGCGGCCAGCGCGATGGCTAGCGCGTGGCGCGGCGTCATGAGGCGGAACACCAGGTCGTGGGCCGCGGTCTCCGGCGCACCGTCCTCGAGCCAGCAATATTTGCCCGGCGCGATTGCCGGCAATGCCAGGCCGGCGCTGCGCCGCTCGAGCGTCTCGAGGTGCTCCGCTTCCATCTGCGCCAGCTCGGCGAACACGCGCGCGAGCTCGTCGCGGCCCTCGTCGTCCATGCGCGCGGCGAGCTCGCTGTAGCGCTCGGCCGCCTCGCGCTCGATGGCTATGGCATGCGCATAAAGCTCGAGCGGTGATTGGATGGCTTGCATGGATTTACTGTAGGCTTGGCTCCCCCATCGCCTTTGACAAAGATCAAGCGATGTTTAAGCACATCCTCATACCTACCGACGGCTCGCGCCTTGCGGCGAAGGGCATCAGGACCGGCGTGAAGCTCGCCCGAGCGCTCGGCGCACGAGTGACGGGCGTCTATGTCGCGGCGCCCTACTTGCCGCCGATGTACGACGAAACCGCGCTCTACATAGGCGGCCTTTCCGAAAAGGACTATCGCAAGGCAGCCGAGGGCATGGCCAGGAAGGCGCTCGCAGCCGTCGAGATCGAGGCCGGGTTGGCGAAAGTTCCGTGCAAGCTCGAAGCGACGAGCGACGTTCAGCCCTGGCGCGCCATCCTGCGCGTCGCCCGGACAAAAAAATGCGATCCGATCGCGATGGCCTCGCACGGGCGCAGCGGGCTGGGCGGGCTGATCCTCGGCAGCGAGACCGCGCGGGTCCTCGCGCACTCGAAGATTCCGGTGCTCGTCAGCCGCTAGATTCATTGACTTCGCTCAACTGCGGCAGGCCGGCCGCGGGCGAGCATGGCGCCATGGTGCGCGTAGTGCTGCTTCTTGCGGGGCTGGCCGGCGGCTGCACGATGCTGCGCCCCGATTTCACCGCCGTGGCGAGCGCGGAAGGACCGGCCGTGGTCAACATCAGCGCCGGCGCCGGCGCGCCGCTCGACGACATGCCGCTCGAGCCGGGAGACGGGCCGCCGCCGCTGCCCGAAGGCCCGCTCAACGGCTCGGGCTTCCTCATCACGAGCGACGGCTACATCGTCACCAACGCGCATCTGGTCGAGCAGGCGCCCGAGGAGATCGTGGTCCGGCTTTCCGACCGGCGCGAGTTCAAGGGCGAGATGGTGGGGGCCGACCCGGTGAGCGACATCGCCCTCGTCAAGATCGCCGCAAGCGGCCTGCCCCGCGTACGCATCGGCGACTCGCGCAGCCTGCGGCCCGGGCAGTGGGTGGCGGCGATCGGCTCGCCGTTCGGCCTCGAGCGCAGCGTCACCGCCGGAATAGTCAGCGCGACCGGGCGCATGCTGCCGGAGGAGAGCTTCCTGCCGTTCATCCAGACCGACGTGGCGATGAACCCGGGCAACTCGGGGGGGCCGCTGTTCGACCTGGGCGGCCAGGTGATCGGCGTGAATTCCGTGATCTATAGCGACAGCGGCGGCTTCGTCGGCGTGTCGTTCGCCGTGCCGATCGAGGTGGCGATGGACGTGGCGCGCGAGCTGCGCGTGCACGGCCGCGTGACGCGCGGGCGCATCGGTGTGCGGCTCCAGGAGCTGACCAGCGACCTCGGCGCGGCGCTCGGCGTGCCGGGCGGCCAGGGCGCGCTGCTGCTCGACGTGCTGCCGAATAGTCCGGCCGAGCGCGCCGGCCTGCGCGCGGGCGACGTCATCGTGCGCTTCGACGGCAAGCCGGTGCGCGACCACGGCGAGCTGATGCGGCTCGCCTCGCAGGCGCACCCGGGCGAGCTCGCGCTCACCGAGTTTGTGCGCGCGGGCGAGCGGCAGCTCGTCTACATCGCGGTGGAAGAGGCGCGCAGGGCGCCATCGACGCGCAGGCCGGCCTCCGCGGGCGAGCCGCTCGGCCTCGTGCTGGCGCCTACCGAGGACGGCCTCGAGGTGAAACGCGCCGAAGGAGCGGCGCAGCGTGCCGGCCTGCAGAACGGCGACATCGTCGTCTCGGTGAACGGCGTGGCGGTTGTCACGCCGCGCGAGTTCGACGATGCGATCGCCAAGGCGGCGAAAAGCGGCAGCGTCGCGCTCCTCGTCGACCGCTACGGCCTGCGACGCTTCATCGCCGTGCGCCTGCCCGGGCGCTGAGTCTCAGCGCGGCTTGGTCTCGCCACGCAGGTCGAGCCGGTAGTGCGAGGCATCGAGGAAGTCGACCAGCTCGTCGATCTCGACGCGCGTGAAGCGCCGGCCGCTCTGCGCCGCCCAGCGCTCGACCTGGAAGCGCAGGTCGGCATAGTTGTGCACTTTCGAGGCGTCGCGGTCGTGCAACCCTTCGCGGTGGCAGGAAAGGCAATGCGTCTCGTAAAGGAGCGCGCCGCGCGAGACGTCCTGCGCAAGAGCGCTCGCCGTCGGGCAAAGCGCGACGGCAAAAACAACGCTTGCACGCTTGATCTGCATCAACATTGTCGCGTTAACATCGCCGACACTCTAGCGAGGAGGCCATTCGATGCATTATCACTACTTCACTCTCGAGCAGCGCAATGCCCTGGAGAACGCCATCCGCTCGCGCCTCGCCGAGCCAGGCATGACGGACGCGCTCGAGCGGCTGCACACGCCTCAGTTCGGAGTGTGCGAGTCGTGCGGCGCGGACATCGCTTACATCAGGCTGGCGGGAAATCCGCGGCTCACCCGTTGCTCCTCGTGTAAGTAGATCTCACGGGCGTGCGGTCGGCAGCCGCACGGTAAAGGTCGAGCCGCTGCCGAGCGCGCTCTTTACCTCGACCGAGCCGCCGTGCAGCTCGACGATGCGGCGCGCGCCGGCGAGGCCGATGCCGGTTCCGGAAAAGCGCCCGGCGACGTTGGAGCCGCGGCGGAAGCGCTCGAACACCGCTTCCACCTCGGAGGGCGGGATGCCGATGCCGCGGTCGCGCACGCTGAAAACAATCTGGCCGGTCTCCTCGCGCAGGTCGACGTCGACGTCGCCGCCTTCGGGCGAGTACTTGACCGCGTTGCCGACGAGATTGTCCATCACGCGCTGCAGGCGCGGGCCGTCGACGACCGCCATCAGCTCGTCGGGCGCGGCAAGCCTTATGCGGTGGCGCGTGCTCGAGTGCTGCCATTCGGCGACCACCTCGCGCGCGAGCGCCGCGGCATCCTGCAGCTCCTTGCGCAGCTCGAGCGGTCGCCCGAGCTGCAGCTGCGCGAGATCGAGGAACGCATCGAGCATGCCGGCGATGCGCCGCGATGCCGACTGGATGTGCGCAAGGCCCGCTGCGAGGCGCTCGCGCGGCACCTCGCCGCGCTCGAACGTGCGCTCGAGCAGATCCGCCGCGCCGCGCACGGTGGCGAGCGGGTTTCTCAGGTCGTGCGCCGCCGAGGCGAGGAAGTCGTCGCGCGTGGCGAGCGCGTGGCGCAGCTCGCCCGTCAGGTGTTCCGCCTGGGCGCGCGCATCGAGCGCGCGCTGGTAGAGCTGCGAGAGGCGGCCGCCGAGCGCCCAGGCGAGCGCGCCGATCGTAACCAGGATCACGCCGAGCACTGCGGTGCGCTGCCAGGCCTCGCGGCGCGCCGCGGCGAACGCGCTCGCCACCGGCTCGGCCATGAGCGCGCCGAACCCGTAGTCGCCGACCGGCGCATAGGCGACGAGCGTCGGCACCCCGGCGCGCTCGATGATCTCGCTGCCGGTCTCACCGGCGAGCACGGCGCTCACTTCCGGGCCGTGCACGCTCACGAGCTTGCCTTCGCCGCCGGCCTCGGCGCCGGCGATTATCTGTCCCTCGCGGTCGATCACGGTCGGCCGCGCCGGCGTGCGGCCGAGCTTGGCGAGCAGGCCGGCGCGGAAGCGATCCGTGGGCAGGGTCACCGTGAGCACCGCGCGCTCGCCGCGCTCGGAGGTGAACGGCACCGCGAGCGCCACGGTTACCCTGCCGGTGCGCCGGCCGACGAGCGCATTGCTCACCACGGGTCGGCCCGTAGCGAGCGCTTCGCGGAAATAGGGCCGGTCGCCCACGAACACGGTGCCTGGGCCGAGCGACCCCGCGAGCGAAGCACCGTCCGGGCCGACGATGCCCACCCCCGCCCAGAGCGGATTGGCGTCCGCGACGCGCCTGAGCAACGTGTCGAGCTCGGAGGTGGCGCGCGCCGACCGGACCGCCGGCTGAAGCGTCATGACCTTCGCGCTGGCGAGCTGGCCGTCGATGAATGCCTCGGCTGCAAAGGCGAGCAGGCGCGCCAAGTCCACACGGTCCTCGGCGACGCGGCTTTCGCTTTCACGCAGCTCCTGCACGATGTCGAGCGTCGAAAGCGCTGCCAGGGGCAGGACCGCAAGGGCAAAGACGGCCAGCAGGCGCGTACGCTGCGACATGCGGCGCAGTCTAGCCGCCGTCGCCGGGGTTTAACCTGAGGGTAGCGCCCCAATATGAAAAACGCATGAAGTACAAGGATTACTACAAGACCCTCGGCGTCGAGCGCGGAGCGAGCGACGACGACATCAAGAAGGCCTACCGCAAGCTCGCGCGCAAATACCACCCGGACGTCTCGAAAGAGCTGAACGCGAAGGAGAAATTCCAGGAGGTAGCCGAGGCTTACGAGACCCTGCGCGACAAGGAAAAGAGGGCCGCCTACGACAGCCTCGGCAGCTATCGGCCGGGCCAGGATTTCCGCCCGCCGCCCGACTGGTTCGACCGCTTCGGCTCCGGACAGACCGAGGACCTGCACGACGTCGACCTCTCCGACCTCTTCGAGCAGATGGGCATTTTCGGCCGCGCGCGGGGACGCCGCAGCGGCTTCGGCCGCAACATGCCGATCCCGGGCGAGGACTACGAGCTGCCGGTGCGGATCAGCGTCGAGGAAGCGGCGAGCGGCACCGAGCGCCAGCTCGCGCTGAACGACACGACGATCACGGCGCGCATCCCGAAGGGCGCCAGCGACGGGCAGCGGCTGCGCCTGCGCGGCAAGGGCGGCACGGGGACGAATGGCGGCCCGGCGGGCGATCTTTACCTGCTGATCGTGCTCGAGCCGCATCCGCTGTACAAGGTGCGCGGCCACGACCTCGAGATCGAGGTGCCGCTTGCGCCCTGGGAGGCGGCGCTCGGCGCGCAGGTGGAGATTCCGACGCTCGACGGGCGCGTGACGATGAAGGTGCCGCCCGGCTCGAACGGCGGCCAGAAGCTGCGCCTCGGCGGCAAGGGACTGCCCAAGCCCGACGGCGGCGCGGGCGATCTTTACGCCGCGCTCGACATCGTCGTGCCGAGCACGCTGAGCGACGCCGAGCGAAAGCTGTTCGAGGATCTGCGCTCGGTATCGAAATTCAACCCGCGGCGGCGCTTCAGCCACTGAGCCGAGCGGTGCGCCGCTTGACCGGCGTCAAGGGTCTCTCCGGCCCGGGCGCTATGTTGAAGGCGTGCTCCAGCGGCCGCCCCGTTCGCAGATCAGCTGCGCCACTTGCCCTCACCGCGCGTTGTGCCTGCCCGCGCAACTGCATGGCGACGATCTCGCGCGCGCCGAGCGCATGGTGTGCAGCCGGCGACACTTGCGAAGCGGCGAGAGGCTGGTGCTCGCGGGAGAGAAGGCCAGCGCGTTCTTCGCCGTGCAGAGCGGCTGCTTCAAGGCGAGCGCCGGCGAGCGCGTGGTCGGGTTTTTCCTCGGCGGCAACCTGATCGGCCTCGAGGGGCTGGCCTCGGGCCAGCACGGCGTGAGCGTCGTGGCGCTCGAGGACAGCGTTGCCTGCGTGCTGCCCTACGACAGCGTCGAGCGCACCGAGCGCGACCTGCCGCCGATGCAGCGGCGTCTGCACGCTTTGCTTGCGCACGAGATTGAGCGCGACCAGCATCTCGCCGCGATGGTTGCCTCGACGCGCGCCGAGCAGCGCCTCGCCGGATTTCTCATCGACCTGTCGGAGCGCCTGGTGCGGCGCGGCTACTCGGCCTCGGATCTTCGGCTGCGCATGCGGCGCGAAGACATCGCCAGCTATGTCGGACTCAACCGGGAGACGGTGAGCCGTCTTTTTTCGCAGCTGGAAGAGCGTGCGCTTATCGCCGTGCAGCGCAAGCACGTCGTCATCCGCGACATGGAGGGGCTGAGACGGCTGCGCAGCGGCGTGCTGGCTCTTGCGTGAAGCGCCAGCTCGGGCGGTCGAGCGGCGCGCGCTAGGATCTGATGTCCCGCCGCGGGCCCGGAGCCTCCCGATCGGGCCGCGGCAGGAGCAGTCGCTTGACGACTTGCAGCCTCTCGAGTGCCGCGTCGATGCTATAGAGCAGGGCCCCCGGCGCCGCGCCATTGCGCGCGTCGCGCTCCGCTATGCGCGCAAGGCTCTTGGCCTGCTCCAACAGCTCGATGACGGCGTGCATCTGAGGTACATCTGCCTCGCAAGGCGACCGCATTGTCGGCGCCATGCGTCCGTCCGTTCGTGAGCCAGGTCACTTTTCGATCGGATTGCGGCCCGCGACGCGCACGACGCGGGTGGTACGGCATCAGCCGCCGGACTTGCGCCAGCGCTCGCCGAAGCCGAGCGGTGCCGGCGCGAGGTTGACGATCTTGCTGAACAGCGCCTCGAAGTCGCGCTCGCGGATCCCGGCGATCGGGTCCTGGTTGACGTCGAAGGCGGCGTTGATCGCCCGCCAGTCCTCCGGCGCGAGATGCTTTTCGGCGAGCGGCAGGAGCTCGCTCTCCTCCTTGCGCATGTGCTTCCAGTGGAACTCGGCGTAGGCGTCGACCGCTTCCAGGAACTCGCGCGCGCCGACCGGCCAGCCTTCCTCGAAGAACACCAGCGCCCGTTCCAGATCGCGCACGAGGCGCGCGCCATCCTGGTGCTCGGCCTTCAGCGCGGCGACCAGCGGCTTCGCCTGCGGCGCACGCGCCTCGAGGCGCGCGAACAGGTACTCGTCCTCCTTGGGATGGTGCAGGCGCTCCGGGTACTCGTCTATGTAGCGGATCATCGCGCGCAGCGCTTCGAACCCCGGCTTGACGCGCGGGTCCTGCGCGTCGCGCGCGAGCTGCTTCAGCCCGTGCAGCACGGCCGAGATGGAACGGTGCTCGTCGCGGATCTTCTGGATGGCCAGCATGCGAAACCTCCTATAGACAGAGCCAGCTGCGCACGGAATCGGCGGCACCGCCGGCGTGCGCGAGCCCATAGACGCCAAAACCGAGCACCGCTACGCCGACGCCGTTTCTCACGCTCGGGCGCCGCACGAGCTGAGCCGCAAGGCCGGTTGTGACGAGCCATGGCAGCGTGCCGAGCCCATACGCAACCATCGCCGCGGCGCCGCCCGGCGCGCTGCCGGCGAAGGCCGCGGCAGCGAGCGCCCCGTACACGAGGCCGCACGGAATGAACCCCCAGGCAAGCCCGGCGAGATACGGATGGCCGGGAGCCGGACGCGGCAGCCGGCGCCACAGCGGCATCGCAAGGCTCTCGAGCAGCGACAGGAAGCGGGTTGCGCCGGCGAGGTGCAGCCCCACGCCGATCAGCATTATGTTGGCAAGCACGTACAGCGCGGTCTGCGCGCCGAGCGCGAGCGCGATGCGGCCGCCGAGAAATCCGCTCGCTGCGCCCATCGCCGCATAGGTCGTGATGCGGCCGGCGTTGAAAACCAGGATCCTCGACCAGGGAGGCGCCGCGGGACGGAGCGCAATGGTGTGAAACGTGGCGAAGGCGGTGACGAAGCCGCCGCACATGGCGACGCAATGCACCCCCGAAGCGAGGCCGAGGAGCAGCATGGCGACGAGCAAGCCGCTCGTCATATGACCTTCGAATAGCGGGCGCGCGCCTGCGCTTCACGCAGGTAGCGGTCGAAGGCCATGCACACGACGCGCACGAGCAGCCGGCCGCGCGGAGTGACGGTGATCCATTCGTCGGACACGTCGACCAGGCCTTCGTCCTGCAGGCGCGCGAGGTCCGCGAGCTCGCGCGCGAAATAGTCGCCAAACTCGATCAGGTACGCGAGCTCGATCGACTCGATGCTCAGGCGGAAGTGGCACGACAGCGCCTGGATCACCGCGCGGCGCACGAGATCGTCCTTGGTAAGCTCGAGGCCGCGCGCCACCGGCAGATGGCCGGCGTCGAGCGCTGCGGTGTAGTCGTCGAGCCGCTTGTGGTTCTGGTAATAGGTCGGCCCGACCTTGCCGATCGCGGAGACGCCGACGCCGATCAGGTCGCTGTCCGGCAAAGTCGAGTAGCCCTGGAAGTTGCGCTGCAGGCGGCCGCGGCGCTGCGCGACCGCGAGGTCGTCGTCGGGCCGTGCAAAGTGGTCCATGCCGATGTAGACGTAGCCGGCGCGCGTGAGCCGCCCGATCGCGAGCGTGAGGATCTGCAGCTTGGTCTCCGCCGAGGGCAGGTCGGCTTCGGCGATGCGCCGCTGCGGCTTGAAGAGGGTCGGCAGGTGCGCGTAGCTATAGAGCGCGATGCGGTCGGGCTCGAGAGCGATCGTCTTGTCGAGCGTCGCGTTGAACGTGTCCAGCGTCTGCTTCGGCAGCCCGTAGATCAGGTCGAAGTTGACCGAGCGGAAGCCCGCCGCGCGCGATTCGGCGACGACGCGCCGGGTGAGCTCTTCGGGTTGGATGCGGTGCACGGCCTTCTGCACCGCCGGATCGAAGTCCTGCACGCCGAGCGAAACGCGGTTGAAGCCCAGGCCGGCGAGGAAAGCCATCGTGCCTTCCGGCGCGTGGCGCGGATCGACCTCGATCGCGCATTCGAAGTCCGGCGCGCGCCGGAAGCGCGCGTCGATGAGAGCGATAAGCTCGCGCATTTCCTCGCGCGGCAGGAAAGTCGGCGTGCCGCCGCCCCAGTGCAGCTGGGCGATCGCCGGCTGCTCGCCGAGACGCGGCGCGAGGAGCGCCATTTCCTTGTCCAAGTACTTGATATACTTGGCCGATCTGCCGTGGTCGCGGGTGACGATCTTGTTGCAGCCGCAGTAGTAGCAGATGCTCTCGCAGAACGGCAGGTGCACGTAGAGCGACAGCGGCTGGCTGATGCCGCCGATGTTGCGCTTGGCGAGCCACTGCGAGAGCTCGAGCTCGCCGAACGCCTCGATGAAGCGATCGGCGGTCGGGTAGGACGTGTAGCGCGGACCCGCCACGTCGTGACTGCGGATGAGCACCGGGTCGATCACCAGCTCGCTGCTCGGATACATGGGGGAAGGGTCCATTGAGCGCACTATGGACGCGGGGCAGCCGGGCCATTTGATATCGGTCAAACGAAACGTACTGCGCCATCCGCTCGTGATCGGCGCCGGCGGCGCTTCGCTGGTCGCCCTGCTCGCGCTCAATGCCGCCGCCTTCCTGCGCGGGCTCGCCTCGCCGTGGCTGCTCGGCGGCGTGATCCTCGCCGACATGTTCGTGATCGGCATCGGTGTGCTGATCGCCGCGCGCGAGGTGCTCACCGCCGAGCAGGGAACGCTCATCGCGCGCCATGCGCTGGAGGAGAGCGAGACGCGGCTCGCGGCTATCGTCGAGTGGTCGGAAGACGCGATCATCGGCATGTCGCTCGACGGCGTGATCCGCTCGTGGAACCGCGGCGCGGAGAAGATCTTCGGCTACCGCCAGGACGAGGCGCTCGGCCAGCCGATCACGCTGATCATCCCGCGGGACCGGCGCACCGAGGAGGAAGGCGTCCTCGCCAGGATCGCGCGCGGCGACAGGGTCGAGCATTTCGAGACCGAGCGCCTCGCCAAGGACGGCCGCCTGCTCAGCGTCGCGCTCTCGGTGTCGCCGATCCGCGACCGGGCCGGCGCAGTCGTCGGCGCATCGAAGATCTCGCGCGACATCAGCCAGCGCAAGCAGGCCGAGGCCGAATCCGAGCGCATGCGCGGCGCCCTCACGGCGGCTCAGGCGCGCCTGGTGGCGATCGTCGATTCGGCGATGGACGCGGTGATCACGGTCGACGAGGAGCAGAAGATCGTGCTCTTCAACCGCGCCGCCGAGCAAGTGTTCGGCGTATCGCGCGACGAGGCGCTCGGCAGCCCGCTCAGCCGCTTCATCCCGGCCCGGTTCCGCGACGCCCACCATCGGCACGTGAGCGCGTTCGGCGAGACCGGCGTTACCAGCCGGCGGATGGGCGACATCACGACGCTCTGGGCCCTGCGCGCCGATGGAACGGAGTTTCCGATCGAGGCGTCGATCTCGCAGGCGCTCGAGGCCGGCAAGCACCTGTTCACCGTCATCCTGCGCGACATCACGTTGCGCAAGCAGCACGAGGACGACCTCAAGCGCCAGCAGCAGGAGCTGCGCGAGCTCTCGGCGCGCGTGCTCGAGGCGCGCGAGGAAGAAAAGACGCGCATCGCGCGCGAGCTGCACGACGAGCTCGGCCAGCTGCTCACCGCGCTGAAGATGGACCTTTCGTGGCTGCGCGAGCGCCTGTCCGGCGGCGAGCTGGCGGCCAAGGCCGACGAGATGGCCGCCATGCTCGATCACACGGTGAGCGCGACGCGGCGCATCTCGGCCGACCTGCGGCCGCTCATGCTCGACGATCTCGGCCTCGCCGAGGCGGCGAGCTGGCTGGTCGACGATTTCGCGAAGCGCTCGGGCATCCGCGTCGAGGCGCGCATCGCCGAGGACCTGCCGCTGGAGGCGCTCTCCAAGAGCGCCGCCACCGCCGCCTATCGCGCGGTGCAGGAGTCGCTCACCAACATCGCCCGCCACTCCGGGGCGAAGAATGCCTGGGTGCTGATCGAAGTCGACGAAGGCGCGCTGTACGTCGAGGTCGAGGACGACGGGCGCGGCATCGCGCCGCAGGACCTCGCCAAGACGCGTTCGCTCGGGCTGAAGGGCATGCGCGAGCGCGTCGCGTATCTCGGCGGCGCGGTGGAAATCGCACGCGCCGCGCGCGGCGGCACTCGGTTGCGGCTGCGCATGCCGTTGCGCCGCGCGCTGCCGGCCGACGCGCAGGAGACGCAGGCGTGACCCGCGTCGTGCTCGCCGACGATCACAAGATCGTGCGCGACGGTTTGAAGCGCATCCTCGCGGCTACGCCGGACCTGCAGGTCGCCGCCGAGGCCGCCGACGGCGACCAGCTGCTGGCCCTCGTGAAGCGCGAGGACTACGACGTCGGCGTGGTCGACATGTCGATGCCCGGGCTCGCCGGCATCGCGCTCATCAAGCGGCTGAAGCTCGAGAAGCCGAAGCTGCGCATCCTCGTGCTTTCCATGCACGGCGAGCAGCAGTACGCGGCGCGCGCGCTCAAGGCGGGCGCCGCCGGCTACCTGAACAAGGACAGCGCGGCCGAGCAGCTGGTCGGCGCGATCCGCAAAATCGCCGCCGGCGGCGTACACATCGGCGAAGCCGCGGCCGCGAGCCTCGTCGCGACGGACAAGTCGCCCCACGAAGCGCTCTCGGACCGCGAGTTCGAGGTGCTGCGCATGCTGGTCGACGGCCTCGGGCCGACCGAGATCGGCGAGCGGCTGCACCTCTCGGTGAAGACGGTGAGCACGCACAAGACGCGCATCCTGGAGAAGCTCAACGTCGGCAGCACCGCCGAGCTCGTGCGCTATGCGCTCGAGCACAAGCTCGTCTAACGATAACTAGGGGGAGGACTTGATGACGGCAGATATCTGGATCGACCTGATGCTCATAGCGCTCTTGTGCGTCGTCGCCACGCAGAACATAAGCATTCGCGACCAGTTGAAGGACCTGCAGGCGAAGCTCGAGCGCAGAGCCTAGCCTTTCTCGGAATTTTCCTACCCCCGCTTTAGGAAGAGCGCCACACATTTGCCTGTCCGGTTCCGGCACACTGCGCAGTCGATGAAGGTATACCTGGTCGAAGATTCGCCCCTGCTGCGCGAACGGCTGGAGCAGATGGTGAACGCCATTCCGGGGGCGCAGACGGTCGGCCACGCACCTACGGCGCGCGATGCGATCGCCGGCATCCAGGCGGCGAACCCCGATGTCGTGCTGCTCGACATCCAGCTCGAGGAAGGCACGGGCTTCGACGTGATGCGCGCCGTGCGGCCCGGCGCCCCGCAGCTCGCCTTCTACGTGCTCACCAACTTCGCCCACGAAGGCTACCGGCGCATGGCGGAGAAGCTCGGCGCGCGCGGCTTCTTCGACAAGAGCAAGGAATTCAGCGCGCTGCGCGACGCGCTGCTCGCCAAGGCCGCCTAGCTTTAGGAATCTTCCGACCCGGCTTTTCAGCCGCCGCCGATAGCCCGCTCGCCGCGCCGCCGCCACACTGGCGGCATGCAAATCTACATCGTCGAAGACTCAGCCGCCGTGCGCAGCCGCCTGATCGCGCTGCTCGACGAAGTGCCCGGCGCCCAAGTGGCGGGCAGCGCGGCCGGGGCGACGCAGGCCACCCGCGAGATCCTCGACCTCCGACCCGAGATGGTGATCGTCGACGTGAGCCTCGCCGAGGGCGGCGGCTTCGACGTGCTGCGGGAGCTGCAGGCGAGGGCGCCGGAGATCGACGTCTACATGCTGTCCAACTTTTCCGCCTACCCCTATCGCCAGCTCGCCGAGCGCCTCGGCGCGCGCGGCTTCTTCGACAAGAGCACGGAATTCGGCCGGGTCCGCGAGGCCGCCGCCGCCAAAGCAAGGGAGAGCCAATGCAAAACGTTGTCCAGCTGAAACCCCGGATGAAGGACCACTTCATGAACAACGTCGATCCGTCGCGCAAGCCCGGCACGACCTGCGAGAGCTGCAACCTGCGCGAGCTGTGCCTGCCCGGCGGCGTGTGCGTCGACGACCTGGAGCGGGCGCAAAGCATCGTCTACGCGCGGCGCAAGGTGCGCCGCGGCGAGTCGATCTTCGCCGCCGGCGACGAGTTCAAGTCGATCTACGCCGTGCGCTCGGGCTTCTTCAAGACCAGCATCGTCGACGACGAAGGCCGCGAGCAGGTGACCGGCTTCTTCATGGGCGGCGAGCTGCTCGGCCTGGACGGCATCGGCACCGGCGAGCACAACGGCACCGCCACCGCGCTCGAGGACAGCGAGGTTTGCGTCATGCCCTACGGCCTCATCGAGGAGATGGCGCGCGAGCTGCCGTCGCTGCAGCGCCACCTGCACTCGGTGCTGTCGCGCGAGATCGTGCGCGACCATGGCGTGATGATGCTGCTCGGCTCGATGCGCGCCGAGGAGCGCCTCGCCGCGTTCCTGACCAATCTCTCGAAGCGCTTCCTGAAGCGCGGCTTCTCGCCCTCCGAGTTCCACCTGCGCATGACGCGCGAGGAGATCGGCAGCTACCTCGGCCTCAAGCTCGAGACGGTGAGCCGGCTGTTCTCGCAGTTCCAGAAAGACCTGCTGATCGAGGTCGAGCAGAAACACGTGCGCATCGTTGACGCGGACGGCCTCGCCCGGATCCTCGCCGCGCGCAAGTAGGGCTTGTCGTGGAAACGGCGCAGCTCGCCGCCCGCTTCCCCGCCATCACCGCGTGCCGCTTCGCGCTCGAGCCCATGCCCTCGGGGGAGACCGAGGCGCATCT
Source organism: uncultured Enterobacteriaceae bacterium (assembly GCA_964477695.1). Lineage (GTDB taxonomy): Bacteria > Pseudomonadota > Gammaproteobacteria > Burkholderiales > SG8-39 > SCGC-AG-212-J23. The sequence goes on along the minus strand of CAYZFN010000231.1, from coordinate 28,176 downwards.
CGAGATCCTGCTGCCGCAGCACCAGATCGTGCTGAACGAAGTGGGCGCGGACGCCGAAAGCGCTCGCCGCAAGGCGCTCGCCTCGGCCGCCGCGCGGCTCGAGGCGCTGGCGAAGCGCGACCCGCGGATCCTCAGGGCCTAGAAGAGCGCAGCCGGCGGGCGATCGTGTAGGCGATCAGCCCGATCGACACCAGGCGCGCGAGCTCGCGGCCGCCTTGCGCGAGATCGTCGCGCCCGGCCTGCGCGCGCTGCGTCAGCGCCTCGCGGTCTTTCTTCAGCTCTTCGAGGCTGGCGCTGAACGGGCCCGGCTTGTCCGCGCGCACGTGGCTCGTCTTCCAGACCGCATAGGCGGCAGCCGCGCTGAAGACCAGCGCTACGCCGGCGGCCGCCCAGGCGCGGTATTGCTCGCCCACCGCCACGACGATGGCGAGGCCCGCGAAGGCGAGGCCGAGCGCGCCGAGCAGGATGGTGGCCACCGAGCCGATGAGCATCGAGCGCGCAAGCACCGCCTCCTCGCGGAACTCGGTGCTGAGCAGCGCAATACGGTCGTGCACGACGCCGGACAAGCCGCCGAGCAGCAACCCCACCAGGCGCGGCATCACGCGCTAGCGGCGGCTGAGCAGCAGGCCGACCAGCAGGCCGACGCCCGCCGCGATGCCCGCCGTAGCCCAGGGGCTCGCACGCACCTGCTCGTCTAGCTCGCGCATGGCATCGCGGGCCTGCTCTTCCACGTCATCGCCCGCCTGCTGCAGCCGCGAACGCGCGGCTTTCAGCGAATCCTCGACCTTGGTGCGCACTTTTTCGACGCGCTCGCCGGTCTGCGCCGCGGTCGCTTTAAGGAGCTCCTCGGCATCGAAAATGACGGCGCGCATATCCTGCATCAGCTTTTCGGTGCTGACGTTGTTCATGTTCATGGTTTCCCCAGTTCGTTGGTAGTCCGACCGTCCTCATGCTAGGCCGCGCGGCCTGCGCAATATTGATCGTGATCAAAGCCGGCGCGCGAGCTTGACCAGGTCGTACCAGCCTACCCCTGCCACGGCGGCGGCGGCCGCGACGGCCAGCTCGGTTGGCGCGAGCGGCGCAAAACGGAACACCGCCGCCGCCGGCGCGAAGTAGATCGCGGCAAGCAGCGCCGCGACCGCTCCAGCGGCGATGGTCCAGAACGCGGCGTTCGGCTCGGCGAGCGTGCGCAGCATCGAGCGCTGCTGCGAGCGGTAGGCGAGGATGAGCGCGAGGTTGCCGAATACGATCGCCGCGAAGCCGAGCGCGCGCGTCTCGCGCTCGCCCAGGCCGGCGTGCTGCGCCCACGCGTAGGCAGCCAGCACCGCCACGAGCAGCGACGCGCCGAGCGCGAGGCTGACACCCAGCATGCGCGCATCGAAGAGGCGCGCCCCCGGCCGGCGCGGCGGACGCTGCATGGCGTTCGCGTCCGTATGCTCGGCCTCGAAGGCGATCGAGCACGCCGGATCGATGACGAACTCGAGGAACACCACGTGCACGGGATAGAGCAGGAGCGGCCAGCCGAAGAGGAGCGGCAGGAACGCCATGCCTGCGGTCGGCACGTGCACGGAGACGATGTAGCGCATCGCGTTACGGATGTTGTCGTAGATGCGCCGGCCGAGCCGCACGGTCTGGACGATGGAGGCGAAGTCGTCCTCGAGCAGCACGAGCGCGGCCGCCTCGCGCGCCACGTCGGTGCCGCGCCGGCCCATGGCGATGCCGATGTGCGCGCTCTTCAGCGCCGGCGCATCGTTCACCCCGTCGCCGGTCATGGCCACCACCTCCCCGGCCGCCTTGTACGCATCGACGAGGCGCAGCTTCTGCTGCGGCACGACGCGCGCGAACACGTTTACCTCTTTCACAGCCCGAGCGAGCGCGCCATCGTCCAAAGCCTCGACTTGTTTTCCAGTCAAGACGCCCTGGGTATCGAGGCCGGCCCGGCGCGCGATCTCGAGCGCAGTGCCGGGGAAGTCGCCGGTGATCATCACCACGCGGATGCCCGCGCGGCGGCAGAGCGCGACCGCGCCCGGCACCGAGGCACGAAGCGGATCGGCGAGCGCCACGAAGCCGGCCCAGGTATACGAATATTGGGTCGGATCGCGTGCCGGCGATCCGGGCGTAGTACTCGTTGCGACGCCCAACAGCCTGAGCCCGCGGCCGGCGGCGCGCCGCACTTCGTCGAGCAGCTCGCTCCGGCCGCAAAGCCGCAGCACCGTTTCCGGCGCTCCTTTCAGCGCCACCTGCAGCTCTCCCGACGTGGTGCGCCACGCGTGGCAGACCGCGAGAAAGTCCTCGCTGAGCGGATAGTCGCGCTCGAGCCGCCATTCGGCGCGCCGGCGTCGCGCGGCTTCGCTCGCCGCCGCGACGATGGCGCGATCCATCGGATCGAACGGCTCGAGCTCGCAGGCGAGCGCCGCGGCGTCGATCACCGGCTGCGGCGTCTCGACCACGCTCATGCGGTTCTCGGTCAGCGTGCCGGTCTTGTCGACGCACAACACGGTCGCCGCGCCGAGCATCTCGATCGCCGGCATGCGCCGCGTGAGCACGCCGTGGCGCGAGATGCGCCAGGCGCCGAGCGCGAGGAACACGGTGAGCACTACGGGGAATTCCTCGGGCAGGATCGCCATCGCGAGCGTGAGGCCGGCCAGCACGGCGCCGAGCCACTCGCCGCGCATCAGCCCATAGATCAGCGTGAGCGCCAGGCAAAGCGCGCCGGCGAAGGCGGCGACCAGCTTCACCAGGCGCGCGGTCTCGCGCTCGAGCGCGGTCTTCTCGCTCTCGAGCGTCGCGAGCGACACGCCGATGCGGCCGAGCTCGGTGGCAACGCCCGTCGCGGACACTTCCGCGCGCCCCTGTCCCTTGACGACCAGCGTGCCGGAGCAGACGCGCTCGCCGGGGCGCTTTTCCACCGGCAGCGACTCGCCGGTGAGGAGCGACTCGTCCACGAGCAGCCCGTTCGCCGCGCCGAGCAGCGCGTCGGCCGGCACGCGATCGCCCTCGGCGAGCAGCACGAGATCGCCGCGCACCACTTCCGCGCCGGCGATGCGCAGCCGCTCGCCGTCGCGCACGACCAGCGCGCGCGGGCTGGAGAGGTCGCGCAGCGCCTCGAGCGCGCGCTCGGCCTTCCGCTCCTGCAGCACGGCAATGGCGATGATCCCTACGACCGACGCCGCGAGCACGAGCGCCTCCGCCCGGTCGCCGAGCAGTAGGTAAACCGCAGCCGCAGCGATCAGCAGGACGAACATCGGCTCGCGCACCACCGCGCCCGCTATGGCGAGCGTGCTCTTGCGCGCCGAGCCCGGCAGCGCGTTCGGGCCTTCGGCGGCCAGGCGCGCCGCCGCCTCGACGGCGCTCAGCCCGTCGGAAAAGGGGTCAGGACCCTTTTTCAAGCGCTCGATGACCTACCAGTCGGGAGTTCCATCCTCGCAGGCCGGCGCGCGGCCGGGTTGACCGGGGTCAAATATCGCTTCGCGCCGGGCCGCAAGAATGATCGCGTGGAAACGAAAAGCGCAGTCTATCCGGCGCACCTTGCGCGCGAGTGGCGCCTTGCGAACGGCACGACGGTAACCATCCGCCCGGTGCGCACGCAGGACGCGGCGGCCGAGCGCGAGTTCTTCGCCCACCTTTCGCCGGAGACGCGGCACCTGCGCTTTCAGCGGTTCGCCGGCGCAGTCACCGACGAGCTCATGCGCTTCTACACGCATATCGATTACGACCGGCACATGGCGTTCGTGTGCGAGGCGGGCGGGCGGCTCGTGGGCGAGGCGCGCTACGTCGCGAACCCGGGGACGCGAACCTGCGAGCTCGGCATCGTCGTCGCCGACGACTGGCACCATACCGGCATCGCCCAGCTGCTGCTCGAGGCGCTCATGCGCGCGGCCCGCGCGAGGGGATTCGAGACCATGGCAGGCCTGGTGCTCGCCGAGAACCGCGACATGCTCGACTTCGTGCGCGAGCTGGGCTTCGCTGCGCATCCCATCGCCGAGGAGCCGACGCTGGTCCGCGTGACGAAGCGGCTATGAGCGCCTCGCCGGTCTTCACGGCGCGCGGGCTCACCAAGGTCTACCGCATGGGCGAGGCCGAAGTGCAGGCGCTGCGCGGCGTCGACCTGGACGTCCGCCCGGGCGAGTTCATCGTGCTGCTCGGCCCCTCGGGCAGCGGCAAGTCGACGCTGCTCAACATCCTCGGCGGCCTCGACGCGCCGAGCAGCGGCGAAGTGCATTTCCTGGACCACGATCTTTCCCGCGCCGACGAGGCCGAGCTCACCCGCTACCGGCGCGGCCATGTCGGCTTCGTCTTCCAGTTCTACAACCTGATCCCGAGCCTCACCGCGCGCGAGAACGTGGCGCTCGTGACCGACATTGCCGAGCAGCCGATGCCGGCCGAGGAAGCGCTCACCCGGGTCGGCCTGGCCGAGCGGCTCGACCACTTTCCGGCGCAGCTCTCGGGCGGCGAGCAGCAGCGAGTGGCGATCGCGCGCGCAATCGCCAAGCGTCCGGAGGTGCTGCTGTGCGACGAGCCGACCGGCGCGCTCGACTACGAGACCGGCAAGCTGGTGCTCGATGTCATTACGCGCATCAACGCCGAGCTCGGCACGACCGCGCTCGTGATCACGCACAACGCCGCCATCGCCGGCATCGCCGACCGCGTGCTGCGCCTCGCCAACGGCCGCATCGCCGGCGAGGAGCGCCCTGCGCACAAGCTCTCGCCCGCGGAGATTTCCTGGTGAAAGCGCTCGACCGCAAGCTGGTGCGGGATCTCTGGTCGCTGAAGACCCAGGTGGTCTCGATCGCGCTCGTCATCGCCTGCGGCATCGGCGGATTCATCGGCAGCTTCTCGACCTACGAGTCGCTGCTCTGGTCGCGCGAGCACTATTACGACACCGCGCGGCTGCCGCACGTGTTCGCCACCGCGAAGCGCGCGCCGGCGACGCTCGCCGAGAAGATCCGCGCCCTGCCCGGCGTTTCCGAGGTCGAGACGCGCATCGTGCGCGATGCGCAGCTTTCCATCCCGGACGTTGCCCCGCCGATGATCGCGCGGCTGATCGGCTACGACTTCGAGCGGCCGGCCGGCATGAGCCGGCTCACCCTGACGGCCGGGCGCTGGCCGGCGGCTGCCGGAGAGGCGGTGATCAACCAGCGCTTCGTCCAGGCACGCCGCCTCGCGCTCGGCTCGCCCGTGCACGTGCTCATGAACGGCCGCTTCGAGCAGCTGACGCTGGTCGGCACGGTGCTCACGCCCGAATACATCTACGCCACGCGCGGCGGCGGCATGCCGGACGACGAGTGGTTCGCCATCCTTTGGCTGGACCGCGCGGCGCTCGCCGCGGCGTTCGACATGGAGGGCGCGTTCAACTCGGTGCAGCTGCGCCTCGCGCACGGCGCTTCGCCCACCCGCGCCATCGAGGCGCTCGACAGGCTGCTCGAGCCCTACGGCGGCTTCGGCGCGATCGGCCGCGAGGACCAGGTGTCGCACAAGATCCTGTCGCAGGAGATCAACCAGCAGCGCATCTTCGGCACGGTGCTGCCGGCGATCTTCCTGCTCGTCGCCGCGTTCATACTGAACGTGGTGCTGCATCGCCAGGTGAATGCGCAGCGCAGCGAGATCGCCGCGCTGAAGGCGCTCGGCTACGAAGAGCGCTCGATCGCGGCGCACTACCTCAAGTTCGCGACCGTGATCGTCGTCCTCGGCATCGCCATGGGCGCCGCGCTCGGCACCTGGTTCGGCACGGCGATGACCGGGCTCTACACCGATTTCTTCCACTTCCCGGAGTTCCATTACGGGCTGCCGCTCGGGCTGATCCTTGCGGCGTCCGCCGCGGCGCTGTTGGCCGCCTGCGGCGGAGCGCTCGCCGCGATCCGCGGCGTGGTGCGGCTGAAGGCCGCCGAGGCGCTGCGTCCTCCGGCGCCGGCGCAGTTCCGGCCGCTCATCGTCGAGCGGCTCGGCTACGCGCGGCTGCTCAGCTCCGCGCAGCGCATGATCCTGCGCAACCTGGAGCGAAAGCCGGTGCGCGCCGCGGTCACGGTGGCCGGCATCGCCGGCTCGGTGGCGATCCTCATCTCGGGGACCTTCTGGTCCGACGCGATCGAGTGGTTCATGGACGTGCAGTTCAACAAGGTGCAGCGCGCGGACGTGAATGTGGCGTTCGCCGAGCCGCTCGCCCGCTCGGTGCGCTACGACCTCGCGCGTTTGCCCGGGGTCAAGCAGGCGGAGGTGACGCGCGCCATCCCGGTACGCCTGCGCTCTGCGCACCGCAGCTATCGCACCGGCATTACGGGTGTCGAGGATGGGGCGCGGCTGCTGCGCATCCTCGATGCCGAGCTGCGCGAGGCGAAGCCCGTGCCGGGCGGCGTGCTGCTCACCGAGCGGCTCGCGCGACGGCTCGACGTGCGGCCGGGCGACTGGCTCACCGCCGAGCTGCTCGAAGGCAAGCGCCTGAAGGCGCCGCTGCGGGTGGCGGGAACCGTGGCCGAGATGGCGGGCATGAACGCCTGGATGCGGCTCGACGAGCTGAACCGGCTGGCGCGCGAAGGCGCGCTCGTCTCGGGCGCGAACCTGCTCGTCGACCCGCGTGCCGAAGGCCTGCTCCTCGAACGGCTGAAGGCGATGCCGGCGGCGGCCGTGGTCATCGTCAATCGCACGCTTCTCGAAAGCTTCCGCGCGCAAAGCGCGCGCAACGTCCTTTTCTTCACCACGGTCCTGTCGCTTTTCGCCGCGACCATCGCCGTGGGCGTGGTCTACAACAACGCCCGCATCCAGCTCGCCGAGCGCGCCTGGGAGCTGGCCAGCCTGCGCGTGCTCGGGTTCACGCGGCGCGAGGTGTCGCTGCTGCTGCTCGGCGAGCTCGGGCTGGAGATTGCGGCGGCCATTCCGCTCGGCTGCCTCGCCGGGTTCTGGCTCGCGGCATTCATCCTCTCGCTCATGGACCACGAAGTGTTCGAGTTCCCGCTCGTGATCTATCCCGCGAGCTATGTCTACGCCGCGGCCGTGGTCGCCGCCGCCGGCGCCGCGAGCGCGCTCGTGGTGCGAAACCGCATCGACCACCTCGACCTGGTCGGCGTGCTGAAGACCCGCGAATGAAGCGCCGCAACCAGATCGCCCTGGCGCTCGGCGGCCTCGCCGTCGCGGCGCTCGTCGCCTGGGCGCTGCAGCCGCGCCCGATCACGGTCGAGACGGCGGCCGTCACGCGCGGCGCCTTCGAGATCACCGTGTCGGACGACGGCAAGACGCGCGTGCGCGAGCGTTACGTGGTCTCCGCGCCGCTCGCGGGCCGCGTGCAGCGCATCGAGCTGGAGGAGGGCGACCGCGTGAAGCAGGGCCAGACGGTCGCGCTGCTGACGCCGACGCCTCCGGCGCTGCTCGACGCGCGCGCGGCGCGCGAGCTGGAAGCGCGCGTCGGCGCCGCCCAGGCGCGCCTCGCCGCCGCGCGCGCCGACACGCTGCGCGCGGAGGCACAGCGCGACCAGGCGCGCGCCGATTTCGAGCGCCAAACCAAGCTGGCGCGCGACAAGTTCGTCGCCGAGAGCGCGCGCGAGCAGGCCTCGCTCGCGCTGCGCACCGCCGAGCGCAGCGTCGACGCGACACGCTTCGCGCAGGACGCCGCCGCGCACGACCTCGAGCAGGCACGCGCGGCGCTGCGCCGCTACCAGAGCGGCGAGCCGGGACCGCGCTGGGAAGTGACCGCGCCGGTGGGCGGCTCGGTGCTCAAGGTGCTGCAGAAGAGCGAGGGATCGGTCGCGCTCGGCGCGCCGCTCGTCGAGCTCGCGGATGCGCGTGCCCTCGAAGCCGTGGTCGACGTGCTGTCCCAGGAAGCGGTGGCGATCCGTCCCGGCATGCCGGCGCGCGTCGAGCTCGGCCGCGGCGTGCCGCCGCTTGCCGCCACGGTACGGCTGGTCGAGCCGGCGGCTTTCACCAAGATCTCGGCGCTCGGCGTCGAGGAGCAGCGCGTGAACGTGATCCTCGACTTCAGCGATCCGCTCGACGGCGTGCAGACCCTCGGCGACGGCTTCCGCGTCGAGGCGCACATCGTCACGCAGCGCCTCGACGACGCGGTCAAGGTGCCGGTCGGCGCGCTCTGGCGGGACGGCGGACGCGACGGCGAGCGCTGGGCCGTGTTCGTCGTCGAAGGCGAGCGCGCGCGCAAGCGCAACGTCGAGGTGCCGCTGCGCAACGCCATGGAAGCCGCGGTCGAGAACGGCCTCGCGCCCGGCGAGCGCGTGGTCGTGTATCCGTCCGACGCGCTCAGCGACGGCGCGCGCCTCGACCCCCGCGACGCAAAAGCACGCTAGCCGGCGCGCATTACGTTTTCCGTAGGCACCAGCAGCGACGCGTAGTAGCGTGCGCATTCCGGCTCGCGGCCGCGTACCACGCGCATGCCGGTCAGCGTACCGCGCCGCTCGGTGACCACGGTGCACTGCTCGTCGTCGCCGTCGGCATCGGAGAAATAAATGACCACCCAGTCGTACGTGCGATGCAGCTCGTGCGCGCGCTCGGTGTTGGAGAACAGCGCGGTGAAGTGCCACGGGCCATGCCGGGTATGGAGCACGGGCAGCCATGCCTTGCCTTCCGGGTTCATGCGCCGCGGCGCGATCCTGCGCAGCGTCCCGGCCTTCGCTTTGTCGCGGTACTCGCGATCGATGTCGAGGAGGAGTTCTACGCTCGGGGCAGCCATGAAAGCAAAATATCCCGGGCACGAACGCGGGCCTTGATAAACCTCAAGAATTGCTGATGCGGCCGTCGACGATCCGGAGGATGCGGCCGCACTGCGCGGCGAGCGCGTGGTTGTGCGTGACGATGAGGATCGTCGTGCCGTGCGCGCGGTTGACCTCGCGCATCAGGTCGAAGACTCCCTGCGCCGACTGCGTATCGAGGTTGCCGGTCGGCTCGTCGGCAAGGAGCAGCGCCGGCTTCATCGCCAGCGCGCGCGCCACGGCGACGCGCTGCTGCTGGCCGCCCGACATGTTGGAAGCGAGGTTGTTGCGCCACGGCGTGAGCCCGACGCCCGCGAGCAGCTCGTCGGCGCGCGTGCGCATCGCCCCGTCGGGCCGGCCGCGCTCGAGCAGCATCGGCATCATCACGTTCTCCATCGCCGTGAAGGCCGGCATGAGATGGTGGTACTGGAAGACGAAGCCGATGGCATGGCCGCGCAATCGAGTCAGCGCCTTGTCGTCGAGGCCGCTCGTGGCACGCCCGTCGATGATGAGCTGGCCGGAGGTCGGGCGATCGAGCAGGCCCATGATGTTGAGCAGCGTGCTCTTGCCCGACCCGGAAGGCCCCATCAGGGCGCAGAGCTCCCCCGGCTCCAGCACGAGATCGATGCCGTGCAGGACCTCGCTCTCGACCGGCGTGGCGACGCCGTAGGACTTGCGCACGCCCTCGAGCGCGATGACCGGCTCAGCCACGTATCGCCACCACAGGATCCAGTCTCGCGCCACGAAGAGCCGGAACGAATGCCGCGACCAGCCCGCTCAGCGTCGCGAGCAGCGCCGAGGCGAGGAACAGCTTGGGGTCCAGGTCGAGCGGGAAGAGCGGCGTGCCGTCGGGGTTCTTCACCAGCGCGCTCCAGAGCAGGATCGCAGCCGCGCCGAGCGCCGAGCCGACCAGCGAGCCGAGCAGCCCGAGCACCGCGCCCTGCAGCAGGAACACGCGCAGGATCTGCCCGCGCGAGCCGCCCATCGCGCGCAGGATGCCGATCTCCCGGGACTTCTGAACCACGGAGACGATGAGCACCGCGGCGATGCCGAACGCGATCGCCAGGCCGACGAAGAAGCGGATCGTGGTGTTGGCGATCACCTGCGCGCTGATCGCCAGGTAGAGCTGCGCGTTGGTCCGGATCCAGCTGTCCGCCTCGACGCCGGTCAGCGCCCGGATGCGCTGCGCCAGCGTTTCCGCGGCGTAGATGTCCTGCACGGTGAGGTCGATGCTGGAAACGCCGCCGATCAGGCCGAGCAACGCCTGCGCGGTATGCAGGGCCACGAAGGTGACGCGCTGGTTGGCGCTCTTGTTTCCCAGGTCGACCAGCCCGGTGACGGTGAGCGTCGCGCCCTGGCCCGAGCCGACCGAGAGGCGCATCTTGTCGCCGACCCGGACGCCCAGGTCGCTGGCGAGGTCGACGCCGATCACGATGTCCTCGGCGCCCAGGCGCGGCTGGCCCGCCACCACCTTCTCGGGCAGCGGGACGATGCGGAAGTAGCGCTCGGCGTCGACGCCCTGCATGGTGACCGAGCGCGCGGCTTCGCCACGCTGCGCGATCGCCGCCCCCGCCGCCATCGGCGAGACCGCGGTCACCTCGGGCAGTGCGTCCACCTCCTGGATGATCTTCTGCCACTGGTCTATCGAGCGCACGCGCTGCAGCGGCTTCTGGACGATCGCCGCTTCGGCCACACCTCGCTGGCCGGCGCGCAACGGCCGGGCGATCTCCTGCGCCGGGATGAGGACGATGTGCGCCTGCGCCGAGAGCACCCGGCGCACGATGTTCGCCTGCTGCCCGGCAAGCGCTGCGGACATGAAGACGATGACGCCCACGCCGATGCCGATGCCGAGCAGGATCGCCACGGTCTGCAAGCGTCCTTCACGCAGGAAGCGCGAGGCAACGATCCATTCGAACGGCAGCCAGCTATTCACGGACCACCGTGCGCACGCGCCGACCCGGGCGGATGCCGACATTGTCGGCCGGCACGACGAGGTCGCCTTCCTTCAACCCATCGCGGATCTCGACCCAGCCTTCGCCGCGCAGGCCGAGGGTCACGTCTTGTCGCGCCGCGTGGCCGGCATTCACCCTCAGCGCCCAGGGGCGGGCGCCGCCGAGATCGCGCACGCCTTCGGCGCGCAGCGCGAGCGCGCCCGGGTGGCGCTCGACCTCGATGTCGACCGAAACCGTCATGTCCTGGCGGAGGTACGCCGGCGGCTCGGGCGCACGCAGCTTCACCTCGACGGTGCCGCGCTGCGCGTCGATGCCGGGATTGATGTACACCACTTCGGCCTTGAACCGCTCGTCCGGGTACGCGTCCGCAGACGCAAGCGCGGCCTGGCCGAGGCGAAGGCGCCCGAGGTTGCGCTCGTCGATCTTCAGAACGAGCTGCGTCTCACCCTCGGGGGAGAGCACCATCAGCACTTTGCCCGGCTGCACCACGTCGCCGCGCTCGACGTCGCGGTCGATGAGCGTGCCATCGCGCGGCGCCGCGATGGTCGCGTAGGCGAGCCGCGCTCGTGCCGCCTGGAGGTTCGCCTGGGCCTGCGCAAGCGCCGCATTGGCCATCGCCGTGTCGCTGCCGCTCGGGCGCGCCGTCTCGACCTGCTTGTGCGCCGTGTCCACCTGCGTCCGCGCCACGTCGAGCGTGCGCTGCGCCTCGTCGAGCACCGACTTGCCGACGAAGCCGCTCTCGTAGAGCCGCTGGTTGCGCTGGTACGTCACCTGCGCGTTCTCGAAGTTGGCCTGCGCCTGGCGCAGCGACTGGTTCGCGACCGGCAGCTGCAGCTCGCGCAGCTGGCGGATGCGCGCCTCGGCCTGCGCCACGGCGAGCTGCGCCTGCTTGACGAGCGCCTCGGCCTCGCTCGACTCGAGAACGATCAGGACCTGGCCCGCCTTCACGCGCTCGCCCTTCTCGACCGGCACCTGGGCGACCATGCCGACCACCTGCGCGCCGAGGTCGACGCGATAAGGCGTCTCCACCCGCCCGCTCGCGACCACGGTCTGCACGACGTCGCGGCGCTCGACCCGGAACACCTCGGCGCTAGGGCCGAACGCGAAGCGCGCGGCACCATAGGCCACGAGGGCGCCCGCCAGGATCAGCGCAGCGAGACGCCAGCGTCGCGGAACATTCATGCGGCTCTCGCCGGAACGCGAGCGCGCGCCTGCGCCGGGACCGCGGGTGCCGGCGGCTGCAGCGCAGCCGCGAGCAGCCGGTACTTCACGCGGTTCACCGTCATGTCGCGGAACCAGTTCACCACGTCGCCCCACGGGTCGTTCAGCTTGCCGAGTCCGGAGATGAACGCGACCACGGTGCCGAGCTCGATGCGCCCCTGCACCACGTACCAGCCGCCGAGCGCGAGCGCCGCAGCGACGCCGGTATGGTGCGAGAGGTTCATCAGGAAGTTCATGGTGAACTTGAGCTTGTACATGCCCATGTGCAGGGCGAACACGCGGTCGATGCGCGGGTGGTGGAACTCGGGCGCCGGAATCTCGCGCACGATGCCGTCGCTCACCTCGCGCATGGTGAGCACGCGCCGCTCGACGCGCCGGTTGATCGCCGCCTGCAGCAGCGGCACGAAGAAGAGCTGCGGCGCGAACACGAGGAAGCTGAGCGCCGCGAGCATCGGCTGCAGGTAGACCATGTAGCCGAACACCGCGAGCAGGATGCCGCCCTGCAGCAGCGGCTCCGAGACCGCGACGCCGACGAATCCGCCGACCGGCTCGACTTCGGAGAGCACCATGGAAAGCTCGACGCCCTTCGCGCCTTTCATCGCCTCGGCGTGCAGCGCGAGGCGCCTCAGGTGGCGCACCGCGGTCTCGCTCACCCAGCCGCGGTAGACGTTCAGCACCAGCTTGATGCCGCCTTCGACGAGCGCGACGCCGATATACGCGATGGCGAGCCAGAGGATCGTGTCCAGGGTGCCCTTGCCGATCGCGTCGTTGACGATGCGCCTTTGCAGCTCGAGCGGCACCGCGGAAAGCGCGAACACGACGACGGAGAGCGCCGCGAGCGCGACCTGGTGTCCGGCGCTGTGGCGCCGGATGTAGCCGAACAGCGTCGGCGGCAGCGTCATCGCCGGCTAGCCCAGGACGGGCGCTTCTCGCGTCCGGAATCGACCACCACAAGAAAACGTCCCGGAAAGAGCGTCGCGACGCGGTCGTCGCGCAGGACCGGAAGCTTGCGGCCGCCGGCCAAGGCCGCCTCGTAGTCGGCGTCGAGCAGGCCGTGCCGGTCCAGGAATACGACGAGCGACGCCGGAATGCGGATGCACCCTTTGGAATGCGCGACCTGGCCGAGCAGCGGCTCGAGCAGCAGCGGATCGGTGGCGTGCATCTGCAGGCGCATCGGGCTCATGCCGGCTTCGTCCCAGCCACGCTCGGCGTCGACCCAGCCGAAATCGAAGACACGCATCCCTGCAATGCCGTAGCCCAGTACGCCGAGGCTGTTCGGCGTGCCCTCGGCGCGGAAGTCGCGATGGGCCAGGGAATGCGGAAACACGCCGAGCGGCGTCACGAAGTGCTCGAACTCGCCCGGCCTGCCGGTCGACGCGGGCGAGGCGCCGACGAATTGCCACGTGCGATCGAGTCCGAACCAGTAGACGAAAACGGCCTGCACCTGCGGACTGCGGTCGACCAGCACGAAATACTGCGCCGTGTCGGGCAACAGCCCGGCATGCTCCAGCGCCGCCGCCAGCCTTGCGGCGTATTCGTCGCGCACCGGCCGCGGCACTTGCAGCCTCAGGTCGACCTCGCGCGCGAATTCGCCCGCGAGCGGCGCAGCGTGCGCGCTCGAGGCAACGCCGAGGAACGCGAGGACAACGAAGATGAAACGCACCACCAGCCGAGACTACCGGCCGAGACTCAATGGCGGTTGATCGAAGTCAAATCCAGTTGCGGCGAGTAAGGAAGACGACAATCTTGCCCGCGGCGTCGGCGGGCGTTCCGTCGGCGCCGTGCACGACGAGCTCGGGCACGAGCGGCGGCTCGTAGGCGGCCTGCACGCCCGGCAGCGTCTTCGCTGTCTCGTTCCGGTAAAGCCCTTTCGTGTCGCGAGCGCGGCAGACTTCCAGCGGCGTGTCGACGTGCACCTCGGCGAAGCGCACGATGGCCTGGCGGGCGGCATCGCGGTAGCGGCGGCGATTGCCCGTCGCATCGAACACGACCGGACGCTTGCCGTCGCAGAGGAACTTGCCGAGCACGACCAGCGCCCCGTAGAAGAGGTCTCGCTCCGGCTCGTCGTACTTGGGATACGGCGTTACTTGCGTGCGCAGCACGTCGGATTCGAGGCGCGCCGCGTCAATGCCGCGCGCATGGAGTTGTGCGATCAGCTCCCTGGCGATCGCGCTTTTGCCCGAACCGGAGAGTCCCGTCAGCCAGACGGCGAAGCTCATGAACAGTATTCCTGCGCGCGCGCCGGATCGAAGCTCTCCTCGTCGAGCACGTTGACCACGAAGCGCACCATCGCCTCGCGCACGCCCGCCGAAAGCGCGGGATACCACAGCGGGTTGGCCATCACCAGGCCGCGGAAGGCGAGAAACGGCGCCACGACCTCGAGCAGCTCGCCGTCGCCCGAGCGCTCGAGATAGCGCGTCCAGAAGCCGAGCCACAGCCGCTCGAGATCGCCCTCCAGGCGGCCCGAGCGCTGCAGCGAGAAGAACAGATAGTTCATCGCGAGGCACGCCACGTCGTCGGCCGGCTCGCCCCATTCGCCGCGCGAGCGGTCGAGCACGCTGAAGTCCGCGCCTTCGCGAAACAGGATGTTCCACGGATGGAAGTCGCCATGCACCTGCCGCAGGCGGTGCGTCTTATGGCGCAGCTTCCAGCGCCAGGCGACCGCGCGCTGCTCGATCGCGCACAGCACGTCCTCGGAGACCGGTCCGTCGAGCGGATAGCTGTCGTCGACGCCGAAGATGCATTCGCCATGGCCGACCAGCTCGCGCGCGCGGCGGATGTAGAGATTCGCATCCCCGCCTTTGAGCCTGTGTATGGAAACCAGGTAGTCGCACAGTGCGTCCGCGCGCTCGAGGTCGAGCGGACGCAGCGGCTCGCCGGCGCGCAGGCGCAGCAGGTCGTCGGCGTACTCGCGGCCGTCGATGAACTCGGCGAGCATGAAGAGCTCGTCGGCGTTGCCGAGCGGCACGAGCTCGCCCGTCCTGCGCACCGCGCCCACGTCGAGCGAATGCACATGCTTCGCCAGCCGGCCGAAGGCGTCGTGCGCCCAGAGGAGCTGCTGCGCCCGGTCGGCCATGTGCTCGTGGCCGAACGGCCCGGGACGAACCGACTCGAGGACCGCCCGACGAGCCGCGCCGTTGATGCGGTAGTCGACGCGCAGCGGGATGCCGTAACCGTACCCTTTGTCGCCCTGCCGCCCGCCGCCGAGCGGCGTGATGCGCACGTCGCTCACCGGCGCCCCATGCACGATGCGCAGGTACGCAGCGACGGCCTGCGGCGTGAAAGGCGAAGCGGTCACCGGCTCCAGGCGACTCGCAGCAGCTGCTCTTCCTTGTTGTAGTTGAATTCGAGCGTCCCCTTGTACGCGTCCTCCAGCGCGTCGCCGATGCGCCGCGCGAGGTGCACGCCCGTCGTGGTGATCAGCGCACCACCGTTCTCGTCGGCCACCTTCATGATGCGCTCGAGCGGATGGCCGCTCTTCTCGGCCGCTTCGCAGCGACGCGCCACGGCGAGGATCTCCTCGCGATGCTGCAGGAAAAATTCACCCGATACGGACACGAAGCCGGCCGGAAAGTTGTCGCGGATTCGCTGGCAGGCGGGACAAAGCAGGCCGCGCGCCGGTCCCGTTCCTGCCGGCCATGTCCATCGCCCGTCGCGGTACTGCGCACCGCACTCGGTGCAGCGCGCGGGCTCGGCGAGCTTGCGTGGCAGCTTGTACGTATCGTGTACCAGCTCCGGCAGCAGCTGCTCGCGCCGGATCATCCGGAAGCCTCCGCGCTCCACCTTCATGGCAGCGCCTTCGGCGGCCGCTCAAGGAACGTCACTTGCAGGGCGGTGTCCATATGCGTAGGTTAGGCGGCGCGACCCGCGTGCCCTTGATTTCCATCAAACCGGAGATAAGACGATGGCGTTGACCCAGAAACAGACCGAAGAGCTGCGCCGCATGGTCGAGAAACGCCGCGCCCAGCTCGTTGCCGAGGTGCGCGAGGACGCGGCGCGCGCCCGGGACGAGCCTTATTCGGAGCACGCGGGCATCGCGCCGGACGCCGGCGACGAGTCGGTGGCGACGCTGATCGCCGACCTCGAGCAGGCCGACCTGACGCGCGACCTGGACGAGCTGCGTGCCCTCGAGGCCGCCTACCGGCGCCTGCAGGACGGCACCTACGGCATCTGCATCGACTGCGGCGGCGACATCGGCTATCCGCGGTTGAAGGCCTTCCCCGCCGCGGCACGTTGCGTGGAAGACCAGGAGCGGCACGAAAAGACCTACGGCGGGAATCCCAAGCCCAGCCTCTAAGCCCGGCGCGCGAAGCGCAAGGCATTGCCGCCCGCCTTCTTCGCCGCGTACATGGCAGCGTCCGCGCGCTTGACGAGCAGCGCCGCGTCGCGCCCATGCGCGGGATAGAGCGCGGCGCCGATGCTGAGCGATACCGCGATGTCGTTCCTGCCATAGCGCACCGCCTGCCGGTTGCGCGCACGGACCTTCTCGAGCACCGTCGCCACCGCCGCGCGCTCGATCGGGCCGGCGATGATGAGGGCGAACTCGTCGCCGCCGAAGCGGGCCACCGTGTCGACGGCGCGCAGCGAGCGCGCGGTGCGGCGCGCCACCGCGCGCAGGACTGCATCGCCGGCGAGATGGCCATGCCGCGTGTTCGCCGCCTTGAAGCCGTCGAGGTCCATGATCGCGACGGCGAAGCGCTCCTTGCGCCGCGCCGCGGCGTTGAGCGCCTGTGCGAGCCGATCCGCGAACAGGCGCCGGTTGGGAAGGCCGGTCAGCGCATCGTGCGTCGCGGCGTGCTGCAGCCGGCGATGCTCGCGCATGCGCGCGCTGACGTCGCGCCCGGCCGAGACGAACCCGGCGATCCGGCCGTCAGGGCCGTGCAGCGGCCGGATGATCTCCTCCTCGTGGAAGAGCTCGCCGCCCTTGCGCCGGTTGAGGAACACGCCGCGGAAGGGCCTGCCGGCCTGCAGCGCGGTCCATAGGCGGCGGTAGAAGCTGCGCGCGTGCACGCCGGACTTGAGGAGCGCCGGCGTGCGCCCGAGCACCTCGTCGCGCGAGTAGCCGGTCAGCGATTCGAACGCGCGGTTCACGTACGCGATGCGGCCTTTGCCGTCGGTCACGACAACGGCGTCGGGCCATTGCTCGACCAGCCAGCCGGGAGGCGATGCGCGCCGGGGCTTCTTCATCGAACGAGTGTTGCCGAGCAGCGCGGCGCGCCGTTGATCCTTATCAACTTTGCAGCGCAACAGGCCCCATAGCCTTGTGCGCGTGAAGCTCCTCGCGCGCCAGTTCTCGAGCCCGCTCGTCCTCATCCTGGTGGCCGGCGCGCTGTTCTCCCTGGCGCTGCGCCAATGGGTGGACGCGACGATCATCCTCGCCATCGTGCTCGGCAGCGCCGGGCTCGGCTTCTGGCAGGAATACCGGGCTTCGGCCGCGGTAGCGCGGCTGCGTGCGCGGCTCGCGCTCACCGCGCAGGTCGTGCGCAGGGGCGTGCGCATGACGCTGCCGGTCGGTGAGATCGTCGCGGGCGACGTGGTGCTGCTCGCGGCCGGCAACCTCGTTCCCGCGGACGGCCGGGTGCTCGAAGCCCGCGATTTCCTGGTGAGCGAGGCCGTCCTCACCGGCGAATCCTTCCCGGTGGAGAAGGCGGCGGGCGATGCCGTTCTCACCGGCACTTCGGTGCGCAGCGGGACGGCGAGCGTGCAGGTCGAGAAGACCGGCCGCGACACGGCATTCGGCGCGATCGCGGCGCGCCTCGAGGCGACCGCGCCCGAGTCCGACTTCGCGCGCGGCGTGCGCCACTTCGGCTACCTTCTGCTGCGCATCATGCTCATCGTGGTGCTCGCGGTGCTGGTGGCGAACGAGCTGCTCGACCGGCCGGTGCTCGAGTCCGCGCTCTTTGCCGTCGCGCTTGCCGTGGGCCTCACGCCGGAGCTCCTGCCCGCCATCGTCACCGTCACGCTCGCGCGGGGCGCGCACGCGATGGCCCAGAGCGGCGTCATCGTGCGGCGGCTGCAGGCGATCGAGGACCTCGGCAGCATGGCGATCCTCTGCACCGACAAGACCGGCACGCTGACCGAGGGCCAGGTGGCCCTGGAAGCTGCGCTCGACGCGACCGGCCGCGAGTCCGCGCAGGTCCTCGAGCTCGGCTACCTCAACGCGGCCTTCGAGACCGGCATCGACAATCCGCTCGACGCGGCGATCGTCGCCGCGGGCGAGCGGCGCGGCCTCGACACGCACGCGTGGACCAAGGTCGACGAGATTCCGTACGACTTCCAGCGCAAGCGCCTGACCGTCGTCGCGCGATCCGGCGACCAGCACGTCGTGATCACCAAGGGCGCCTTCGCGAGCGTCCTACCTCTGTGCAACCTTCCCGACACGGAGCGCGCGCGGCTCGAGGCGTGGCACCAGGGCCAGGGCGAGCGCGGCTACCGAGTGCTGGCGCTCGCTACGCGCCGCATGCCGCCGAAGGAGCGCTATGCACGCGAGGACGAGTCCGACATGACCCTGGTCGGCTTCCTGCTCTTCCTCGATCCGCCCAAAGCCGACGCCGCCGCGACCATCGCCGCGCTTGCAGCGCTCGGCGTGCGAGTGAAGATCGTGAGCGGGGACAACCGGCACGTGGCGGCGCACGTCGCCGCCGCGGTCGGCCTCGACCCGCGCGCGCTGCTCACCGGCGCGCAGATCGCGGCGATGAAGGACGAGGCGCTCTGGCACAACGCCGAGCGCACCGACGTGTTCGCCGAGATCGACCCGCAGCAGAAGGAGCGGCTGGTGCGCGCCCTGCAGCACCGCGGGCACGCGGTGGGCTACATGGGCGACGGCATCAACGACGCGCCGGCGCTGCACGCCGCCGATGTCGGCATCTCGGTCGAAGGCGCGGTCGACGTGGCGCGCGAGAGCGCCGACGTGGTCCTGCTGCGCCGCGACCTCGCGGTGCTGCGCCGCGGCGTCGAGGATGGCCGGCGCACCTTCGCCAACACGCTCAAGTACATCTGCATCACCACGAGCGCCAACTTCGGCAACATGGTGTCGATGGCGATCGCCACGCCGCTCCTGCCGTTCCTGCCGCTCGCCGCGAAGCAGATCCTGCTCAACAACTTCCTCTCCGATTTCCCGTCGCTCGCGATCTCCACCGACCGCGTCGACGAGGAGGATCTCGAGCGGCCGCTCGCGTGGAACCTCGCGGAAGTGCGCCGCTTCATGCTGGTGTTCGGGCTCGTCAGCACGGCATTCGACCTGCTCACCTTCTGGCTGCTGCTCGCGGTCTTCCGCGCCGACGAGCCGGTGTTCCAGACCGCCTGGTTCGTCGTCTCCGTGCTGACGGAAATCGCCGTGGTGCTGGCCCTGCGCACGCGGCGTGCGGCCTGGCGCAGCGCGCCGAGCGCACTGCTTGTCGGGTCAACCTTTGCGGTGGGCGCCTTGGCGCTCGCCCTGCCCTATCTCGGCTTGCTGGCAGGCGCTTTCGGTTTCGTCCCGCTCGCCTGGCCGATGCTCGCCGCGCTGCTCGCGATCGTGGCCGGCTACCTCGCGGTCACCGAAGCGGTGAAGACCAGGAAATACTGGTTCGGCAGGAACGCGAAGTCATCGGCGAGCGCGTAGCCGGCGGCCGCCATCTCGGACTTCACACGCTCGGGCGCGATGCGCGCCGCGCGCGGCGGCCCGTCCTTCGAGTCCATGCGGAAATCGATGATCGCCACGCGGCCGGCGGGCTTGAGCGAGGCTTGCAGCCTGCGGAAGTACGCCTCGCGCGCATCGATGTGGTGGTAGACGTCGACGAGCAATGCCAGGTCGACCTTTTCCGGCAGCGCCGCATCGTCGGCCTTGCCCTGCACGGCGACCATGTTGTCCAGGTGCTCGCGCTGCGCCCGCTCGCGCAGGTACTTGACCATGTCGGGCTCGAGATCCACGGCGTAGACCTTGCCCTCGGACAGCATGCGGGAAAAGCGCGCCGAGAAATAGCCCGTCCCAGCGCCGATGTCCGCCACCGTCGCGTCGGGCTTCAGCGCGAGCGCGCTGATCACCTCGTGCGGCTTCTGCCAGGCATCGCGCGCGGGGTCGTCGAACACATGCGCCCATTGCTCTGCGTGGCCGAAGCTGTGCTGATGCGTTTCCGGCGACTGGGCGAACGCGCTGCCCGCGGCAAGCGCTGCGGCCAGCAAAGCGGGACGAAGAAGGCTCATGCCGCCAGCGTAGCGGGTTTCAGCTCTCCGAGCAGCTTGCGCGCGCGATCCTGGGCGGCACGGTAGGAGCGCTCCCATTCGCCCGCGCGCGGCGAGGCGTGGATGAGCTGGCGCAGGAACAGCCTCAGCTCGTCGAGCTCGTGCCGCGTCGCGTCGTAATCGGCCGCCGAGACGACCGTGATGGGCACGTCCTCGCAGATGCCGAGGCAGGTGGCGTTGCTTTCGATTCGCCCGCAGCCGATGCACTGCCAGGCTTTCATGCGTTCCGTCATGGTGATTCCTACGATATAAGGAGGAGGTGGATGACGATTTGACCGCGGTCAAGCGCCGGGTTCCTGCCTTGCTCGCCGCCGGTTACCGTCCCTTCTTCCTGCTGTCCGCCGTCTGGTCCGCGATCGCGATCCCGGTGTGGCTCGCAGCCTACATCCACGGCTACGCGCCGGCGCCCATGTCGGCGATGACCTGGCATGCGCACGAGATGATCTACGGCTACGCGCACGCGGCGGTCGCCGGGTTCGTGCTCGCGGCGATTCCCAACTGGACCGGACGATTCCCCTCGCACGGCGTGCCGCTCGCAGTGCTCGCTGCCTTATGGACGAGCGCACGGATAGCGCTGCTCTTCTCCGCGCCGCTCGCTGCGCTCTTCGACCTCTCGTTCGGCGCGCTGCTCGCCGCGGCCGTGGCACGCGAGCTCCTCGCCGGGCGCCACGGGCGCGGCTTGCCGATGCTGGCCGCGCTCGTTCTGCTCCTCGCCGGCAACGCGCTCGTGTACCTGGAAACGCTCGGCGTTGCCGATACATCCGCGCTCGGCCTTCGGCTCGGCATCGCGACGCTCGGTGCGCTGATCGCGCTGGTCGGCGGGCGAATCGTGCCGAGCTTCACACGCAACTGGCTCGCGCGTGTGCGGCCGCAGGTTCCGGAGCCGGCGCAAGGCCGGGCGCTCGACGTCGCTTCCTTCGCGCTGGCGCTCGTTGCCCTGGGCGCGTGGGTTGTCATTCCGTACTCGCTCCTGACCGATCTGCTTCTTGCGGCAGCCGGCGCCGCCCTGGTGCTGCGGCTCTCGCGCTGGCGCACGCTCGCCATCGCGCGCGAGCCCTTCCTGCTCGTGCTGCACGCCGGCTATGGCTGGCTGGCGTTCGGAGTGGCCGTCCTCGGCTCGAGCGGCTTCATCGCCGGCCTGCCGGCGAGCGCCGGCGTGCACGCGATCACCGTGGGCGCCGTTGGAACGATGACCCTTGGCGTCATGACGCGCACGACGCTGCGCTATAGCGGCCTGCCGCTCGTCGCGGGAGGCGGAACGCTCGCCGTCTATGCGCTCGCGAGCCTTGCGGCGCTGCTCCGATTCGCAGCCGCGCTTGCGGGCGGCTACGCAGCCTTGGTAATTTCGCTCGCCGGCGTGGCCTGGTCCGCCGCGTTCGCCTTGTTCGCCCTGCTGTACGGACCGCTGCTCGCCCGGCCGCGTACCCGCTGAACACGACAACGAGGAGGATGAGGATGCTGAACCGGATTGCGCTTGCCCCTGCCGTCATCGCGCTCGTTCTCGCCGCGTGCGGCAAGGAAAGCGCGCCGCCCGATCCGTACGATCAGTCCAAGATGGACCTGAAGCCGCTGCCGGCGAAGGTGAGCGGCGTGCGCCACAAGGGCGCCTTCGCCGAGGGCTCGGCGCTCAGCACCGGACCGGAGCTGAAAGCTCTCGATCCCGCGCCGGTGAAGACGATCCGCCTCGATACCACGCACAAGATCATCGAGATCGCCCCCGGCGTGCAGTACAGCGCCTGGACGTTCGGCGACCAGGTGCCGGGCCCGATCATCCGCGCGCGCGTCGGCGACAAGATCCGCTTCTCCATGACCAACCGCTCCGACGAGGCGGTGCCGGCGCCGCAGCTCAGCCCGGCGGCGCCGATGATGCATTCGATGGATTTCCACGCAGCGATGGTCTCGCCCCAGGACAAGTACCGCTCGATCGCGCCCGGGCAGACGATCGAGTTCGAGTTCACGCTCAACTATCCGGGCGTGTTCATGTACCACTGCGGCACGCCGATGATCCTCGAGCACATCGCCTCCGGGATGTACGGCGCGCTGGTCGTCGAGCCGAGGAACGGCTATCCGACCAAGGTGAACCGCGAGTACGTGGTGATCCAGAGCGAGTTCTACGCCAAGGCGCCGCCCAAGGGCTCGAAGAGCCAGGTGTACACGCTCGACGGCGAAGCGGTGCGCGCCGCGCGGCCGAACTACACGGTGTTCAACGGGCGCTTCAACGGCATGGTGGATCAGCCGCTGCAGGCGAGCCCGGGCGAGCGGGTGCGGCTGTTCCTCGTGAACGTCGGCCCGAGCAAGACCTCGAGCTTCCACGTGGTCGGCACGATCTTCGATCGCGTGTGGATGGAGGGCAATCCCGACAACCAGTTCCGCGGCATGCAGACGGTGCTGCTCGGCTCGTCGAACAGCGCCATCGTCGAGTTCGTGATCCCCGAGGCCGGCTCCTACATCATGGTCGACCACCACTTCGCCAACGCCTCGCAGGGCGCGCTCGGCCTCATCTCCACCGAAGCGAAGCCGCCGCGCACCGAGCTCGAGCACCACAACTTCCCCGCCTCGGCGCAGCCGAGCGACGCCGAAGCGGTGCAGGGCAAGCTCGACTTCGAGAGCAAGTGCTTCGCCTGCCACTCGCTCGGCCACGGCCGCAAGCTCGGACCCGATCTCGCCGGCGTGACGAAGCGGCGCAACGCCGGCTGGATCACGCGCTGGCTCAAGTCGCCCGAGGAGATGCTCGCCAAGGACGACCAGGCGAAGGCGCTGCTCAAGGAGTACAACAACGTGCCGATGCCGAACCAGAATCTCTCCGAGAAGGAGATTCGCCAGTACCTGAAGTACTTCCAGTGGTACGACGCGCAGCCCGCCGGGTCGGTTCAGGCTTCGGGCGGAGGGCACTAGCATGAAGGTGCAAGCAATGGTGGCCGCCTTCTTTCTGGCGATCACGAGTGGAGCGGTGGCGTGCGGCTACTGCGTCGAGGACAAGATCGCGGCGGTGTACGACCACGCCGCGCTCGCGCAGGCCCAGGCGCGCAAGCAGACCACGGTGTACTTCGCGATCGACGGCGCCATCCGCGACCCTGCTTCGCATCTCAAGACGATGGTCGAACGAGCGAAAGGCGTAGAGCGGGGTTCGGCGCGCATCTCGGTGGAATCGGCTGCGCTGGCCGTCGCCTTCGACCCGCGGCGGGTTTCGCTCGCGAGCGTGCAGCGCGCGCTGGAACAGAAGCTGCGGCCGCTCGGGCTGGGGCTGCTGCTGCTCGACACGAAATAACTGCGAAAAGGTTCTTGACCCCTTTTCCGCTAGACCTGGCGCTCGAGCACGCGCGCGCCGAGCGCGAGCGCGCGCTCGGCGTAGGGCCGGCGCCGCCATTCCTCGAGAGTGATCGCCCGCGCCTGTGCGAGATCGTTCGCGAAATCGTGCCCGAGCCGCGCGGCAAAGCCCGGCTCGAGCACCGCGAGGTTCACTTCGTCGTTCAGGCCGAAGGAGCGGTTGTCGAAGTTGGTCGAGCCGACCACCGCCCACAGCCCGTCGACGATGAACACCTTGGCGTGGATCATCGCCGGCTGGTACTCGTGGATGCGCGCCCCCGCCGCGAGCAGCCGCCCGTAGCGGCGCCGGCTGGCAAGCCGCGTGATCGGATGGTTGTTCCATTTCCCCGGCGTGAGGATCGTCACCGGCACGCCGCGCCGCGCGGCGCGCTCGAGCTCGGCCATCAGGCTGCGGTCGGGCAGGAAGTAGGGCGAGCAGATGCGGATCGACTCGCGCGCGGAAGCGATGAGGATCTGGAACAGCAGCCGCGCCTGCGTCGCGCGCCCGGCGGAAGGCGTGCTGTTCACCACCATGCCGAGTCCGCGCTCGGGCGGCAGGGCGCGCGGCTGTTCCTGCGTGAGCAGCGCGAACTCGGCCTCCGGCAGCACCTCGCCCGCGGCCTCGAGCCAGTTCTCGGCGAACGAGGTCTGCAGCGCCTTCACCAGATCGCCGCGCACGCGCACCATCGTGTCGCGCCACGGTCGCCCGCCTCCCGGCGGCCCGAGCCAGAAGTCGGCGATGCCCACCCCGCCGACGAACGCCACGTCCCCGTCGACCACCAGGATGTCGCGGTGCGTGCGGTTGTTGAAGCGCTTGAGCGTGTACCACGCGACCGGCTGGTACCAGTAGATGCGTCCGCCGGCTGCCTGCAGCTCGGCGAAATAGCGCTGCGGCGTCATCAGGCTGCCGATGCGGTCGACGACGATGCGCACCTGCACGCCGGCGCGCGCCCGCTCGGTCAGCGCCTTCAGCGCCTCGTCGCCGGCGCGGCCGCGCAGGAAGAGGTAGACCTCGAGGTGCACGCTGCGCCGCGCCGAGCGGATGGCCTGCAGCGCGGCGCCGTAGATCTCGTCGCCGCTCGCCAGGACTTCCAGCTCGCCGGCGGCGAACAGGCGCGCGTTCACGATCGCGCTCAGGTAGTTCACGAACTCCGGCGAGTCGAGCGGTCCGGGCGAGGGCTGGATCACCCGGTACGGCAGGCCGGGCTCGAAGAGCAGCAGCAGGAACAGCGCGGCGACGATGACGATCGCCGCCATGGAGACGAAGGTGCTCAGTGCCTAAGCACGCACTTGTCGTACAGCTGCGGGAAAGCGCCCGCCGGATCGTACTTGGCCTTCAGGCGCCGGTACGGCTCGCCGCCGTAGCAGCGCTCGAATTCCTCGCGCGTGAAGAAGCTGTCGGAGTAGAGCGACTTGATGCCGCCCAGCTCGACCACCTTGCGCTCGATCAGGCGGTTGAAATGCCCCGCGGGATGCGCCTCGCGCGTGCGCTTCACGTCCCAGAAGCCGAAGTTCACGTACCACTCGTTGCGCACCGGATAGAGCGAGAAGCGTCCCGCATGTGTTTGCGGGCCGATCGGGCAGATCCATTGCGGCCACAACGCGATCTGCGTCTTGTAAAAGTCCAAGAACTCCGCTGCGCGGCTGAGCGGAATATCGACGTCCTGGATCACCGACTCGGAGTGCAGGCCGAGCACGCGCTCGAGCTTCCGGGTCACGCCGACGCGGCTGTTCCAGCGCATGATCTTGGTGTAGGTTTTCGACCCCAGGCGCTGTCTCCCGTAAAGTCTTCTGACCAGCGCGTTCTGGGCGAAAACGTTCTTCGAGCACCAGAACCAGTCGGTGTCCCAGCGCCAGATGTAGTCCGCTGCGGTGAGGTAGTCCTCGCGCTTCTCGCGGATCGAGCGGTAGTAGATGCGCTCGAACGTGTAATCGCTGGTGTAGGGCGCTGCGTCGGCGAAGCGACCGAGCGTGAGGTACATCTCGGTCGGCGAGAACACCGTGCCGTCGACGAAGTCGCCATCGCCTTTTTCCAGCCGTTCCCGCAGATGGGCAAAGAACTGCTCGCCATCGGAGAACGGAAGATGCTCGAGGCGCACGTAGCGCTTGACCGGCACGGTGCGCGCCTTGACCCGCAGCGCGTAGCCGAGCGTGCCGTAGGAGTTCGGGAAGCCGAAGAACAGATCCGAGTGCTCGTTGTCCGCGCTGCAGGCCACGACGCGGCCGTCGCCGAGCAGCACGTCGAGCTCGAGCATCGTGTCGTGCACGAGGCCGTAGCGCCAGGACGAGGACTCGATGCCCACGCCGGCGACCGCGCCGCCGAGCGTGATGGTCTTGAGCTGCGGCACGACCGCCGGCATCACGCCTTGCGCAAGGCATGCGGCGGTGAGCGCCTCGTAGGAGATCATGCCCTCCGTTTCAACGGAGTTCTCCTCAAAGGAAAGAACTTCATTGAAGCCGCGCACATCGAGCCGCCGGCGCGCGACGTTTTCGCGGTCGCGGAACAGGTTCGAGGTGTCCTTCGCCAGCCCGACCGGGCCGGCGCCGGCCCTAAGCTGCGCGGCTAGGGCTTCTTTTTTCCTGCTGTGCAGGCTCAGCGGGCTGTTCGTAGAGGAAGCTCCGGCTCATCGGGTACGACGCCAGGGTGGCGTTGCCCTTGGAGAACACGATCTGGAAGAGATGCGTGTGGCCGGCCGGCGAGCGGAACATCTCGGCGCAGCCGTACAGGTAGACGCGCCAGATGCGGCGGAAGCGCTCGTCGAAGCGCTGCGGGTCGAGCGCCTGGATGCGCTGCCAGTTCTGGTCGAAGCGCTCGCCCCACACGTCGAGCGTGAGCGCGTAGTGGCGGCGCAGGTTCTCGACGTCGACGACCTCGAGGCCGGCCTTCTCCATCTCGACGACGACGTCGGCGAGGCTCGGGATCCAGCCGCCCGGGAAGATGTACTTGCGGATGAAGTAGTCGGTCTCGTAGTGCCCGACATGGCCGATGAAGTGGATCAGGCCGAGGCCGCCGGGCTTGAGCGCCCGTGCATGCGCGCGGAGCAGGTCCACCAGCCCGTCGCGCCCCGCGTGCTCGAGGCAGCCGATCGACACCACCTTGTCGAACTCGCGGTCCATGCTGCGGAAATCGCCTTCCAGGGCGGCCGTCTGGCGCAGCCGGCGGCGCTCGATCTGCCGCCTGGCGTGCTCGACCTGCGAGCGCGTGGTGTTGTAGCCGGTGACCTTCACGCCGAAGTGCTCCTCGGCGTAAAGCAGGAAGCCGCCGAAGCCCGAGCCGATGTCGACCACCTCCTCGCCCGGCGCGAGCAGCACCTTCTTCGCCACGTGCTCCAGCTTGTTGCGCTGCGCCTCTTCCAGCGTGCGCGTGCCTTCCTTCCAGTACGCGCAGGTGTAGAGCATGAGCGGATCGTCGAGCCACAGCTTGTAGAAGTCGGGGCCGAGGGCGTAGTGGAACTCGGCGTTGCGCTTCGCCCGGCCCCAGCTCGCGTTGCTGTTGATCAGCTCGTGCCACCGGTTGGCGAGGCGCACCAGCCAGTTGGGCCGGTCGACGCCCGACTGCATGCCGGCCTGCAGCGCGCGCGGCAGGCTGCCCTCGATGTCGACGTCGCCGTCGAAGTAGGCCTCGAGCAGCCCCACGTGGCCGCCGAGCGCCATGCGGCGGTGGGCCCGGGAATTGCGGAACACGACCGTGAATTCGGGCGCGACGCCATCCCGGCTGCGGTATTCGGAGCCGTCGGCAAAGCGCACCCCGAACGGGATGTCGGTATGGCTCGCCGCACGCCGGAAAACCTTGTCGATCGCCGTCTTCACGGGCCGAAATTCTAACGCCCGATAGAAGCGGCGAGCCAACTTTGCTACCTTCGCAACCTCGGAAGTACCCGCAATTCGGAGAACTTACATGGCCAAAGCCAAAGATCGCCCCGCCAGCCCGGCCAAGACGGTGAAGTCGGCCGGCGCCAAGAACCCCGGAACGCGGCCCGCGCAGGCACGCAGCTCCGCCAAGATCGCGCCCGACGCGCCGGAAATGGACGACAGCATGAGCGGCGCCCGGCCGACGCCGGAGCAGCTCTACCGGATGATCCAGGAGACGGCCTATTTCAAGGCCAAGGCGCGCAACTTCGAGCCCGGCCACGAAGTGCAGGACTGGATCGAGGCCGAGGCCGAGGTCCGCATGCGGCTGGAGAACCGCGCCTGACCCGCCGGCGCTGAACCCCGCTACTCCCTTTCCGGCGCCTTCGGCCGGCGCGGCAGCGCACGCGCCTTGTCGCCCGCCTCAGGCTCGATCGCGAGGCCGAACGGGATGCCGACGCGGCGAATGAGCGAAAGCGCGGACGCGAGGTCGCCGCGCCTCACCGCCATCGAGGTGACCACCACGCCAGCAGTGCGACCGTGTAGATCGAGAGTAGCCTCGACAAGGCGCTCGCGGCGATGTTGAGTGCATCGTCGTGGTCCTGCGGCGAGGCTATCGCCTTGGCGCTCGAACCTTGCGCCGCGTGAAAGGCCATCGCGGCGGCAACCGGCAGCGCAACGAAGGCCTCTTGGCTGATGCGCCATTCATGGTCCGCGCGTCCGAGCTCGTCCGCCATGCCCCTTCCGCGGGCCCACTGTGCGCTCCGCCCTTACGCCCGTCAATACTCGAGGGCGTATAGTCGCAGCGACTGCGCCGATGAAGATCCAGGTCGATTGCGTGAAAGGCAGGCAAGGCGTCGAGCCGCGTTACCTCTGGCTTGGCACGCGGCGGCTGCACGTCGTCCAAGTGCTCGAGCGCGTGGGCGGCGAAGCGC
>CAYZFN010000230.1:0-6440 GCA_964477695.1 uncultured Enterobacteriaceae bacterium | reverse complement strand
GCTCCGACCGGGCAGGCCACGCCGGTGCCGCCGAGGCCGCAATAGCCGTTCGGATTCTTGCCGAGATATTGCTGGTGGTAATCCTCGGCGTAGTAGAACTCGGGCGCGGGCCGGATCTCGGTGGTGATCGCGCCGAGGCTCACCTTGTCCAGCGCCTGCTGGAACGTCTGCTTCGAGGCCTGCGCGGCCTTCAGCTGCTCCTCGCCGTATGTGTAGATCGTCGATCGGTATTGCGTGCCGGCGTCGTTGCCTTGGCGCATGCCCTGCGTCGGGTCGTGGCCTTCCCAGAACGCCTTGAGCAGCGCCTCGTAGGATATGCGCTTCGGATCGAAGACGACCACTACCACCTCGGCATGATTGGTGAGGCCGCTGCAGACTTCCTCGTAGGTCGGATTCTTCGTCTCGCCGCCCGCGTAGCCGACCGCCGTGCTGTAGACGCCGGGAAGCTGCCAGAAAAGGCGCTCCGCGCCCCAAAAGCATCCCATGCCGAACACCGCCTGCTGCATTCCCGCGGGAAACGGCCCCTTCAGCGGATGGCCGTTCACGAAATGCCGCTCGGGCACCGGCATCTCGGCAGCGCGCCCCGGCAGCGTTTGCGCGGGCGGAAGCAAGGTCTTGAGTTTCTTCGCGAACGAGAACATGAGAACTCCTTTTTCCTAGAATAGCACCATGAAAATCTGCATCTACGGGGCCGGCGCCGTCGGCGGTTTGATGGCCGCCTGGCTCACGCGTTCCGGCCAGGACGTTTCGCTCGTGGCGCGCGGCGCGCATCTCGAGGCCATCCGCCGCGAAGGGCTCTGGGTTCGCAGCGAAGGCCGCTCGGACCACTTTACGGTTCGCGCCGAAGAAGATCCGCAGAAGCTCGGGCCGCAGGACTATGTCTTAGTCACGGTCAAGGGGCAAAGCCTTACAGAAGTCGCCGAGCGAATCCCGCCCCTCCTCGGCAAGGAAACTTCCGTCGTCACCGCCATGAATGGGGTGCCGTGGTGGTTCTTCGACCGGCTGGCCTTCCAGGGCGGCCCGAAAGGCAAGGAGCGGCGGCTGGAATCGCTAGACCCCGGCGGCCGCCTTTCGCGCGCCATGCCGACCGAGCGCATCGTCGGCTGCGTGATCCACCTCGCGGCGTCCACGCCGGAGCCGGGCGTCGTCAGCCACAACATGGGCCGCAAGCTCATCATCGGCGAGCCGGGCGGACGCAACGGCGTGCGCACCGAGCGCATCACGCACGCGCTGAAGGACGCCGGCTTCGAGATGATCGTCAGCCAGTCGATCGAGAAGGATTTCTGGGTGAAGCTGCTCGGCAACGTGAGCTTCAACCCGGTTTCCGCGCTCACGCTGTCCACCGCCGACCGGCTGATCGACAACGCTGCGGTGAAGCACTACATGGTGTCCATCATGCGCGAAGTGCTCGCCATTGGCCGCGCGGTGGGCGTCGACGCCGACATCGATCCGGACGCGCGCATCGACATGGCGCGCGCGCTCGGCAAGTTCAAGACCTCGATGCTGCAGGACATGGAGGCCGGCAAGGCGCTCGAGATCGACGGCCTGCTCGCCGGCACGCTCGAGATCGCGCGCAAGGCCGGCGTGAGCGCGCCCTTCACCGAGAGCCTGTTCGGCCTCATCAAGGCGCGGGCCGAAGCTACTGGGCAGTACCGGTGACACTCGAGATCTATCTCGCCTACGTCCTGGCGTGCGCGGTGATCGCCGTGATCCCCGGTCCGACGGTCACCGTTATCGTCGCGAATAGCCTCGCGCACGGAACGCGCGCCGGCCTGCTCAATGTCGCGGGCACGCAGCTCGGCCTGGCGCTCATGATGGCGACGCTGATCGTCGGCCTTTCCTCGGTGATCGCGGCGATGGGCTGGCTCTTCGACTGGCTGCGCATCGCCGGCGCGATCTACCTGGTCTGGATCGGCTGGAAGCTGCTGCGCGCGCCCGAAGCGCTCGCCGACGCGAGGAACGCCGCCCGGCCGCGCGGCGGCTTCCTCCTGCAGGGCTTTCTCGTGCTGATGTCGAATCCGAAAGCGCTGCTCTGGTTCGGCGCCTTCATTCCGCAGTTCGTCGATCCGAACGGCAACTACGTCGGGCAGATTACTTTGCTCGGCATCACCGCGATGGCCGTCGCGCTCGTTTCCGATGGCGGCTACGCGGTGCTCACCGGCAAAGCCGGGCTGATGATCAAGAAGAGCAGCGTGCGCCTGGTGTCGCGCCTCGGCGGCATATTTCTCATCGGCGGCGGAATCTGGCTCGCATTGACGCGCTCGCGATGAGCGCCCATCGCCTTTGCGTGGCGCCCATGATGGACTGGACCGACCGGCATTGCCGGTACTTCCTGCGCCAGGTCTCGTCCACCGCGCGCCTCTACACCGAGATGATCACCAGCGCCGCGCTCATCCACGGCGACGTCGACCGCCACCTCGCGTTCAGCGACGAGGAGCATCCGGTGGCGCTACAGCTCGGCGGCAGCGAGCCCGACGAGCTCGCGCGCTGCGCGAGCCTCGGCGAGCGCTACGGCTACGACGAGATCAACCTCAACATCGGCTGCCCGAGCGAGCGCGTGCAGCGCGGCGCCTTCGGCGCTTGCCTGATGGCCGAGCCGCGACTGGTGGCCTCCTGCGTTGCGGCGATGCGCGATGCGGTAAGCGTGCCCGTGACGGTCAAGCATCGCACCGGTATCGACCAGGTCGAGGACTACGCGTTCCTGCGCGATTTCGTCGGCGCGGTCGCGGGGGCCGGCTGCCGCACCTTCATCGTCCACGCGCGCAATGCCATCCTCAAGGGCCTCTCGCCGAAGGAGAACCGCGAGATCCCGCCGCTCAAGTACGACTACGTACATCGCCTGAAGCGCGAGCTGCCGCAGCTCGAGATCGTGATCAACGGCGGCATCGTCACGGACAGGGCGATCGAGCAGCAGCTGCGCCATGTCGACGGCGTGATGCTCGGCCGAGCCGCCTACCATGATCCGTGGCTGATCGCCGATGTCGGCAACACCCGGCAGCGAGTCGTGCAGAGGATGTATGAGTACGCGAAGAAGCATCTGCCGCTTCGCCAGGTGACGCGACACATGCTCGGCCTTTATCACGGCATGCCGCGCGCCAGGCTCTGGCGGCAGATGCTTTCCGATGCGCGGCGGCTGGAGCAGAACCGGCCCGAGTTGCTGCTCGAGGCCCTGGAAGCGGTGGACGCTTCCGCCGTCACGGCGTAATGGTTAACATGGGTCCCCTATGAGCGCCAACCTAAAGCACATCAGCAGCACCCCGCTACGCGAGCGAGTGAGCAAGGAGGAGTGGCAGACGCGCGTCGACCTCGCCGCGGCCTACCAGCTCGCCGCGATCTACAAGTGGACCGACATGATCTACACGCACTTCTCCGCTCGCGTGCCGGGCACCGAGGATTTCCTCATCAATCCCTACGGGCTGATGTTCGACGAGATCACGGCATCGACGCTGGTGAAGATCGACTGGGACGGCAAGATCAAGGACGACCCGCTCGGCATGGGCGTGAACGAGGCGGGCTTCGTGATCCATAGCTGCATGCACGCGGCGCGGCCGGAGATCAACTGCGTCATCCACACGCATACGCGCGCGGGCGTAGCGGTCTCGGCCATGAAATGCGGCCTGCTGCCGATCAGCCAGCACGCGATGCGGGTGCAGGCGGACGTCACCTACCACGATTACGAAGGCATCGCGCTCTACAAGGACGAGCAGGCACGCATGGCGCGCGACCTCGGCAAGGCTTCCAAGGCGATGATCCTGAGGAACCACGGCCTGCTCGCGCTCGGCGAGTCGGTACGCGAGGCCTTCGAGATCATGTATTACCTCGACTGCGCATGCCAGATCCAGATCGACGCGTGCTCGGCGGGCATGCATAACGTGCAGCTCATGTCGGAGCAGGCGGCGAAGACCAGCACAGAACAGTTCAACCGGCCGAATCGCACGGCGTCGCACAAGGACTGGCCGGCGGTGCTGCGCATGCTCGAGCGCCGGGGCGTCAAATACGCCCAATGAACTGATTTATTTTTTCCAGAACTCTATCGGGCTGATCGCGAAACGGCGCGTGGCCGCAGTGCTCGAGCTTCGCTAGCTCGACCGGCGCCGTGACCCGGCGCGCGATGTCGTCGAGCTGCCGCATCGTCCCGTACTCGTCGTCGTAGCCCTGAACGGCCAGCACCGGGCACGCGATATTCGGCAGGTAATCGTCGCGGATATCCCAGCCCTCGAACTGCGGGTCGAGCCACACGTCGGCCCAGCCATAGAAGGTCTTGCGAACGTCGCGGTGGTAGCGCCCCAGCCGCGCCGGGAGATCGGTGGACTCGAACGTCTCCGTCGCCTTGCGGATCGACGCGAGGCAGATCGGCTCGATGAAGACATGCGGCGCCATGGCGACCACGCCGCGGACCGAATGGCCTGCGCCGGCATGGATCAGCGCGATCGACGCGCCGTCGGAATGGCCGATCAGCAATGGGCTCTGGACGTTCAGATTCCTCAGCAGTTCGGGTAAGGCAATCAGCGCCTCGTCGTGCATGAAGCGCACGGTGCGGCGCGGCTCGGCGAGCACGTCCGACTTTCCGTAGCCGTAGCGGTCGTAGACGAGCGCGCGGCAGCCGGCCGCGGCGGCGACCCGCGCCGGAAAATCGCGCCACTGGCGGATCGAGCCGAGGCCTTCGTGCAGGAAAACCAGCGTCGGTTTGCCGCCGGAACCTTCGCCGACCCACTCGTAGTCGAGCGAGCGGCCCGCGGCCTTCGCGGAAGGCATCGCGCGAATTTATCACGCGATAATTCGCCCGCTCATGCGTTTCACGGCCTGGCTGGTGCTGATCGCCACGCTGCTCCTCTGGTCGGGCAACTGGATCGTGGCGCGCGCGGTGCGCGCCGAGGTCTCGCCCGCGGTCGCCACGGTCGGGCGCCTGTTGATCGTGCTGGTCATTCTTCTGCCCTTCGCTATCGCGGGTTTGTCGAGGAAGTGGCGGAAGCTCTCCGCGCGCGACTGGCAGGTCCTCGCTGCGCTCGGCCTCGCCGGCGGCGGGCCGCACCTCGCGCTGCAGTGGCTGGGCCTGCATTACACGACCGCGGCAAGCGGCATCCTCTATCTCTCGACTACGCCCATCTTCATCCTGCTGATGTCGTACGCCCTCGGCGAGCGCATCCGCGCGCGGCAATGGACGGGCGTGGCGATCTCGTTCTGCGGCGTGTTCCTGATCGCCACGCAAGGCCATCCGGCGGCGCTGTCCTTCAACCGCGGCGACCTGATGGCGCTCGCCTCGATGGTGATGTGGGCGGGCTACACCGTGCTCCTCAGGGTGCGGCGCGATCCGCTTGCCGTAATCGAGCTGCTCGTCATGGTGTGCGTCTTCGGCGCGCTTTTCATGCTCCCGTGGCTCGCCTGGGAAGCGCTCGGGAGTGGACGGCTGCAGCTGACCCTGGAAGGGGCGCTCGCAGTGACGTACTCGGCCGTCGGCTCGCTCCTCCTCGCCTACGCGGGCTGGAGCTACGTCGTTGCGCGCCTCGGGGCCGCGCGCGCGGGCGTGACCTTGCATCTCATGCCGGCGTTCGGCGTTCTGCTCTCCGCCCTCTTTCTCCGCGAATACCCGCGCTGGTTCCATTTCGCCGGCATCGCGCTCGTCCTCGCCGGCGTGGCGCTCTCCTCGTTCAAAGCTTCATCGGCTTCCAGTAGCCGGTAAGCTCGAGGTAGCCGCGCCCGATTTCGTTGTTGTCCTTGAATGCCCTGACCGCTCCTTCCCAGTAGATCGTGCCGGTGCTGGCACGCGAGTCGAGCTCCTGGTCGTCCATCAGCGGCTCGAGACGCAGACCGTTAACTTCCATAGACACGGGATAGCGCACCCCGGTGCGAGGCGACTGCCACCATCGCAAGGGCTTCATGGACACACCGGGCGGCGCGTAATGGATGGATCCATCCTTGCCGCGCATCTGGAAGGCCATGAGCGAGCGCCCGTCGGACAGGTTGATGCCGGTCCAGTCCCAGCCTTCCGCTTCCGGCGCGAGATAGGCGCTGGACCATTCGTGATCCAGCCAGGCTTTGCCGGATATTTTTCGCCCCGCAACGCTGCCTTGAACGTCCAATTGTGGGCGACTGTAGTAATAGCTCGCCTCGTGGGGGCGATGCCCCTTGCGGCTGAAGCCGCCCTCGCCTTGCAGCACCGGCGCACCCGGCGGATCAAAGACGAGATCGAAATCGAACTCGCGCGCGGTGACCGTGGCTCGCCAGCGATCGCCGTCCTGGACGAGGGTCCAGTCGTCGATCCAGACTCGTGTGCGCTCGGACTCGGCGCCGGCGAGGCCGAGGCCGGCGCGCGCCGCACGCTCGTCGTGCACGAGCCGGCCGCGCTGCGGATCGGAAAGCGCGGCGTGCGCGAAAAGGATCTGCCTTGGATTGAAGGCGCTCGGGTTGGCGCTTTGCTCTTCCGGCCGCGCGCGGAAGAA
>CAYZFN010000229.1:0-8126 GCA_964477695.1 uncultured Enterobacteriaceae bacterium | reverse complement strand
ATCCACTGCACGACCGCGACGTCCTTGTCACCGCCTGTGGGCGCATTTGCATGCATCGCAAACGCATCAACCTCTCACACGTCTTTGCCGGTCAGCGCCTCGGCATCAAGGAGGTCGACGAAGGAATTTGGATCGTAAGCTACATGCACTACGATCTTGGCTACATCGACCTGGAGCAGAAGACTCTGCAACCCCTAGACAACCCGTTCGGCCCGAGGTTGTCACCCATGTCTTAGGTACGTTCCGTTACCTATCTCTTCGGGCCGTACAGAGAGGTTACTGGCGGAGAGAGAGGGATTCGAACCCTCGATACGGGTTTAAGCCCGTATAACGCCTTAGCAGGGCGCCCCCTTCGGCCACTCGGGCATCTCTCCGGAGGAGCCGGAATTCTACTTCGGTTCGGTGATCCGCAAGCTAGCGGCTGATAAGGCGAGCGACTGCTTCGCGCAGCTGCCGCTGTGCTTCCTCGGTACCGGCGCGCTTGGCCTGCTCGGGAAGAAATCCGCGACGCCGAGCTGCCGATAGGCCGAGCGGATGTCCTCGGGCGAATCGCGCATCGCGATGGGCAGCGGACGCACCAGGAGGATCGGCACGTCGGGGCGCGCGGCCTGCGCCTCGGAGATGAAGCGGAACGGCTGTCCCTGGTCGAAGTAGTAGCCCACCACGATCGCCACGAAGTCGCGCTCCTTCAATCGCTCGAGCCCTTCCTCGAAGCTCTGCGCCAGGCAATAGTCCGCATGCCTGTCGAACGCGCCGAGGATCTCGCGCGCGCCGCCCGGCGAAGCAGCGATGAGCAGCGTGGATGCCATCGATCCCGGCAAGAGGCCCCTTACCTTGCGGCGAGGGGCGCGAGCAGCTCTAGGAGCTCGGTGGCATCGCAGGGCTTGAGCAAGTGCGCGTCGAAGCCCACCTGCTGCGCGACTCGCTTGTCGGGACGTTCTTTCCACATGCCGGAGATGGCGATCAGCAAAGGCCGCCGCTCTTCGGTGAAGCTGTAGCGGATCTCCTGCGCCACCGCGTAGCCGCTCAGGCCCGGCACCGCGAGGTCGAGGATGACGGCATCGGGATTGATCGCGCGCACGATCGGCAGCACTTCCTTGCCGTTGTACACGCCGTGCACGACATGGCCCTCGTCGCGCAGGATCACGGCCAGCATGTCGACCGTGTCGCGGTCGTCGTCCGCGATGACGATCCGTAGCGAGCGCGCGGCAACCCCTCCGTTGCCGGATTGACGCGCCGGAGACGCATGTAAGCTCATGAGCGCTAGTTTGCGCCTGGCGCATTACACGCGTCGGACTATTTCAGTGGCCACGCCGGACAATGCGTGTGTCACGCAACCACCACAAAGCAATTCGCGCACTGGCGCAAGCCGACGCGGCCTGTCAGGGACCAGCAAGCCGCATTCCCCGTGTAGGAATCTTCCCGGCTGTCCGCTACGACTGTCGCGTTGCGGCGTCAGATGTCGGAAAACGAACGACAACGCGCAGCCCGCGCCCACCGTCGGACTCGCCGAGCGACACCTCGGCGCCGTGCGTGCGGGCGATCTCGCGCACGATGGCGAGGCCGAGTCCGCTGCCCTCGGCGTCCGAGCCGGGCAGGCGATAGAAACGGTCGAAGACGCGCGCGCGCTCCTCGGGGGCGATGCCCGGGCCCGTATCGTCGACCTGGAACAGGATTCCGTTCTTTTCCGCCCGGACCGAGATCGATACGGAACCGGCCGTCGGCGTGTAGCGAATTGCGTTGTCGAGGACGTTGCGCACCAGCGTGTAGAGCGCCTGCGGCTGGCCGCGGACGTGCGCGGGATCCATGTGCTCGAGGCGCAGCTGGAGGCGCTTCGCCTCGGCGAGCGGCTCGAGCTCGGCGGCGACCTGCGCCGCGAGCGCGGCGAGGTCGAGCTCGGCGAAGCTCTCGCCCGCCGCTTCCGGATCGATGCGCGCCATGGTGAGCAGCTGCTCGACGAGCCGCCCGGCGCGCCGCATGCCGGCGCGCAGGTTCGCCCGCGCCTCGCGCGACTCCTCCGGCGAGCGCGCGCGCTCGAGCCGGTCGAGCTGCATCTGCAGCGCGGTGAGCGGCGAGCGCAGCTCGTGCGCTGCGTCGCCGGTGAAGCGCTTCTGCTTCTCGAGCGCCTCGCGCAGCCGGCCGAGCAGCGCGTTCAGCTCGCTCACCATCGGCGCCACCTCCTCGGGCAGCCCCGCCTGCGGCAGCGGCTCGAGCGAGGAAGGCGCGCGGCGCCGGATCGCCGCGGCGATCTGCACGAGCGGCCGCATGCCCTCGCCGACGATCAGCCAGATGAGCAGGCCGTAGAGCGGGATCGTGGCCAGCACCGGCACGAGGATGCGCAGCGCCATCGAGGTCGCGCGGTCGCTGCGGATGTTGACCGGCGCGGCGACGGCGATGGTCTTGTCGCGCTCGTTCAGCGTGAAGATGCGCCAGTCCTGGCCGTCGGCGCTGAGCGTGCGGAAGCCGGCGGCGGTCTGCGGCAGCACGACGCCGTTGCCCGAGATGTACACCACCGAGCCGAACGGGTCCCAGACCTGGATCACGTAGTCGTTGCCGAGCGCCGGCGTGAGGAACTCGCTGGTGCGCATGCCGAGCGCCTGGTCGCGCAGCGACAGCGCCATCTGCTCAAGGTGGTAGTCGAAGAGGTCGTTCGCCTCCTTGCGCACGGCGAACCAGGTGGCGCCGCTCGCCCCGAGGCCGGTGACGAGCAGCGCCAGCAGCAGCGCTAGGAGGAGTTTGCGACGGATCGATATGGCTCGGTGCTCCCGTCGATCACGTAGCCCACGCCGCGCACCGTGCGGATGGCGCGCTCGCCGAGCTTGCGCCGCAGGTTATGCACGTGGACCTCGATGCAGTTGCTCGCGATCTCCTCGCCCCAGCCATAGAGACGCTCCTCGAGCTGCGTGCGCGAGAGCGCCTGGCCGGGGCGGTTGAGCAGCGCCGAGAGCAGCGAGAACTCGCGCGCCGAGACGCTGACGTCGCGGCCCTGGTAGCTTACCTTGCGCGTCGACGGATCGAGGCGGAACGCGCCGAACTCGACCACCGGCTCGCCGCGTCCGGCGTGACGGCGCAGCACCGCGCGGATGCGCGCCGCGAGCTCGTCGAGGTCGAACGGCTTCACCAGGTAGTCGTCGGCGCCGAGGTCGAGCCCCTTGATGCGGTCGGTGACCGCGTCGCGCGCGGTGATCACCAGCACCGGAACGCGGTTACGCCGCCGGCGCAGGCTGTCCAGCAGCGCGAAGCCGTCCTTGCGCGGCAGCCCGAGGTCGAGGAGCAGCAGCGCGAACCCGGCGTCCTCGACGGCGAGCGCCGCCTCGGCGGCCTCGGCATCGTGCACCCAGTCGACCACGTAGCCTTCGTGTCGCAGGCCGGCCTGGATGCCGGTACCGATCATCGCATCGTCTTCTACAAGCAGCAGTCGCATAGTCATTTACCCCAGGTCGACCGGAACGTACACGGTGGCATCGCCGCGCTGCACGAGCAGCGCGAGGTGTTTGCCTGCCTTCTCCACTGCCCTGCGCAGCTCGGCGACGCTCTTCACCGGCTGGTTGTTCACGCCGAGGATCACGTCGCCCTGCTGCACGCCGGCGGCGGCGGCCGGCCCGGAGGATTGCGCTACGACGAGGCCGTCGTCGCCCTGCTCCACCATCAGCCCGAGCTTTCCGGAATTGGCCTGCGGATTGGCCTCATTCGCGGTGGCGACTTTTTCGTCCGGCATCGTGCCGACCGTCACGCCGAGCGTGCGCTCGGCGCCGTCGCGCCACACCTTCACCTGCGCGTGATCGCCGGGCTTGGTGTTCGCGACCAGCACCGGCAGCTGCGACGACTCGTCGATCGCCGTGCCGTTCCACGCGAGGATCACGTCGCCCGCCTTGATGCCGGCATGTTTGGCAGGCCCTTTGTCATCCACGGAGCTGACCAGCGCGCCTTCGGGCTTCGGCAGTCCGAACGACTGCGCGAGGCTCTGGTTCACGTTCTGCACCGCCACGCCGATGCGTCCGCGCGTCACGTGTCCCGCGGTCTGGATCTGCTTCGCGACGCCCATCGCGACGTCGATCGGGATGGCGAACGAGAGGCCCATGTAGCCGCCGCTCTGGCTGTAGATCTGCGAGTTGATGCCGACCACGTTGCCGTCCAGGTCGAACAGCGGACCGCCCGAGTTCCCGGGATTCACCGCCACGTCGGTCTGGATGAAGGGCACGTAGCCGTCGCCCGGCAGCGAGCGCGACTTCGCCGACACGATGCCGGCGGTCACCGAGTTCTCGAAGCCGAAGGGCGAGCCCATCGCCACGACCCACTGGCCCACCTTCACGTCCTTCGAGTCGCCGACGTGCACGCTCGGCAGGTTGGTGGCGGCGATCTTGATCAGCGCGACGTCGGTCTTCTTGTCGGTGCCGATCACCTTGGCGTTGAACTCGCGCCGGTCGGTGAGCTTGACGTGCACTTCCTTCACGCCGTCGACGACGTGCGCGTTGGTGAGGATGAAGCCGTCGGGGCTGATGATGAAGCCCGAGCCGATGCCGTGCATCGGCGCCTGGTGGGGCGCCGGGATGCCGAAGCGCTTGAAGAACTGGTACATCGGGTCGTTCTCGTCGAGCGGCGCCGCCTGGGTCGCCGCTTCCTTCGTGACGCTGATGTTGACCACCGCCGGCCCGGCGGCCTCGACGAGCTTGGTGAAGTCGGGGGCGCCGTGCGTCGCGGCGGTCGGCGCCGTGATCGACGTAGTTGCACCGGCGGCCGCGTGCGGCGCGGCGGTCGAGGTGGAGCAGCCGGCCGCGAAGGCCGGTATCAGGACCGCCAGCAGGGCGGTCCGCAATCTAGGCGTTGTCAATTTCATGGATGCTGTCCCGGCAAAGATTCGAGATGGCTGCATCGTAGAAACCCGACCTTAAGAACGCCTTAACGCGCCTTTCGGCGGTATGGCGCTTGCTCCGGGGGGGTATTCCCTCCAGAGAGGTTGTCCATGAATCCCTCCCGACGCGACGTGCTCAAGAGCGGCGCGCTCCTGCTCGGCGGCGTATGCGTCCTCGGCACGGCACGCGCGCAGGCGAAAGCCACCAAGCAGGCGATGCAGTACCAGGATCAGCCGAAGAACGGCCAGGAATGCGACCAGTGCATGCACTGGATCCCCGGGCCGAACGCGAAGGCGCAAGGCCAATGCAAGGTCGTCGAGGGCCCTATCAATCCGAAAGGCTGGTGCGCGGCGTTCGTCAAGAAGGCTTAGTGGGTTCCGCCGACATCCTCCGTCCCTCGCGCGCTGCAATCTCGAGCATCGAGGTTTCCGCGTATCGCATCCCAACCGACGCGCCTGAATCGGACGGCACGTTCGAGTGGAACGCCACGACGCTCGTTACCGTCCACGTGCAGTGCGGCGGTGTGCGCGGCTTCGGCTACACCTATGCGGCCCAGGCAACGGCCGCGCTGATCGATCAAACTTTAAGACCTGTCGTTGAGAACCGCGACGCATTGCAAACCAACGCCCGCTGGCACGACATGGCGGCGGCGCTGCGCAATGCCGGGCGGCCCGGCATCGGCTCGATGGCGATCGCCGCCGTCGATACGGCGCTCTGGGACGTGAAAGCGAAGCTGCTTGGAGCTCCCCTTGTCACGATCCTTGGCGCCGCGCGCGATGCGATCACGGCCTACGGCAGCGGCGGCTTTACGAGCTACACGCTCGAGCAGCTCGAGGCGCAGCTCGGCGGCTGGGCTGCCGAGGGTTTGCGCCTGGTGAAGATGAAGGTCGGCCGCGAGCCGCAGAGCGACCCTTCGCGCGTGCGCAGCGCGCGCCGCGCGATCGGCGAGGGGGTCGGGCTCTTCGTGGACGCGAACGGCGCCTACGCGCGCAAGCGGGCGCTCGCCGAAGCCGAGGCGTTCGCCGTGCACAACGTCGCCTGGCTCGAGGAGCCGGTGAGCTCGGACGACCTCGAGGGACTGCGCCTCGTGCGCGACCGCGCGCCCGCCGGCATGGCAGTCGCGGCGGGCGAATACGGCTACGACACGCCGTACTTCCAGCGCATGCTGGAAGCGGGCGCTGTGGACGTGCTGCAGGCCGATGCGACGCGCTGCGGCGGCATCACCGGGTTCATGGAAGCGGCGGCGCTATGCGCCGCATACGGCGTGCCGCTCTCCAGCCACTGCGCGCCGAGCCTGCACCTGCCGCTCATGTGCGCGGCGCGCAAAGGGGTCCATCTCGAGTACTTCCACGACCACGTGCGCATCGAGCAGATGCTCTTCGAGGGCTTCGTGCGCCCGAAGGACGGCCTGCTGCACGCCAATGTGGAGCGGCCGGGGCTCGGCGTCGAGCTGAAGGCCCGGGACGCCGAGCGGTTCCGGCTGTGAGCAGCTTACTGTTTACAAGCTATGGCCCGCGCGGGCACCTTCGCCGTGCTCCTTCACCGCGTTGTCATGCGTCTTGATCCAGGTGCGCTAAGCCTTCGCGGGCGAGCGCGTCAGAGTACTCGGTAGGCTTTCACGTCCAGGCATGTCGATCTCCTTTCACGACCAGTCATTGATAAAAGGCGGGCAAACGAAGCTCGTGCCCGTTCCCTCGGCGCCGCGCCAGGCTCTGGCGCAGGAGCTCGCGCGCTCGATCCAGGGCGAGGTGCGCTTCGATGCGGGAAGCCGCGCGCTCTACGCGACCGACGCCTCCAACTACCGCCAGGTGCCGATCGGCGTCGTCATCCCGCGCAGCAAGGAGGACGTGATCCGCACGGTGGAGATCTGCCGGCGCCACGGCGCGGCCGTGCTGCCGCGCGGCGGCGGCACCAGCCTGTGCGGCCAATGCTGCAACGTCGCCGTGGTAATCGACTTCTCGAAGTACCTGAACCGCGTGCTGCATATCGACCCGGCGACGAAGAGCGCGCGCGTCGAGCCCGGCTGCGTGACGGACGATCTGCGCGCTCAGGCGAACCGCTACGGCCTCACCTTCGCGCCCGACCCGGCGACCCACAACCACAACACGCTCGGCGGCATGATCGGCAACAACTCGTGCGGACCGCA
This sequence comes from uncultured Enterobacteriaceae bacterium, assembly GCA_964477695.1. Taxonomy (GTDB): domain Bacteria; phylum Pseudomonadota; class Gammaproteobacteria; order Burkholderiales; family SG8-39; genus SCGC-AG-212-J23. Next base: position 1,127 of record CAYZFN010000229.1, on the reverse strand, counting down.
CTCGGTCATGGGCGGCGAGACGACGGACAACGTGATCGAGCTCGAGGTGCTGACCTACGACGGCCGGCGCATGCGCGTCGGCGCCGATCTCGTCGATCCCGAGCTGCGGCCGAAGCTTCTCGCCCTGCGCGAGCGCTACGCCGACGAGATCAGAAAGCGATTTCCACCGATCCCGCGCCGCGTCTCGGGCTACAACCTGCCCGCCCTCCTCCCCGAGCGCGGCTTCAACATCGCGCAGGCGCTGGTCGGCTCGGAAGGCACCTGCGTCGTCGTGCTCGAGGCGAAGGTGCGCCTGGTCGACAACCCGCCGGCGCGCTCTCTCCTCGTGCTCGGCTACCCGGACGTCTACTGCGCGGGCGACCACGTTCCCGAGGTCATGCAGCAGAAACCGATCGCCGTCGAAGGCATGGACGACCGGCTGATCGAGGACATGAAGGCGATGCAGCTCCATCCGGGCGACGACAGGATGCTTCCCAAGGGACGAGGCTGGCTGCTCGTCGAGTTCGGCGGCAGGGACAAGCAGGAGTCCGATGACCATGCGCGCGCCGCGATGAAGGCGCTCGAGCGCGCAAGCAATCCCCCCTCGATGCGTCTCTACGACGATCCGCCGCTCGAGGAGAAGATCTGGAAGATGCGCGAGTCGGGCCTCGGCGCGACCGCGCACGTGCCGCAGAAGAAGATCAGCTGGGAAGGCTGGGAAGACTCCTCCGTCCCGCCCGAGAACCTCGGCAAGTACCTGCGCGAGCTGCGCAAGCTCTTCGAGCGCTACGGCTACGACTGCGACCTCTACGGCCACTTCGGCCAGGGCTGCGTGCACACGCGCATCGATTTCGATCTCGAGACCGCGGAGGGCATCCGCAGCTTCAAGGCGTTCCTGCACGACGCGGCGCACCTCGTGGTCGGCCTCGGCGGCTCGATCTCGGGCGAGCACGGCGACGGCCAGTCGAAGGCCGAGCTCCTGCCGATCATGTTCGGCGACGAGCTGCTGCGCGCCTTCCGCGAGTTCAAGTCGATCTGGGACCCGGGCAACAAGATGAATCCCGGCAAGGTCGTCGACGCCTATCGCGCCGACGAGAACCTGCGCCTCGGCGCGAAATACGACCCGCCGAAGCTGCGCACCTGGTTCG
>CAYZFN010000228.1:0-78453 GCA_964477695.1 uncultured Enterobacteriaceae bacterium | reverse complement strand
GCGCTCGCCTTTGTTGCCGAGCCGCCGCCCACGCCGCGCGCCGAGACGGTGGCGCGCAGTGTGCGCGGCGTGCTACGCGACCTTTGGAGCGTGGCGCGCTCGCGCGGCGGATTTCTTTCGCTCCTCGTCTGCTTTCTGCCGATCGGCACCGGTGCCGCGGCGAACCTCTTTGCCGCGATCGCCGACGACTGGCGTGCATCCGCCGACACTGTTGCGCTCGTCAGCGGCGTGCTCGGCGGCATCGCGTCCGCGATCGGCTGCTTCATTGGCGGCTATCTCTGCGATCGCATGGACCGCAAGACGGCCTACTGGGTGTTCGGCCTCGCGCAGGCGCTGTGCGCAGTTGCGATGGCGCTCACCCCGCGCACGGAGGCCATGTACATCGCCTTCGTCACGCTGTACTGGGTGATCAACGGATTTACCTACGCGGCGTTCTCGGCAGTGGTGCTGGAGGCGATCGGTCAGGGCGCTGCGGCGACCAAGTACAACCTGTTTGCCTCGCTCTCCAACATGCCGATCGCCTACGTGACGCTCGTCGACGGCTGGACCCATACGCGCTGGGGCAGCGGGGCGATGCTGCACGTCGAGGCGGCGATCGCGGTCGCCGCCATCGCCCTGTTCATCGGGGTGGCCACCTGCCTGCGGACGACAAAGTAAGTGGACGATCGCTACCGTACCGCCTTCAGCGGCGATGGCGGCATCGGGACCGAGCTGGTGATATTGGCCGGTACTCTCGCCGCGGCCAGCGACAAGTAACGCAGACAGCAGACGCGCAGGAAGGACGCGAAGTTGTGCGTCTCGCCGTGGGCCTTGACCAGCTCATCGTGCAGCTTGACCACGAACTGGCTGGTCGTCAGGCCCTCGCGCTCCGCGATTTCGCCGAGCACGTCCCAGAACAGGTTTTCCAGCCTGACCGTGGTCGGGATGCCATGCATGCGGACCGAGCGGGTCCGCGATTCATACAGAATGGGATCGGCACTCGTATAGATTGCGCTCATGGCGGGTCCTCGTACGAGCAGTCAAATCGCGCGCTTGCCTATTTGGCTGGCGATATAGTCGGCTTGCCGGATCGCGAGCGTCACGATGGTAAGCGTCGGATTCTCCGCTCCGCCGGTGGTGAACTGGCTGCCGTCCGAAATGAACAGGTTGCCGATGTCGTGCGTCTGGCCCCATTTGTTGCACACGCCGTCAGCGGCCTTCCCGCTCATGCGGCACGTCCCGAGGTTGTGGGTCGAAGGATAGGGCGGCGTGCGGTGGACTTTGATGGCGCCGGCCGCACGATAGACTTTTTCGCCCGCGGCAAACGCGTGGTTGCGCAGCGCATTGTCGTTTTCGTGATCGTCGAAATGGACGTTCGGGATGGGTACGCCGTATTCATCCTTCTCCGTCGGGTGCAGCGTCACCCGGTTCGTCGGCTGCGGCATGTCCTCGCCGACCAGCCACATGCCTGCAATATTCGTGTAGTTGTCCAGCCAGCCGGCGAATTCCGCGCCCCAGTCGCCCGGTTCCAGGAACGCAGCGAGGAACGGCAGGCCCAGCGACAGCGTTTCCATCTCGTAGCCGCCGACGAATCCGCGCTTTGGATTGTTGCTCGACTCGTCGCTGATGATGCCTGCCATGGTGGTGCCGCGATACATATCGACCGGCTGCTTGAACATGGCGTACACCGAACCAGTGGTGTGGCGCATGTAATTGCGTCCCACCTGCCCCGAGCTGTTGGCCAGGCCGTCCGGATACTTCGCCGAGGCCGAGTGCAGCAGGAGCCGCGGCGTCTCTATCGAGTTGCCGGCCACGCAGACGATGCGGGCTTTCTGGAGCTGCTGCTTGCCTTCGGCGTCCGCGTACACGACGCCGGTGACTTTGCCGGCATCGTTGTGCTCGATCTTCAGCACCCGCGATTGCGGCCGCAGATCGAGCTTGCCGGTCGCTTCCGCCTTCGGGATCTCCGTGTACAGCGTCGACCACTTGGCGCCGAACTTACAGGCCTGGAAGCAGAAGCCGGTCTGCTGGCAGCTTGCGCGGCCGTCGCGCGGCGCGCTGTTGATCGCCATGCGCCCGGTGTGGCAGGCCTTGTAGCCCGCCTTCACCGCTCCCGCGTACATGACCTTGAAGTTGTTGTTGCCTGGCAGGCCGGAAATTTCGTTCGTGCGCGTAACACCCATCTTGTCCTCGGCCTTCGCATACCACGGCTCGAGCTCCTGGAGCGTGAGCGGCCAATCGAGCAGCGACGCTCCCTTGACTTCGCCATACACGGTTTTCGCCTTGAACTCGTGCTCCTGCAGGCGCAGGCTCGCGCCCGCCCAGTGCGTCGTGGTGCCGCCCACCGTTTTGCAGATCCATGCCGGGAGGTTGGGAAAGTCCTTGGCGACCCGCCAGTTGCCGGAGGTCGTGCGCTTGTCCAGCCACGCGAGCTGCATGAACGACTTCCACTCGTCGTTGACGAAAGTGTCGAGCGACTGGCGCGCGCCCGCCTCGAGCAGGACGACGTTGATGCCTTTTTGGCACAGCTCGTTGGCCAACGTTCCGCCACCTGCGCCGGAGCCGATGACGACGACGACCGAATCATCACTCAAGTCGAATCTGGCCATGTTGCTCTCCCGCTCCGATTGAAAATTGCTCCCGCTGCGCCGGTCAGCCCTTCATGACCCTGGGACTTGCAGATAGCGGCGGATCGGGGAGCCACTTCAGGTCGTTGAAGCCGCGGTTGATGTAACCGCCTTTCTCCCAGGACGAGCCCGGGTAGCCGAAATGGGCGAAGGCCATGTCGTTGTTGTACAGCGAGCCTATGCATTTCCCGCGTACCGCCTCGAAGAAAGGCGAGGCCTCGATGCCCTTCGCGATCTTGAGGCGCACCGCTTCGCTCGCGTTCGCGAAGCTGCCGTCCGCGGCCTGGTTGAGCCGGGTCACGCCCTCGCGCAGCGTGGCCGCCGTCTGCGCGTTGCCCGCGGCGTCGGTGTCGAGGTCCTTGACGACGAGCGCATAGACCGCGTCCGGCAGCGTCTTGTGCGGGTAGAGAACCCGGGCGAACTTCAGGATCGCGTCGCCTTCCGCCGTGGACAGCGTGGCGAGCTCGGCGGCCCAGACGCGGCTCGGCGCGATTGTCCCGAGGATGGAGGTAAGCGCGAGCGTCCCCGTCAGGAGGCCCGTTCCCTTGAGGAACTCGCGCCGCGTGAGCGCAATGCGGGTCCGCGGCCTGTCCAGCGTACCTTCCTCGCGCAGCTCTATCGGCACCAATCGTTTCATCGTCGTAACCTCCGGTATCACTCGTAGTGACCCCGCCGTTCCAGCACCTCGATCTTGTATCCGTCGGGATCCTGAATGAAGAAATAGCGCGCCAGCAGCGCGTTGCCGTCACGAAATTCCTTCACTTCGTTGGGCGCAAGGCCGAGATCCGCCAAGCGCCGCCGCTCCGCCGTGACGTCGGCTACGCTGACCGCGATGTGGCCGTAGCCATCGCCATGGGCGTAGGGCGTCTGGCGGCCCTTGTTCCAGGTGAGCTCGAGCTCGCTGTTGCTCTCCGCGTTGCGCAAGTAGACAAGGGCGAAATCGGGAAAGTCGAGGCGGTGGACTTCCTTCAGGCCGAATGCCTGGTCATAGAACGCCAGGGAACTCTGCAGATCCAGGACGCGGACCATCGCGTGAATGAACTTTGCCATTGCCGCGATCCCCCTCGCGGGTAGTGTGCGCCTGTCCGCAGGCGTCTTGGTAATACTCGGCTAAATGCGTTGACGAGCGGCGAGCGCTTTATCCGCAAATTCAATTGCCCGCGGTCAATTTCGTAGAGGGCAGAGCGCTCGCTACGGCCTGCGCAGCCTGAACCTGAGCTCCCACGCCGGGAATAGCCGGCACAGGCAGCGCTCATAAAAATCGCGCGAGCCGTGGGTCCGATTCACGAAATAGCGGAAGATCGGCACCCAGATGCGCGCCCACAGATTGCGCCGCCAGAAAGCGAACTTCACGCTCTCCAGGACAAACTTCGGTCCCGGTAGCGGACGTACGCCCCACACGACAGGGCCTGGATCGTCGGCAAAGTAGTTCATCGTGTAGAGACCGAAGAACCGGACATGCGTGGGGTCGGAGTAATAGTAGGGGTTGGAGAAGTGCGGCACGATCAGCTCAAAGAGGCCGCCGGGCTTCAGTATGCGGTGAATCTCGGCGAGAAGGCCCTTCAGGTTCTGCACGTGCTCGAGCGTATGGGTCGAGAAGACATGCTCCGCGCACCCCGAGGGTAGAAGCTCCAGCGGCTCATTCAGGTCGGCGAGGATATCTACGCCTCCCGGAACATCCACCCAGTCGATCCCGTAGAAACCCTGCTTTCTCTGTTCTCCGCATCCGAGATCCAGGCGCAACGGCACGCCGGCGTCCAGGTCTCTCTGGACTTGGGGGTTAAGGAATTGCATCAGTGGCGTCGATTGTCGCGAAACATCCGCCCAAAAAAAATGGCTCTTCGACCGCGAGCCGAAGAGCCATCCCTGACGATCTGTTAATCGTCGTGGTCGTGATGCTCGTGGTGCTCGTCGCCCTCGTCGTGCTCGTCGTCCAAAGCCTCGTCGATGATCTCATGGCCACGGTGCGTCCTCAGGAACTCGTCGCTGAAGCGGAGCACCTGGAAACCGTTGCCATCGCCGACGATCCAGAGATTGAGCTCGCCTTTTCCGTGCGCGCCCCGTGCCCTGACGAAGCGCACCAGACCCGCCTGCTTCTCGACGGTTCGATCGACGCCGGGTGACCAGCTGCCCGACCCGGGAAGGAAGGCCGTTCTCGGAGCCGGACCCTTCCAATAGGCGATCTCCACGGGATGGAGCGGATCGCGGATGTCGTACACCCGCGTGCCTGTACCTCTCGAGCCGCAAGCGGCCAGCGTCGGATTCTTCGGACGGTCGATACCGCATCTCTCAGTCGAGTAGTCGAGAGCACCGCCGCCGACTTCCGGTGGCTCGGTCAGGAATTTCGAGCAATTGGCGGGATCGTGCACTTCGAGCATGATCTTGGAGACGATCCTCGGATTGTTCTCGTCGGTGACGTCGATGACGTTCGAATAGCCGTACGCCGACGCTCCCCGCGCGCAGGCCGCCGCCAGGCCGCCGACGCCGCCCTGGCCGCCGGACTCGTCGGTGCTGATGATGTACCAGCGTCCGTGGGACTTGAACCGCAGCATCTGTTCCGCCTGCCCTTGATCGTTCCAGAACAGCCGGCTCACGATCAGGATCTGCGGATTGGGACGACGGAGCTGGATGTCGCTCACGTCGAGGATCACCAGCCCGTCGGGCCCGAACGAAGAATTGTTCGACGGGGCGCCGAAGTTGCCGGGTTGCCCCGAGTACATCCGCGTGCCGCTCTTGTTGGTGGAAAGGTCGTGCGGCCGGCCATCGCCGGTGAACGTCCAGTTGAGGAGCCACTTCGCGTTGTACGGATCGGTCGTATCGATGATCGGCATGATGCCGTTCACGCCGCGGAAGCTCTGTCCGATGTAGTAGGTCTTGCCGTCCTCCGCCCAGCCGCCCATGTGGCCCGAGCTGTTGGGGACGTCGAACGTGGACGCCAGCTTCGGGTGAGCGCAATCGTCGTTCAGGTCGTAAACCGCGAAATTCGGCCCGTTGCTTTGCGCGAGCCCGAGCAGTCCGCGCTTCTGGTTGACCTTGTTGTTCTCGTGCGGGTTGAGCCCCGCCTTGGTTTCGGCGAGGTACTCGGTCGCATGGGGATTCCTCGGATCCGAAACATCGATCACCACGATGCCGGGGTGCGCCTGCCGAGCGTCGTTTTCCGTTGCCATGTAGGCGCAGTGCTTGAAGTACGACGGCCCATCCTGCGAGAAGGCGCCCTCGCCCCGGAACTGGCCGACGAGCTGCAGATTGCAGTTGTAGCCGCGTTCCGAGTCGGTATGGCCGTTCACGACGGCGCGTTCCGCCGACGTGGTCTGTCCCTGCAATCCGCTTTCGGTGTGATCGGAATGGCCGCATACGGCCTTGGGCACCGGGCCCACCGATCCGACCTGCGGCTTGCCTCCGTGGTCGGCCCAGATCGAATGGCTGAGCAAAAGACCCAGCAACGAGATCGTCGAAATTGCGAACCCGCGGACCAAGCGCCGTTTGTCCACCATTTTTCTCCTCCTCTGTGAGCCATTCAGCGTACTGCGGGAGAACTTCCCCACTCATGAAAATTAGGCGTGAATTGATGACGGACCAGAATCAAACGCCGCGCCGCCGCGCAACGAATGGCCCGACGTCAACGACCCGGCGTGGCGCAATCGTGACAAGGAGCGCCCCCGGTTCTGCTCGTAGACAAGAAAGAGCGGAGAGCACTGCTCTCCGCTCTTGTCGTTGCCGCGCCGCCGTTACTTCTTCTCGGTCGCCCTGTCCGGCGACCCGGCAGGATTCGGCCCGCTTTGCGTGCCGCTGCTGCCCGAAGCTTCCGGGCCCTCGGTTGGCGCCGCACTCTTGTCGGGGGCGGTGGTGTCGGCCGTTGCGCCGCCCGACGCCTTGTCCGCCGGCTCGGCGCCGCTTTGGGTGCCGGTGCTCCCGGGTGCTGTGCCGGCGCCGGATGCTGCGGCGCTTCCGGGCTGCGGCGTTTGGTCCTGGGTGGCACCCTGGGCCGCGCTACCTCGTGCCGTAGTGTCCTTTCCTTCCCCGGCGGTTAGTGCGCAGGACGAGAGCAGCACTGCGCTGGTAATGAGCAGGTGGTTGTAGTTCATGCGAATCGCTCCTTTAGGCGAGAACCGGGTTGGTTCGCGCATAGGCCAGCAAATAGCGTTCCCCGGGCTCGCCAATTGCAGGGGCAGGCGAGGCAATACTTACCTAGAGGAGCCTCGCATGTCCGTCGTCCGATTCGCAGCCGCCTTCGCTGCCAGCGCCGCCCTTCTCGCGCCCTGGAGCGCTTGGGCACAGCAGGACAAGCCTTTGACTGCCCAGCAGCAACGCATGAAATCGTGCAACGCCCAAGCCAGCGGCAAGCACATGAAGGGCGAGGAGCGGCAGGACTTCATGAGCCACTGCCTGAAAGGCGAAAACGGCGGCAAGGAGCTCACCGCGCAGCAGGAGAAGATGGCGAGCTGCAACCGGGAAGCGAGCGCGAAGAACATGAAGGGCGATCAGCGCAAGAGCTTCATGAGCGAGTGCCTGCGCGGCGGAGGGCGCTCCGCAGCCTCGGGCCGCTGAAGCGCTGAAGCTACTGCTCGCCGTGCACCACTAGCACGGGGACCGGCGAGCTGCGCACGATTCCTTCGGCGTCGCTGCCGACCAGCAGGCGGCGCACGCCGCGACGGCCGTGCGTGCCTACGACGATGAGATCGGCGCTGCAGCGATTCGCCTCGTCGATGATGAAGGTCGCGGTGCGGCCGCCGATGCCTTCGACCACATTCGCCTCGGCAGGCACGCCGGCCTGCTGCGCGCTCTTCAGCGCATCGGCGAGGATCTGCTTCCCGCCCTCCGGTACTCCGATGTGCACGATCTGCAGCTTTCCGCCCTGCGCCTTCACCAGCCGCACGGCTTCGTCGAGCGCCCTCGCCGAAGGCTCGCTGCCATCGATTGCGACGAGGATGGTGTTGTAGGCGGTCATTGCACGTGCCGTTGATTCTGGCTCGGCGTCGATCCGCATGGCATGACGCAAGTCAAAAGCCAGGCCAGCTCTGCCATGACTCTGGGATTTTGATCTTCGCGCCGGCCGAATAGGCTGCCGGCATGAAGACAAATCTCCATGTCGGCGTTGCTCTCCTTCTTGCCGCGACCCCTGCATCGCCGGCATGCGCCGAGGAAAGCGCCTGGGGGTCTCGCTCGGCCTCTTCAGCCCGCAGGGCGAGGCGTCGAGGGAAATCTATACAACGCCAAGTACGCCGCTCCGCAAGGAGTGAGCTGCGGCTCGACGTGTACCGTCGACAGCTCGATGACGTTCAATACGGTCGGGCTCGGCGGCCGGCTCACGTACGCCTGGCCTATGCACGGCGGTGGCGAGCTCTATGCCGGCGGCGGGGCGGCTCTCTATCTGTCGTCGATGAAGGCGGAAGAGAGCGGAACGGCGTTTTCTATCCCGGTTTCGGGCGAGATCGAGGAAAACGACCACGCCCTCGGCGGCGACTTGCGCGCGGGGATCGCCTTCCCGATTGGCAGCAGCCGCACAACGCTCGGCTTCGAGGCGCGCCGCCTTTGGCTCTCCGGCACGTTTGGTGAGCTGAGCAGCAAGAAGCTGCAGCTCGGTGGAACGGCGTTGCTGCTTACGCTCGCACAACGCTACTGAGCGCGTCAGATCAGTCCGTTGGTCCGGGCAAGCAGGGCAAAGAACCCTGCGACGGCGATAGCGCCGCCGACAAAGACGAAGCAAACGAGCCAATCGAAACGGCGCCGGCCCGTTCGGTTCAGAAAGTGATCGGCGCCCGGCATCTCCGGGCTCATGTCGTGGGTCATGGTCATGTCGGCCTCCGCGGCGAGTCTAGTTCGGGCAGCGACCGCGGCGCTGCGAGAAATGTCGCGCCGAAAAAAAAAGAGGCCCGGCGGGGGCCGAGCCTCGGACGAGCGCCCTATTTCGGGAGGGCAAGGGCGCTTTTACTGCACCTTGTCGAGAAGGCCGGCTACGTCGTCCAGCCGGCGCTGGGGGATTTCAGTATCGAGCCGCATCCAGTCTTCCACGATGGCGATCGGAACCCTGAGGCGCTCGGATACGGCCGTGATGCCCAGGCAGGCCACCATCATTTCCAACAGCCCCTTGGCCGTATTCTGTTTCATAGGCCAAGGTTAGCGCCGCGCCGGCCCGGCGAAGAACAACCTTTTCACGAGTAGCTGACGATTTCGCTTTCATGAGACGAAGGAGCGCCAGAGAAGCCAAATGAGGAAAATGGCCAGCCCTGCGGGCGAACCGACGGCCAGGCGAAGCAGCAGCGACGGCGGCACGGGTTCTTCGTCCTCGGTCGGCTTGAGCACCATAGGAAGCCCGCGAAGGTAACGGCGCCGCGCGCCCGACGGGTAGGCAGAACACGCCAACGGCTTGGCGCGTTGCGCCAAACACTACAGACTGTCGGTCGCATGAGCGTGGTGCGCGCCCTGCTCCTGACCGACGTCGTCGACAGCACGAGGCTTTCCGCAAGCCTCGGTGACGCGGCGATGGCGAAGCTTTGGGCGGCGCACGATCGCATGGCGCGCGATCTGCTGCGCGAATGGCGCGGGCGCGAAATCGACAAGAGCGACGGAATGCTGCTGCTCTTCGACAACGGCGCGGATGCGGTCGGTTATGCGCTGGCCTATCACCGCGCGCTGACAGCGCTCGAGGTGCCGATCAAGGCACGCGCCGGGCTGCACGTCGGCCCCGTGCGGCTGCGCGAGAACAGTGCGTCGGACGTCGCGCTCGGCGCAAAACCCCTGGAAGTGGATGGCCTCGCGAAGCCGATCGCGGCGCGCGTGATGTCGGTCGCGCAAGGCGGCCAGACGCTGCTGACGGCCGAGGCGCGCGTGGCCCTTGGCGAGACCAGCCTGAATACCCGCTCGCATGGCTGGTGGCGCCTGAAGGGCATCCCGGAGCCGGTAGAGCTGCTCGAGCTGGCTGAAGGCGATGTGCCGCCGACGCCGCCGGGCGAGACCCCGAGTGTCTATCGCGTCGTGCGCAATGCCGACCTCTGGCTGCCGTTGCGAGACATAAAGCATCGCATCCCGCCCGAGCGCGACACGTTCGTCGGACGGGGCCCCCATCTCGCCGATCTGGCAACGCGCTTCGCCGAAGGAGCCTCCCTCGTTTCGGTGCTCGGGATCGGCGGCAGCGGCAAGACACGGCTGGTCAAGCGGTTCGCCTGGACTTCGCTCGGCGATTTCCCGGGCGGCGTCTGGTTCTGCGACCTGTCCTCGGCGCGCAGCCTGGACGGTATCGCCCAGGCCGTCGCCGAGGCGCTCGATGTGCCGCTCGGGAAGGAAGATCCGGTCGCGCAGCTCGGCGGCGCTATCGCCGGGCGCGGCGATTGCCTGGTGATCCTCGACAATTTCGAGCAGGTGTCGCGATACGCGCAGGAAACGCTCGGACGATGGCTGGACCGGGCGAGCCGCGCGCGCTTTCTCGTCACGACGCGCGAAGTGCTGGGCTTGGCCGGCGAAGAGACGCTCGCGCTGCCGCCGCTGCCGCGCGCCGACGCGGCGACGCTGTTCCTCGAGCGTGCGCGCTCGGCGTGCAAGCAGTTTCACGTGACGAACGACGACGAGCAGGCCATTGCGCAGCTCGCCGAGCTGCTGGACGGATTGCCGCTCGCGATAGAGCTCGCCGCCGCGCGAAGCCGCGTGATGCGCCCCCGGGACCTGCTCGCGCGGATGAACGAGCGGTTCAACCTGCTCGCTTCCGCGGGCGCGCGCCGCGACCGGCAGGCGACGCTGCGAGCTACGTTCGACTGGTCCTGGGACCTCTTGTCGACCTCCGATAAGTGCGCGCTCGCGCAGCTGTCCGTCTTTCAGGGCGGGTTCTCTCTCGAATCCGCAGAAGCGGTGCTGCAGCTGCCCGAAGGCGCGGCGAGTGGCGATTCGCCCGCCGCAGCGGTGCACTCGCTGGTCGACAAGTCGTTCGTCAGGACGCGCGGCGACGGAAGGTTCGACCTGCTCGTCAGCGTCCAGGAATACGCATCGGATCACTTGCGAGCCGAGGCTGGCTTTCCGGGCGGCGGCCCAGGCGCCGCCTCGTCCGCCGAAGAGCGGCACTGGAACTACTTCGCCGGGCTCGGGGAGGCCGATGCCGTCGCGAATCGCTGCGTCGAGATCGATAACCTCATCCTCGCGTGCCGGCGTGCCTGCGCTCGCGGCGCCGTCCGCGAGGCTGTGCGGGCGCTCGAGGGTGCGTGGGCAGCGATCCAGCTGCGCGGTCCCTACCGTGTCGGCGTCGAGCTGGCCTCGCTGGTTGCATCGCTGCCGCTGGAGGATCGCAGGGCCCGGGCAACCGTGGCGTGGGTCGCGGGAAACGCCTCGGCCTCGACCGGCGAGCCGGACGATGCGCGAAAGCATCTGCTCGATGCCCTCGGTTTCGCTCGCCGTTCGGCCGACGAAAAATGCGAAGCGCGCGCACTGAGCAGCCTCGGCTGGCTCGACTTCAACCAGGGAGACATGCGCGACGCGCAGGCCCATTTCGAGGCCGCGCTCGCGATCGCCGGCAGGGTCGATCGGGCGGTCGAATGGGAAGCCCATAACGCGTTGGGCAGCTTGTCCGAGGTGCAAGGGAAGATGGGAGACGCGCGCCGCCACTTCGAGAATGCGTTGCACGTCTCGCGCGGCCTGAACGACCGGCGCCGCGAGGGCCGCACGCTCAGCAATCTCGGCATCCTCCATATCGAGCAGGGCGAAATGAAGGAAGCGCGCGCGCTCTACGAGTCGGCGCTCGGGGTGGCGCGCGAGATCGGCGATCGCCAGTGGGAGGGCAACACGCTCTCCAACCTCGGGCTGCTGCATCAGCTGGAGGGCAGGAGCTCCGAAGCGGCCGCGGCGCTGGAACGCGCGCTGACGCTGGCGCGCGAGACCGGCAACGCCCGGCTCGAAAGCCTCATTCTGTGCAACCTCGCCATCGTTCAGGACGCGGCGGGTGAGCCCGAGCGCGCAAGAGCGGGCCTGCAGGCCGCGCTGGCGATCGCGCGCGATCTGAAGGATCGGCGCTCGGAAGGCCAGTTCCTCAGCTATCTTGCCCTGGTGGATGCGCACCAGGGCCGGTTCGCTGCCGCGCGGCAGTGCCTGAGCGCGGGACACGATCTGCTGCAAGCGGCGTCCGACAAGTTCAGCCTCGGGATACTGAAATGCAGCCATGCGGAGACCGAGCAGCTCGCCGGCGCCAACGCGCTCAGCGAGGCCCTGCTCGGCGAAGCGCAGGCGATCGCGCTAGAGGTTCATGCCGGACCGCACTCCGAGCTCGGCCAGGCGATCGCGCGCGTGCGCCGGCTGCGCTCTCGCGCATGACCGGGCTAGATTAGTTCAGGGCCCTCGCGCCGCGCTTGGGGGACGAGAGCATGCGAAAGCGCGATGGCGCGCCGCGCGCGATCGATCAGGTAGCGCGATTTGGCAGTCAGCATCGCCATCGCCGCCCTTGCTTCCTCGCCGTGGGCGACCCGAACGCTGGTCGTCCTGCGCGGATACCACGGCAACGAATACAACTCGCTCAGCACGCAAGGCTTTTTCTCTGGATAGTGCATTTCCGTGCGTAGCGTACACCTCTTGCGGGTGCACTTCGACCGCCGGCGCGGTGCGTTATGTGTCGAGGATCACATTAGGATGGTTCGACGGCGCACAATATCCGCCGCAGGGGGAAGACGTGTCTGACAAGGAGCGGAAGCTAAGCCTGGAAGTCGAGCGCCTGCGCGTGGAAGCGCAATGGCAGGCGGCTCGGGACGAGTTCGTGCCCATTTCCCTGGCAGCGGCTGCGACCTTCCACCAGGTCCATCCCTCGAGCAAGGCGGTGGTCAATCGCGGCGATTATGAAGATGCGCTCAATATCGCCGCGAGCGCCCTGTCCCGCATCGTGCCGGTCTATACCGTCGGCGCGGTGACCCAGAGGCGCGTCCAGGTTCCGGTCAACCTGGTCCTGTACCGCTTCGTCGACGGAGCGACGCAGCTGCGCGCGAATGACGGCAAGGTCTTCGAGGCGCTGGTGGCAAAGCGTTCCGATGTGCTGTTCGCCATCTCGATCATCAAGCGCGCCGGGCTGCCGTTCAGCTTCGCGGTCGTTCCGACCGAGCCGCCGGCCGCGCCGCCGCAGGGCGCTGCGGAAGACCCGAAGATCCGCACCCTGCGGCGCGCGATAGAGATTCTCGGCAGCGAAAAGGCGGTGGCCGAGGCGCTCGACGTGAAACTCGAAGACATCGAGCGGTGGTTGTCCGGCGACGGCCTGCCGGCCGACGGCAGCGTTTACTTCGCGGCACTCGAGATCGTCACCGGGCAGGCGGCGAGGCCCAGGGAATAGAAACAGCGCGTAGGATAGATGCTCCGCAAGGTGGAGATTCGCGCGTGTTCGAAGGGTCCGGTTTCCAGGCAACCTACAACGTCACGGCAAAGAAGCCCGGCGAGCTGAAACCCGGCAAGTGGTATTTCGGCTTCGAGTGCACGGCGTGCCATACGCGCTTCGCGGCGCTCGACGATCCGAGCGCGGGCGCGCAGCCTTTCACTTCAAAGCGTCCGCTCGTGTTTCGCGTGTCGTGCCCGAACTGCACGGCCGATCGCCTCTACCGCACCGACCAGGTCCTGCAGTTCCGCGCCGACGGCGCTTCCTGATCGACGGCGCAGGTTCTCGACGGGGTGCTGCAAGGTTCGGCGCCTAGGCTTGCCTCTCGTATGCTGGCCGGACACGCGAATCTCGAGCGCCTGAAGCTGAGCGGCGGCTGGCGCGAAAGCTGGCTCGTTGCGACGATCATCTGGCTCTCGCTCGTGATGTTCGCAATTCTCTGGCAGTACCAGAGCGCGGAGGATCGCCTGCGCATCTGGGCCGACGCCATCGAGGGAACGATCAACGGCGATCCCATGGTGCCGATCAGCGCCAAGATCCTGCGCACCCGCCTGGGCGACGAAGCGTTCATCGTCGCCGCCCAGGGCGCGTACCCGCAGGTCGATCTGCGCCCGATCCTGCTGCGTTACGAAGCCGATACGGCGACTCGCTGGCATTTCCGGTTCCGGCAGACGATCGAGCTCGCCTTCGTTCCGCCGGCTCTGCTGTACCTGCTCGGCGTAACGGTTGCCCTCGCTAGGGCGCGTGCGGGCTAGAAAAGCCGGCGCGCGTCGAAGGCGAGCTTGCCCTCTTCCAGCGTGCGGCGAATGCGCAGGCCCGGGTCCACGGCGAGGTCGACCGTCCTGCGCGGCCGCAGCGGGCGGCCGGCGCGATCGGCGAGCACGCGCACCTTCGGCTTCAGGCGCTGCAGCACGTTCTCGGCGACGACGATCCCCGTCTCGCCCGAGTCGAGCTCGACCGCGGCGCCGACCGGAAACGCGCCGAGCCAGCGGATGAACTGCTCGAGCAGCGGGCCGTGGAACGCCGTGCCGCGCCCCTGAAGCAGCAGCTTCACCGCCGCGGACGGCGAGTGCCCTGCGCCATGCGGCGGCGGGGCGAGCAGCGAGTCGTAGGCGTCGCAGATGGCGGCCATCGAGCCGAGCAGGCCGATCTGGTAGCCGCGCAAGCCGCGCGGATAGCCGCCGCCATCCTGCCGCTCGTGGTGCAGCAGCGCGAGCGACGCGAGCCTCGGCGGCAGTCCGGAAGCAAGTCCGAGGATGTGCGCCGAAAGCTCGACGTGCTTCTTCATGAGCTCGCTTTCCTCGGCGTTCGGGTTCTCCCGGCGTGCGAGGAGCGCCGCGGGCGGCAGCCGGCACAGGCCGACGTCCTGCAGTAACCCGAGCAGCCCGAGGAGCAGGATTTCGTCGCCCTCGCGCTGCAGGAAACGGCCGAAAGCCATCATCGCCACCGAGACCTGCAGCGCCCGCGCATGGGCCGGTGCGCTCGTGTCGCGGTTCCGCGAAAGGAGAAGCAAAGCATCGGGGTTGCGGATCACGCTCTCGGCGAGCTCGTGCACGATGTTGTGCACGTCGCGGCCGGCGAGGCTCGCGCTGCCGTTCTTGAGCGGCTGCAGCAGCTGCTCGAGCGCCGGCAGCGTGCTCGCGTATACGGCGCTCGCAAGCGCGATCTCGTGCTCGAGATCCGCCTGCGCCGCGTAGCCGGCATTGCCGTGGATGCCGAAGGCGGCTGCGCTCGACGGCGCGGACTGCTGCGCTACCCGCGATCCTGCGGCCGGAGCGTGCTCGCTGCGCGCCACGTCGATGAAGACATGGCGGCAGTACTTGCGCAGCGCCTCGAGCTGCTGCCCGGTGCGTAGCGCGAATCCCTGGAACATGAACGGCGTATCGGTCCAGGGGCGATCGAGCTCGGCGATGTACATGCCGAACTGCAGCTCGCCGACCGGGACGGACTTCCTTTGCATGCACGACACTGTACGGACGCGCGCGCGAGCCGCTATGCGAACCGGCATCGCTTCACAGGTTTTAACGTGTATCTTCCGCCGCGCCGATGCGTTCCTCGTCGCTGGTCGCGCCGTTCCACGTACCGAGCTTCCGCTTCCAGTGGCCGGCGGACCTCATTACCTCGTGGGCATTCGAGATGGAGAACCTGATCCTCGGCTGGTACGTGCTGGCCACGACCGGCTCGGTCGAGCAGCTGGTGCTGCTCGGCGCGCTGGTGTGGCTCGGCTCGCTCTTCTCGCCGTTCTTCGGCGTGCTCGGCGATCGCCTCGGCTTTCGCTTTCTCCTTTGCGCGACGCGCGCCGCCTATGCGCTGCTCGCCGCGGCGCTGATGGCGCTTACGCTGAGCGGCGCGCTCGCGCCGTGGCACGTGTTCGCCATCGCGGCGCTCGCCGGCCTCATGCGTCCGTCGGACAACGTCATGCGCTACGTGCTCGTCGGTCAGACGATGCGCCCCGAGCTCCTGATGGCGGCGCTCGGCATTGCGCGCACGACCTCGGATACCGCGCGCATCGCGGGCGCGCTGGCGGGGACCGCCGGGGTTGCGCTGATCGGCATGGGGCCCGCGTACGTCATCGTGACGGGCATGTATGCGACCGCGTTCGTCCTTTCGCTCGGCGTCGCCGGTCCGCCGCCGCGCGCAGCGCAGGCGAGCGGCGGCGCGGCGCGCGCGCTGCTTGGCTTGAAGCAGGCGGTCGGCTACGTCTGGCACAACGCCGATCAGCTCGGCGCCTTCAGCGTCGCGTTCCTCGTCAACCTGCTTGCGTTCCCCTTTTTCCTCGGGCTGCTGCCGTATGTGGCGAAGGATGTCTATGCCGTCGGCCAGGCGGGCCTCGGCTACCTGGCGGCGGCGTTCGCCGCGGGCGCGTTCGTCGGCTCGCTCCTGCTCGGCGCGCGCCGTGCGCCGCTGCGCGCGGGACGCATCATGCTCGCGGCGGCCGCACTGTGGTTCGCGATCATCCTCGCGTTCGGCCAGTCGCGCGCCCTGGGGCCGGGGCTCGTGCTGCTCTTCCTTTCCGGGTTCGCGCAGAGCTTCTGCATGACGCCGCTTGCGGCGGTGATGCTGCGCTCGGCGAGCGACGAGATGCGCGGCCGGGTCATGGGCATCCGCATGCTCGCCATCTGGGGGCTGCCGCTCGGGCTGCTCGCCGCCGGGCCGGTCATCGCCCACCTCGGCTACGCGGCCACGACGGTCCTCTATGCAGGCGTCGGGCTCGCTGCGACGATCGCCATCGGCTACCGCTGGCGCTCGGCGCTCTGGGAGCGGGCGGCGCCCGCCAACTCTCCGGTATAAAGCCTCTCAACGGCAAACGCGTGAATGGGTTCGCTCCGTCCGCGAAGGGGCAGCGTGCCCAGGCTGCGGCAGTCGTAGCCGTCCAGTTTTCCGAGCGTGCGCAACGCCTCTTCGGAGGCGATGAAGCGGCATCCCAGGTCGCGCGTCGCCTGCTCGAGCCGCGCCGCGGTGTTCATGACGTCGCCATGGAAGACGATCGCCCGGCGCTCCTCGCCGACTTCGCCCGCGACCACCTCGCCCGCATGCAGCGCGGCGCGCAGCTCGGGTGCGATGCCGAAGCGCTGGCGCAGCTCTTCGCCCCGGACGGAGAGCGCGGCACGCATGTCGAAGAAGCAGCGCAGCGCGCGCGCCTCGGGCAATGCGCCCGCTTCGGTCCAGGTCACGACCACCTCGTCGCCCACGTACTGATGGATCTCGCCCGCCGCGGCGGCGATCGGCTCGGCGACCGTCGTGAACACGGCGGCGAGGAAGCGGTGCGCGGCGAGCGGGCCGACGCGCTCGGCGAGCGCGGTCGAGCCGACCAGGTCGACGAAGAGGAAGAAGCGCCGCTCGGAGCGCGGCTGCCGGTAGCGGCCGAGCAGCAGGCTGGAGAACGTCCGGTAGCCGACCAGCCCGGCCGCCTGCAGCACGATCACGAAGAGCAGCGTGACGAGGAGCGAGAAGCCGACCATGCGCGGCATCTCTGCCACCGCGTAGCCGGGCGGCACGCCGACCAGGCGCTCGCCCAGGTGCGAGCCGACGATTGCCGCGGCGATCGAGCCGTAGGCGAGGGTCTTCAGCGCGATCAGCAGGGCGAAGGGCAGGGCCGCAAGCCGCCGCAACGCTGCGCTCCGCAGCGCGAAGATCTCGATGGCGGCGATCGCGCCGCCGATGAGCGCGCCGCTGATCGCGCCGACCGCTGCGCCGATCGAAGAGTCAACCGTGCCCCTGCCGTACAGCGCGCCGATCAGCCCGCTCAACGCGAGGATGCGCGCCAGGCGCGCGAGGCGGACCCGCGTCAGCGCAGGCGATCCGGTGGTCACCGCGCTATTCTCGCGCGCGTGGAGGTGAAGCTGTCACAGAACCGCCCGACCTTTGTTCGCTTACGCCGCAAGCGTTTCGCCCTAACTTAGGTCATGCCCAGGCGCGGCAAGAAAAGCCCGGATCACGAGAGCGCGCTTGCCACGCTGCTCGGCGTATCGCCGGCCACGCTCAAGGAATGGCTGGACGCGTCGGCAACGGCTGGTGCGACGGCGCCGACGAGAAAGGGGAAGGGCAAGGGGAAGGGCAAGGGCAAGCGCCGGGCGCGCTGACGGCGCGGGACGCTATCATCGCGTCCCCGATGCCCCCGACGAGCAGCGTTCTCGCCTGGATCGTCGCCGCGACCCTGGTCGGCGGCGTGCTCAGCGTCGCGGCGGCGGCGCTGTTCGCGCTCCGCGCGCGCGCGGCCGACTTGCCGATGCTGGTGAGCTATGCGATCGGCACGCTGCTCGCCGCGGCGCTGCTCGAGATCCTGCCGCACGCGCTCGAGACCGCGCCCCGCCCTGGGGTCGTCACCACGACCGTGCTCGGCGGCATCCTCGCCTTCTTCATGCTCGAGAAGCTGCTGCTGTGGCGCCATGCGCACGGCAACGGCCACGCGCATCCCGGAGGGCACGTGGCGCCGATGGTGATCGTCGGCGACAGCGTGCACAACCTGGTCGACGGCGTGATCATCGCCGGGGCGTTCATCGCCGACTTCGAGCTCGGCGTGGTGAGCGCGCTCGCGATCATCACGCACGAGGTGCCGCAGGAGGTGGGCGACTTCCTGGTGCTGCTGCACTCCGGATACGGCAAGCGCCGCGCCTTCTTCTACAACCTGCTCGCGAGCTCGGCGATGCTGCTCGGCGGCGTCGCCGGCTATTTCGCGCTGCAGGGCCTGCGCGAATGGATCGCGCCGCTGCTCGGCATCGCCGCGGCGAGCATGCTGTACGTCGCCATCGCCGACCTGATCCCGGGCCTGCACAAGCGCGTCGAGCCGAGCGCGGCCGTGGCGCAGGTCGCGCTCATCCTTGCGGGCATCGCCACCGTCTGGGGCGTGGGAACGCTGGCGCGGCTGATCGCCGCGGTTTAGCGGGTAATGTCCGAGAGCGGCAGCGCGCGCGCCGCCGTCACGCTCTTCACCTTCATGAGCGCGACCACTCGCTCGAGCGCTGCGTGCAGCTCGCCCAGGCGCGCCGGCGGCAGCTCGGAGAGCGCCTGCTGCAGTACGCCGATCGACGGCTTGGGCGCCCGGCCGAGCACCTTTGCGCCGCGCGGGGTGGTGAACAACTGCACATGCCGCTGGTCGTGCCCCTGGCGTTCCCGCCTGACCAGCCCGAGCGCATGCAAGCGTCGCGCAAGGTTGCTTGCCGTGGATGGGTGCACGGCGAGCGCCCGGGCGAGGCCGCCGACCTGCAGGCCGGGCTGTGCCGAGACCTCGGCGAGCGCCCAGAGCTGCGCGCCGCTCAGGCCGGCGCGCCGCTCGACATCCTGATAATGGCGGCGCACCGAGCGGATGATGATCCGGAACTGCGCCAGCACCTCGAGCATGCGGCGCTGCTTCTGAGAACTGCGATACATTTGTGGAAATATATTTGGCGCATAATACCGCCGCGCCGCGCCGCGATCCCGACGAGGCGGGCGCCTTCCACACTATAAGAGGGATATGTACATGGACACCCGCATGCTGAAGATCTGCATCCCGCTCGCGCTCGTGCTCGCCGGCGGATGCGCCACCCAATCGAAGAACGAGGACACCGCGACGACGCCGCAGTCGAGCGCGACGAACGCTTCGCCGACGAGCTCCGCGAGCTCGAGCAGCGCTCCGTCGAGCGGCGCGCTCGGCGCGATGGCGCGCAGCGCGGCCGGCAGGCCGGACACGCGCTCGGTGTACTACGACTTCGACAAGTCGAGCCTGACTGCCGAGGACAAGAAGGTGATCGAGGCGAACGCGCAGTTCCTGCGCGACCACCCCGATGTGAAGGCGCGCGTGGAAGGCAACGCCGACGAGCGCGGCAGCAAGGAATACAACCTCGCGCTCGGCCAGCGGCGCGCCGAAAGCGTCACCAAGGCGATGCAGCTGCTCGGCGTGAACGGGCAGCGGCTCGAG
Source organism: uncultured Enterobacteriaceae bacterium (assembly GCA_964477695.1). Taxonomy (GTDB): domain Bacteria; phylum Pseudomonadota; class Gammaproteobacteria; order Burkholderiales; family SG8-39; genus SCGC-AG-212-J23. The sequence goes on along the minus strand of CAYZFN010000228.1, from coordinate 59,117 downwards.
GCGGTGAGCTACGGCGAGGAGAAGCCGAAGTCGACCGGCCACGACGAGCAGTCGTGGGCCGAGAACCGCCGCAGCGACATCCAGTACTAGGCGCGGGCGAGCTTCATCCCGAGGGGCAGGGCGGCGGCGCATAGCGCCGCCATCGCCCAGAACGCGGGCGCGCCGAAGCGGCCGTACAGCACGCCCGAGGCGAGCGTGAGCAGCGCGCTCGCCGCGCCGACGCCGAGCGTCCCGTAGATCGCCTGCGCCGTGCCTTCCAGGCCGGAGGGCACGCTGCGCGCGATGAGGCGCATGCACGCGAGGTGCAGCAGCGCGAAGGTGAGGCCGTGCAGCGGCTGCACCAGCGCCACCGCGAGCACGCTCGCGCTGCTCGCCATGACTCCCCAGCGCACGGCACCGGCGATCGCTGCAGCCGCGATCGCGCCGCCTGGCGTGAGCCGCGCGACGAGCCGCGGGCCGAGGAAGAAGAACACCAGTACTTCCGCGGCGACCGCTTCCGACCAGAGCACGCTCGAGGTCGCGGGACCGATGCCGGCCTGGCTCCAGCGGATGACGGCGAAGGCGTCGTTCATCGCGTGGCTGCCGAGCACCAGCGCAGCGGCCAGGACCAGCCTACGGAACACCGGAAGGCGAAGAAGCGCGATCACGCTCGTCCGCGACGTGCGGTGTGACGCAGGCAATTGCGGCCGCTCCGGCACTCGGTACGCGGCGATCGCTTCGCCGGCGAGCAGCGTCGCCTGGAGCGCGACGATGGCCGTGAGGCCGAATCCGGCGACCGCCTGGCCGGAAACGAGCGTGCCGGCGACGAAGGCCGCCGAGCCCGCGCCGCGCACCCAGCCGTACTCGAAGCCGCGGCCGATCGCCAGCGCGTCCGCGAGCACCGCGGTCGGCGCGAGCGCGGCCGATTGCGCGACATAGAGCGCCGCCAGCGCGATCGATCCGTACGACCAGAAATAGCCTGCGGTGACGCACGCGGCGGCGACCGCGCTCGCGGTGAGCACGATGCGCAGGCCGTGGATGCGGTCGCCGAGACGGCCGGCAAGCGGCGCGGCTGCGAGGCGCACCGCCGTGCCCGCGGCGATCAGGACGCCGAGCGCCTCGGCCGGCAGGCCGCGCGAATGCAGGAACGCCGGGAGAAAGGGCGAGGCGACGCCGTACGCCGCGTACATCGCGACGTAAAGAACGATAAACCTCGCGATCACGAAATCGTCGCCGCCCGGCGACAGCGATGCCGGATTGTTGCGCGAAGCTCTGCCGCTCGATCCGCCATCCGAACCATCGGTCGACTCCTTCATCTCCCGCGTCACATCGCCGATTTATTCTCCGCGCCGCTCGACCAAGTTCGAAAAGGAGCGAAGCAATGGAGAACGTGCAAGCAAGACCCCGGCTGCATCCCCTCGTCGCCGGCGCGGCCTCGGCCGTGATCATCGTCTCGGCGCTCGCGGTCGCCGCCCTCGGCGGCTACCTGCCCGGCTCGAAGGCGGAGCCGCAGCCGGCGGTTGCCAAGGCGCAGGAAAAGCCGGCGACGCGCGTCGCCGCCGTTTGCGGCGACTGCGGCGTAGTGGTCGGCGTGAAGGAAGTCGACGTCATGGGCAAAGGCACCGGCGTCGGCGCAGTGGCGGGCGGCGTCGCCGGCGCCGTGATCGGCCACGAGATCGGCGACGGCAACCGCGCCGGCACGGCGATCGGCGCCGTGGTCGGCGGCGTCGCTGGGCACCAGATCGAGCGCAGCGCGCGCACCACCAAGCGCTACGACATCTCGGTACGCATGCACGACGGCTCGGTGAAAGTCGTTTCGACCGACGCGCCGACCTGGCACGCGGGCGACAAGGTGCGCCTGCACAAGGGCGTGCTGAAGCCCGCGGGCAGCGCGGCTTCCTGAAGCCGGGGAGCGCGGGCTAGACGAGCTCGCGCTCCGTCAGCTCGCGCTTCACGTAGGCGTAGTAGAACGGCGCGGCGATCAGCCCGCTCAGGCCGAACGCGGCCTGCAGCACGAGCATCGTGCCGAGCATCTCCCAGGAGTGCGCGTTCACGCGCGAGCCGATGATGCGCGCATTCAGGAAGTACTCCATCTTGTGGATCACGGTCAGGAACACGATCGAGGCAACGCCGGCGGAGAACGAGACGGCGAAGCTGACGATCACGATTGCCGTGCTCGAGATCAGGTTGCCGATCACCGGCAAGAGGCCGGTAATGAAGGTGAGCACGACGAGCGCGGTTTTCAGCGGCAGCTGCATGCCGAAGAGCGGCAGCAGCGCGAACACATAAAGCGCGGTCGCGGCGGTATTGATGGCGGAGATGCGCGCCTGGGCGAAGATGACGCGCCCGAAGCTGTCGCCGAAGCGCCGCGCGCGCTCGCTCAGCGCAGCCGCCAGCGGCGCGCGGTCCCGCGATCCCTGCACATGGCGCAGCGACAGCATCGCGCCGATCGCCATGCCGATGATGACGTGCACGAGCGAGCGCGCCGCGCCGCCGGTGAACCGGCGCAGCTCGTGCGAATGCTCGCGCAGCCAGCGCGACAGCGTCTCGCGCAGGCTTGCCACGTCGCTCGGTACCCACTGCGCGAGCCAATCGGGCATCGCCGCCGACGAGGCCTCGAGCACTTCGGCGATCTTGTGCAGCAGCGTCGGCACGCCGCCGCTCGACTTGAAGAACGCCACGGCGCCGACCACGAGCGCGCTCAGCGCGACGATCACGAGCACGATCAGCGCGACCAGCGCGAGGCTGTGCGAGCGCTTGCCGCGCAGCCGCTCGAGGGGCGGCGACATGAGCTGCACGAGCTCGTAGACGAGGAGTCCCGCGACTACCGCGGGCAGGAGGTCGAGCTGCAGGACCAGCCATAGGGCGATGGCGGCGAGCAGGTAGGAAGCGAGCCGGATCTTTTCGTCGCCGGAGCGGAAAGGGTTCACGGATTGGGGCATGGCGGCCGTGTCATGCTCCTTGCATGAATCGCGCCGTCCTCATGGCCGCCGTCGCCATCGCCGTATTGGTGCTCTCGGCGGCCGGCTACTGGACGCGCGGCGTCGCGGAGAAGCACGTCGAGGACCGCGAGATGGTCGAGCTCCTGCGCAACACCACCGGCCAGCTGCGCCTGGCGCTCGCCCCGCGGGCGCCGGCCGAGCTGGTGGCGCGCCTCGACCAGAACCTGCAGGCGGCCAAGGCACCGCGCGACCCGCAGCTCGCCGAGGCGGCCGAGCTCTACATCATCAGCGCGCGCGAGATCGCGCGGCGGCGCGTCGAGGCCGAGCGGCTCGAGCGCCAGGCGGCGGCGAACCGCGCCGCGCTGGAGGCCTACATGGCGCGCGGCACGAGGCGGCGCAACGAAGGCTGGTTCCAGGGCGCGCTCGAGCTGAAGAAGAACGTCGAGCGCGACCACTACGAGCTCAACAGGACGCTGAAGGCGCTCGACGACCTGCTCGACACGCTGCCCGAGGCGGAGAAGAAGCTCGCGCCGCATGTCGCGCAGCCCGTGCTGCTCGAGGACGCGGAGCGCGACGCCGCCCGCCGCCAGGCGCAGGCCGAACTCAAGCGCGCCGACGCGCAGCTGCAGCGCGCGCGCAACCTCGCGTTCCGCTAGAAAAGGGGTCAGGAACCTTTTTCAGGCGGGCGAAACTTCGCCCAGACCCAGAGCACCAGGTACAGCAGCGCCGGCACGACGATCGCGAGCACGATCGGCCGCAGCGCCTTCTCGGGCGGCTCCTCGCCGACGGCGAGGATGGTGCCGACCTGCAGCGCCAGCACCACGACCCAGATTACGGTGAAGAGGATCCAGAGCCTCTTCCACAGCGCCATCGCCGTTACGCCCGTGACCCGGAATCAGGCCGCGGCGGCGGCGAGCGAGATGATCAGGCGCTCGAGCTTGCCGGCGTCGGCGGCGAAGCGGCGGATGCCCTCGGCGAGCTTCTCGGTCGCCATGGCGTCCTCGTTTTGCAGCCAGCGGAAGGCCTTCTCGTCGAGCGCGAGCCTGCCCGCCGCATCGCTTTTCGCCCTGTCGGGCGAGAGCCGCCTTTCGACCGCGCCCGGCGCGGCGGCGAGCTTCTGCAGCAGCTCTGGCGCGATGGTGAGGAGGTCGCAGCCCGCGAGCGCGAGGATCTGCTCGGTCTTGCGGAAGCTCGCGCCCATGACCTGCGTGCGGTAGCCGTGCTTCTTGTAGTAGTTGTAGATGCGCACCACCGAGGCGACGCCGGGATCGTCGGCCACCGGGATGTCGTCCACCTTGCGCGACTGCCGGTACCAGTCGTAGATGCGCCCGACGAACGGCGAGATGAGCGTCACGCCGGCATCGGCGCAGGCGGCCGCCTGGGCGAACGAGAAGAGCAGCGTCATGTTGCAGTGGATGCCCTCGCGCTCGAGGCGCGCGGCGGCTTGGATTCCTTCCCAGGTCGACGCCAGCTTGATCAGCACTCGCTCGCGTGACACGCCCTGCTTTTCATACAGGGCAATGAGGCGCTGCGCGCGCTCGATCGACCCCTCGGTGTCGAAGGACAGCCGGGCGTCCACCTCCGTCGAAACGCGACCTTGCACGTATTTCAGGATCTCGCGCCCGAACTGGACGAACAACCCGTCCATGGCGAGCGCGGTATCGCCGCGCGCCTCGCGGATGGCGGCATCGACGAGCCGCCGGTAGCGCGGGTCCTCGGCGGAAGCGAGCAGCAGCGACGGGTTGGTGGTGGCGTCCTGCGGGCGCCAGCGGGCGACCGCCTCGATGTCGCCGGTGTCGGCGACCACGAGGGAATGCTGGGCAAGCGATTCGAGCTGCGACATGGGGGAAAAATTATAAGGGCGGAAGGCAGGCGCGGGCCTGTACATCGCGCCTGCCAAGTCTTAGAGTGGTTTCATCACCACCTGGGAGGAGGTCCGATGATCACCTTGAACGTCAACGGCAAGCAGCTGCGCGCGGACGCCGAGTCCGATACGCCGCTGCTCTGGGTCCTGCGCGATTCGCTGCATCTCACGGGAACGAAGTTCGGCTGCGGCATGCAGCTCTGCGGGGCGTGCACGGTGCATCTCGACGGCAAGCCCGTGCGCGCGTGCGGCACGCCCGTGTCTGCCGCGGTCGGCAAGAAGGTCACGACGATCGAAGGCGTCGGCGCGACGCCGGTCGGCAAGCGCGTGCAGGCCGCGTGGCGCGAGCTCGACGTGCCGCAGTGCGGCTACTGCCAGTCGGGCCAGATCATGAGCGCGACAGCGCTGCTCGCCGCCACGCCGAACCCCACCGACGCGCAGATCGATGCGGCGATGGACGGCAACATCTGCCGCTGCGGCACTTATCCGCGCATTCGCGCGGCGATCCAAAAAGCCGCGAAAGGAGCCTGACCATGAGCGCGATCAAGAACGTCTCCCGGCGCCGCTTCATGCAGGCGAGCGGCGGCCTGGTCATCGGCTTTTCCCTCCCGCTCAAAGGAGCCTTCGCAGCTACCGAGCCTTCGCCGATCAACGCGTGGGTGCGCATTGCGCCGAACAACGAGGTGACCATCCTCTGCGCGCGCTCCGAGATGGGGCAGGGCGTGGTGATGGCGATGCCGACGCTCGTCGCCGAGGAGCTCGAGGTCGACATCTACAAGGTGAAGGTCGACTTCGCCCCGCCGGGCGAGGCCTACATCAACGGCATGCTGGGCGGCCAGATCACGGGCGGCTCGACCTCCGTGCGCGACGGCTACGATCGGCTGCGCGTCGCGGGCGCGCAGGCGCGCACGATGCTCGTGCAGGCGGCGGCCGCCAAGTGGAAGGTCGATCCCGCCGAGTGCAAGGCCGCCAATGGTTTTGTGACTTACGAAAACAAGAAAGCCAGTTACGGCTCCCTGGCTGCTGCGGCAGCCAAGCTCACGCCGCCCAAGGAAGTGAAGCTGAAGGACCCGAGCCAGTTCCGCTACGTCGGCCAGCCGCTCAAGCGCCTCGATACGCCGGGCAAGATCAACGGCACGACCAAGTTCGGCATCGACACCGTGCTGCCCGGGATGCTGTACGCCGCGCTCGCGCAGTGCCCGGTGCTCGGCGGCAAGGTGGTGAGCTACGACGACTCGCAGGCGAAGAAGATGCCTGGAGTGAAGCACGTGCTGCAGATCAGCGACGGCGTCGCCGTGGTGGCCGACAGCTGGTGGCGCGCGCGCAAGGCGCGCGACACGCTGAAGATCGAGTGGGACGAGGGTCCGCTCAAGCAGGTGTCGAGCAGCACCGTGTCCGAGGGTCTCGCCGCGGCGATGTCCAGGCCGGCGGCGCAGGTCCGGCAGCAGGGCGACGTGCAGAGCGCGTACACCGGCGCGGCGAAGCGCATCGAGGCGAGCTACGAGCTGCCGTTCCTGTCGCACTCGCCGCTCGAGCCGATGAACTTCACCGCCGACGTCAAGAAGGACAGCGCAGTCTTGATCGGCTCGATCCAGTTCCAGCAGATGGCGCTCGGCATGGCCGCCGCCATCACGGGGCTGAAGCCCGAGCAGATCACCATCAAGACCACGTTCCTCGGCGGCGGCTTCGGCCGGCGCATCGACCTCGACTACATGGCGCAGGCGGTCGAGATCTCGAAGGCGATCGGCAAGCCGGTGAAGCTGGTCTGGACGCGCGAAGACGACATGACGCACGACTTCTACCGTCCCGCGAGCCTGCACCGGATGTTCGGCGGCCTCGATGGGGACGGCAAGCCGACCGTGTTCGCGCTGAAAATGAGCTCGCCGTCGGTGACCTCGCGGCTGTTCCCGCCGCTCGTCAAGGACGGCGTCGATCCGCTGATGACCGAGGCGATCCTCGTGCCCTACGACATCCCGAACCAGTCGGTCGGCACGGTGATCCACGACACCGGCCTGCGGGTCGGCTATCTCCGCTCGGTGTCGCACGCGCTCAACATTTTCGCCAACGAGTCGTTCATCGACGAGTTGGCGAGCGCGGCGGGCAAGGATCCCTATCAGTACCGTCTTTCGCTGCTGGAGAAGCAGCCGCGCTTCGCGCGCGTGCTGACCGCCGCGGCGGAGAAAGCGGGCTGGGGAACGCCGCTGCCGCAGGGCCGTGCGCGCGGCATCGGGCTCATGGAAGGCTACGACACGTACATGGCGCAGGTCGCCGAAGTGTCGCTGGTCGATGGCAAGCCGAAGCTGCACCGCGTGGTCGTGGCGGTCGACCTCGGGCGCATGGTGAACCCCAACATCGTCATGCAGCAGCTCGAGAGCAACGTCGTGTTCGGGCTGCAGGCGGCGCTGTACGGCAACATCACGCTCAAGGACGGCCGCGTCGAGCAGACCAACTTCCACCAGTACCTGCTGCCGCGCATGTCCGAGACGCCGCAGATCGACATCGTCATCGTGCAGAGCGACGAGAAGCCGGGCGGCATCGGCGAGCCGGGCATGGCATTGCTCGGGCCGACGATGGCGAACGCGCTGTTCGCGCTCACCGGCAAGCGCTACCGCAAGATGCCGTTCACCGCGGCCTCGACGGTCTAGCGTGTTCTTGGCAGGACGAAAAGCCCGCTTCGGCGGGCTTTTTCTTTTGTTGCTGAGCTTCGCCGCGGCGGCGCAGGACTACGAGCGCGAGAAGCGCTGGGCCGACGACATCCAGTCGACGCTGATGCTGGGCGAGGCGGTGTGGCTGCAGCAGAAGAACGGCCACCGCTTCCTCTCCCTCTACATCGAGAAGGAGCGCTCGCGTCCCGCGCTGATCATCGCCCACGGCCGCGGCTGGAGTCCCGACTACGAGCTGTACGGCACGCTGCGCACGCGGCTCGCCGACCTCGGCTACGCGACGCTCTCGATCCAGCTGCCGGTGCTGCCGAGCACCGCGATCCTCGGGCTCTACATCCCGCTCTATCCGGATGCGCGCGAGCGCTTCCAGCTCGCGGTCGACTTCCTGAAGCGCAAGGGTTACCGCGACATCGCGATCGTCTCGCACAGCCTCGGCTCGACGATGGCGAACCAATATCTCATCCGCAGCGAGGAGCCGGCGGTGAAGGCATGGGTGTTCATCAGCATCCTGCAGGGCCTGGAGGAGATGTACCGCATCCACATCCCGGTGCTGGATGTGTTCGGCGAGCACGACTGGGACGTGACGCGGTGGGGCGCGGACGAGCGCAAGGCGGAGATCGCCAAGGTGCCCGGCTCGGCCCAGGTCGTGGTGCCGAAGGCCAAGCACTTCTTCGAGGGCGAGGAAGACGAGCTGATCGGGGTCGTCGACCGTTTCCTGCGCTCGGTGCTCAGAACGAGTAGCGAAGCCCGGCGGCCACGCCCTTCGGGTCGCCGCCGCCCGCGGTGGCGGCTGCGCCCACGCCGTTCTGGCCGAAGTCGCACAGCCCGCCGCTCCTGTTCCTCACCTCGGTGAGCTCGGCGATGAAGTCGAGGCTGCGGTCCCAGAGATAGCGGTAGGCGAGCGCCCAGCCGTCGCACTTCGGCTGCTCGCTTCCGGAGGGGCCGCCGGCCACCGATTTGCGGTACGAGCCGATTACCTGATGCTTGTCGAAATTGCGGCGCAGGTTGATCACGCCCGACTTCTGCGCGTCCGTGCCTGTGCGCTGGTAGCGACCGATCTGCGCCGAAAGCTCCGTCGGCCCGATCGTGTACCGGCCGCTGACGCCGTGGCCGGATTCGTCGCTGCCCTGCGTGGCGATCGCGTTGCCGATCGAGTCGCGGTGCTTCTCGTACCCGTAGCCGACGTAGAACGGGCCGCTCGTCCACTCGAGCGAGCCGCCGTACAACCTCGGATTGGCGCCGGCCGCGGTCCCGGGCACCGGCGGCGCATCGCTCTTCGCCTCGTTGCTGGTGATCGCCAGGCGCACCGCGAATCCTCTCAAGGAAGGCGTCCAGTACTGGAGCACGTTGTTCGCCCGGTTGTCGAAGCCGGTCTGGCGCGCCACGACGCCGGCCATGGCGGCGATCGTCAGGTCGCCGAAAGGATCGACGGCGAGCACCTGCGTGGCCTTGAACGGCATGTCCCAGCGGCCGAGGAACACGTTGCCGAATTTGCCGATGAGGCCGACGCCGCTATTGCGGTTTGCGAAGCTGTTCGTGCCGCCGCTCGTGTCGTCGGCCTTGAACGCGGTCTCGAGCTGACCCCAGGCCTTAAGGCCGTCGCCGAGGTCCTTCTCGGCTTTCACGCCGATGAGCGAGGAGTTGTCCGAGAGGCGCGTGCGTGAAGAAAGCGGCGTCGTGCCGCCCGTCGACTCGACCGCCTCGGCGGTGAGGTAGACGCGGCCATAGACGTTCCATTCGAACCCCGCGACCGGCTTCATCTGCGCCAGCGCCGCCGGCGCGGCGAGAGCAACGGCGAGCGCGGCCGCAACGAGCTTCGCTTGCACGCGCAAAGTGTACCCAAACCGGAGTAGACTATTGAAACTACAACAAAAACCAGTTGGTCCGCAGGGAGACCCGAAGGAGCCGCGTGCAGCCCACCGACATCAAGCACCCCGATTATTTCCACAAGGTCGTCGATTGTCAGTGGGCGTGCCCCGCCCACACTCCCGTTCCCGAATACATCCGGTTGATCGCCGCAGGACGCTACTCCGATGCCTACATGGTCAACTGGCAGTCGAACGTCTTTCCCGGAATTCTCGGCCGCACTTGCGACCGTCCTTGCGAGCCCGCGTGCCGCCGCGGCCGAGTCGAGGAAGCGAACCAGCCCAAGCCCGAGCCGGTGGCGATCTGCCGGCTGAAGCGCGTCACCGCGGATTACAAGGATCCGAGCGAGATCAAGCAGCGCGTCGCGCTGCCGAAAGCGCGGCCGAACGGCAAGAAGGTCGCCTGCGTCGGCGCGGGTCCCGCCTCGCTCACCGTCGCGCGCGATCTTGCGCCGCTCGGCTACGACATCACCGTGTTCGACCAGGACCCGCGCGCCGGCGGCATGATCTGGTCGCAGATCCCGCGCTTCCGCCTGCCGCTGGAGGTGATCGACGAGGAGGTCGGCTACATCCTCGACCTCGGTGTCCGGTTTGTGCACAGGAAAATAGACTCCCTCAAGGCGCTGATGGCGGAGGACTTCGACGCCCTGTTCGTCGGCTCGGGCGCGCCGCGCGGCCGCGACCTCGACATTCCGGGAAGGAAAGAGGGTGCGGCCAACATCCACATCGGCATCGACTGGCTCTCCAGCGTGTCGTTCGGCCACACGTCGAAGATCGGCAGGAGAGTCATCGTCCTGGGCGGCGGCAACACCGCCATGGACTGCTGCCGCACCTCGCGCCGCCTCGGCGGCGACGACGTGAAGGTTATCGTGCGCTCGGGCTTCGACGAGATGAAGGCGAGCCCGTGGGAGAAAGAGGACGCGATGCACGAGGGCATCCCGATCCTGAACTTCCTCGTGCCGAAGGAGTTCGTGATCAAGAAGGGCAGGCTCGGCGGCATGATCTTCGAGAAGGTCAAAGCCGTCTACGACGCCAAGGGAAAACGGGATCTGGTGAAGACGGGAGAACCCGACCAGTTCTTCGAATGCGACGACGTGCTGGTCGCGGTCGGCCAGGAGAATGCCTTCCCGTGGATCGAGCGCGATTCGGGCGTGCAGTTCGACAAGTGGGGCCTGCCGGTCCTCAACAAGGCCACGTTCCAGTCGAGCGTGCCGAACGTCTTCTTCGGCGGCGACTCGGCTTACGGGCCGAAGAACATCATCTGGGCCGTCGCGCATGGGCACGACGCCGCGATCTCGATCGACAAGCTGCTGAACCAGGAAGACCCCGAGGAGCGTCCCGCTCCCGGCGTCACGGTGATGTCGCAGAAGATGGGCATCCACGAGTGGAGCTACGACAACGAGATCCACCCGGACACGCGCTACAAGGTGCCCTGGCGCGACATCAAGGAGACGCTGAAGAACGTCAAGGCGGAAGTCGAGCTCGGCTTCGACGTGGCGACTGCGTGGAAAGAAGCGCAGCGCTGCCTGAACTGCGACGTGCAGACGGTGTTCAGCGATCGCCTGTGCATCGAGTGCGACGCGTGCGTCGACATCTGCCCGATGGACTGCATCACCTTCACCGGCAACGGCGAGGAGGCCGACCTGCGCCAGCGCCTGAACGCGCCGGCGCCCAACAAGGAGCAGGACCTCTACGTTTCGGGCGAGCTGAAGACCAAGCGCGTGATGGTCAAGGACGAGGACGTCTGCCTGCACTGCGGCCTTTGCGCCGAGCGCTGCCCGACCGGCGCGTGGGACATGCAGAAGTACCTGATCGAGATGACGCCGGCGGGCACCCGCGCCGCGCCGTACCACAAGAAAGCGGCATGAGTCGCCTCAAGCCGGTGCGATCGCAGGAGAAACGTGGTCTGTCCCTGGTTCGCGACCCGGCGGAGTGGAAGCTCCGCGTCCAGCTCGCCGCCGCCTACCGCGTCGCCGATCGCATGGGCTGGAACGAGCTCATCTACACGCACATCAGCGCGCGCGTGCCGGGACCGCAGCATCATTTCCTCATCAATCCCTACGGGCTCGCGTTCGACGAGGTGACGGCGTCCAACCTCGTGAAGATCGATGTCGAGGGCAACCCGGTGGGCAAGAACGAGCACGCCGCGAACAAGGCCGGCTTCATCATCCACTCGGCGATCCACATGGCGCGGCCCGACGTGGCGTGCGTCTGGCACATGCACACGCTCGCCGGCATGGCGGTCTCGGCGCAGGAGGAAGGCCTCCTGCCGGTGCACATGTACTCGCACAACTTCTGGAACCGGCTCTCGTACCACGACTTCGAAGGCCCGAGCATGCGGCTCGACGAGCGCCAGCGCCTGGTGCGCAGCCTAGGCAACAACGATGCGCTGATCCTGCGCAACCACGGCTTGCTCGCGATCGGCAGGACCATCCCCGAGGCGTTCATCCGCTTCTGGCGCCTGAACCGGGCGTGCGAGATCCAGCTTGCCGCGCAGGCTGCCAGGCTGCGCATTCCCTCGCCTGCCGTGTGCGAGCAGTCATTCCAGATGGGCGAGGAGTTCCTCGCCGACCAGGCGGACATCGGCGAGCTCGAGTTCGCCGCCCTCGTAAGGAAGATCGAAGCGCGCGACGCCTCCTACAAGAACTAACGCCATGACCCAGAGAATCGAAGCCCTCAACGATTTCGTCATCAAGTTCGCCAACGTCAACGGCTCGGGCTCGGCGTCGGCGAACGAGCTGTTCGCGAAGAGCTTCCTGCGCATGGGGATCCCGGTCTCGCCGCGCAACATCTTTCCCTCGAACATCCAGGGCCTGCCGACCTGGTACGAGGTGCGCGTGACCGAGAAGGGCCACCTCGGCCGGCGCGGCGGCGTCGACCTGATGGTGGCGATGAACCCGCAGACGTGGAGCCAGGACGTGAAGGAGATCGACCCGGGCGGCTACCTCTTCTACGACTCGACCAAGCCGCTGCCGAAGTCCAAGTTCCGCGACGACATCAACGTCGTGGGCATGCCGCTCACCGACATCTGCAACGCGACCTACACCGACGCGCGCGAGCGGCAGCTGTTCAAGAACATAATCTATGTCGGCGCGCTCGCCGGGATGATGGGCATCGAGCCCGAAGTTATCGCCGAGCTGATCGGCGAGCAGTACAAGGGCAAGGAGAAGCTGCTCAAGCCGAACCTGAACGCGATGCAGCTCGGCCTCAACTACGCGCGGGAGCACCTGAAGGACAAGCTCGGCCTGCAGGTGAAGCGCGCTTACAACGTGGGCGACAAGGTCTTCATCGACGGCAACTCGGCCGCGGCGCTCGGCGCCGTGTACGGCGGCGCGACGGTATGCGCCTGGTATCCGATCACGCCGTCCTCGTCGCTGGCGGAGGCGTTCCAGTTCTACTGCTCGCGCCTGCGCGTCGACAAGGCGACCGGCAAGAACAAGTACGCGATCATCCAGGCCGAGGACGAGCTCGCCTCGATCGGCATCGTGGTCGGGGCGGGCTGGAACGGCGCCCGGGCCTTCACCAGCACCTCCGGCCCCGGCATCTCGCTCATGTCGGAGTTCGTCGGCCTCGCCTATTTTGCCGAGATCCCCGCGGTCATCATCGACGTCCAGCGCGGCGGGCCCTCGACCGGCATGCCGACGCGCACGCAGCAGTCCGACGTGGTGAAGGCCGCGTACCTCTCGCACGGCGATACGAAGCACGTGCTGCTCTTCCCCATGGATCCGAACGAGTGCTTCGAGTTCTCGGCGCTCTCGTTCGACCTCGCCGAGCGGCTGCAGACGCCGGTGTTCGTCATGACCGACCTCGACATCGGCATGAACCAGCGGCTGACCGAGCCGTTCAAGTGGGACGACAGCCGCGAGTACGACCGCGGCAAGCTGATGACCGAGGAGATGCTCGAGGGCGGCGCGGACTTCGGCCGCTACAAGGACGTCGACGGCGACGGCGTGCCCTTCCGCACGCTGCCCGGCACGCACCCGAGCAAAGGCGCCTACTTCACGCGCGGCACGAGCAAGAACCCGTACGCGGGGTACTCGGAAGCCGGCTCCGACTACGTGTACAACATGCAGCGGCTGCAGAAGAAGTTCGAGACCGCCAAGAAGCTGGTGCCGCACCCCATGCTCACGCCCGCCAAGCATCCGGCGCGCTTCGGCTGCATCTATTACGGCTCGACCACGCCGGCGATGCACGAGGCGCTGGAATCGCTCGCCGAGGGCGGCATCTTCGTGAACGCCCTGCGCGTGCGCGGCTTCCCGTTCCCCGAGGAGATCTTCGACTTCGTCGCCTCGCACTCGAAGGTATTCGTGGTCGAGCAGAACCGGGACGCGCAGCTGAAGACGCTGCTCGTGAACGACGCGGGCATCAGCCCCTCGAGCCTCATCTCGGTGCTGCACTACGACGGCACGCCGATCACCGCGCGCTTCATCCAGAAGGAAATCGCGGAGATCGTCTCGGCGCTCAACGTGCGGCCGATCCCGATCAAGAAGGACAAGGCTGCGTAGCTTTTTCCTGTGGGCTTTGCTCTGGGGCACGGCTTTCGCCGCCCCGGACGAAGCCGTGCTCGGAAGCGCCGAGCACTACCCGGTCTGCAAGCTCGCGTACGCGCCGTTCGAGTCGCGCTGCCTCGTCGGCAACCTCAGCCACTTCGACGAGATCTCGCCGGCGCGCAGGGTGGCGAAGGGCTCGGCTACCCATGCGCTGGCGCGAGCCGGCAGCGAGCCCGCGCTGCGCTACATGAGCAACGGGCAGCCCGGCACGATCGACAGCTTCCTCGCCAACAACCGTAACACCGGGCTCCTCGTCCTCAAGGGCGACACGATCCTCGTCGAGCGCTACCAGTACGAGCGCAAGCCCGAGAACCGCTTCCAGTCCTACTCCATGGCGAAGACGGTGGTCGCGATGCTGTTCGGCGTCGCGCTCGGCGAGGGGAAGATCGCCTCGATCGACGACCGCGCAGAGCAGTACGTGCCCGAGCTGAAGGGCCATCCCTACGGCGAGACCCGGCTGCGCCACCTCCTCACCATGTCCTCCGGCGTCAAGTTCATCGAGGAGTACAACGGCCGGGACGACATCACCGAGCTCGCGCGGCGCACGCTGTTCCAGCAGGGCGCGGGCGGCGTGCAGGCCGTCCTGCCTTTCAACGTTCGCGTAAGGCCGGCCGGCGAGAAGTTCTACTATGCCTCGGCGGAGACCGAGGTGATCTCCCTCGTCGTGCGCGCCGCGGTCGGCAAGCCGCTCGCCGAGTACCTGTCGGAGAAGATCTGGCAGCCGATGGGCGCCGAGGCGGATGCGACCTGGCTGATCGACGGCGGCGGGTACGAGCTCGGCTACATGGGGCTCAACGTCACGCTGCGCGACTGGGGGCGGCTGGGGCTCCTGCTCGCGAACGGCGGCGCGATGGATGGAAAGCAGATCATCCCGGCCGAATGGGTGAAGGACGCCACGCGGCCCGATGCGCCGCACCTGCGCGTCGGCCAGGCTACGCGCCTCAACGGCTACGGCTACCAGACCTGGCTGGTCGACGAGGAAGGCCGCTTCGCGCTGCTCGGCGTGCGCGGCCAGGCGGTTTTCGTCGACCCGGCGAGCCGCGTCGTCGTCGTCCACACCGCCGTGCACGCCGGATCGCGCGATCCGTCGCGCGGCGAGCAGTTCCGGCTGTTCTTCGGCGTCCTCGACTCGCTGAAGGAAGGCGCGAAGCCCTAGCGGACGCCGGGATAAGGCAGGACTCGGCGCAGTCGTTGCACACCCCTAAACGCGAGCCTCTTCGCGAATTTTCTTCGTTCCGACCTCGGCATTAAAACGGGCCGCGGCTGTGCCGGCCGTCACAAGGTTTGCGAGCGCCAAAGTTCTAGAGTAATCGCGGAAAGGGGAACATCATGGCGCAGCGAACAGCCAGCGAGAACGGAGACCTCCGCTCCAGCTCCAAATTGCCCGCCGCAGTCCTCGATGCGCAAATTCTGCTGGGTTACGCGGCGCAAAAAGGCCTCGATGTCGACGACCAGGTCATCAAGACGGTCGTCGAATGCGCGAGCGCGGTCAGGGGAGTGACCCTCAAGGACGAGCAGGAAATCGCCTTCTGGGCGGCCTTCAAGACGCTAGCCAAGGCGGTCAGTCCCGTTTCCGTATCGAGCTTGCGAGCCACGATGGACTCCCATCGGCAGGCGCACACCCTGTTCTTCGGCATCGATGTCGGCAGAAGCTCCACGGCGCGCTGGGCGGTGCGGCGCTACACGATCTTCATCGTGGCGATTCTCGTCGTGCTGCTGTCGGTGCAGATCTACTGGGTATTCGGCAGCTCGATCATTTCCGATATCCAGAGCAACAAGAAGCAAATCACTGCGCTCGAGTCACAGATACAGACGGTGAAAAGCAGCCGGCCGCTGACCAAGACCGTATCGGGTCCGCTGATCCGTACGTCGGCCGTCGACGATCCCGAGCTCGGCATCCTCCAGCGCCAGCTCGACAGCCGCAAGCTGCAGCAAAAGACCAGCTACCACCTGCTCGACACCTGGACGAGCTTGTTCGATTTCCTGCTTTCCTGGACCCCGGCGCCGAATACGAACAGCGTGGTCGAAAGTATTTGCGACGGCGGAGATGGAGACGGCTCGCTATGCGAGGACGTCGCCCGGACGCAGTCCGTCACGGTCCTGTTGGACGTCGTCGAGCGTTACGGACTGCCGCTGCTCTACGGGCTTCTGGGCAGCTGCGTGTATGTGCTGCGCACACTGTCGGGCGAGATCCGCACCAGGACCTTCACCGAGGCGTCGCTGATCGGCTTTCGCGTTCGCGTATGCCTCGGAACGCTGGGGGGCATGGTCGTCGCCTGGTTCGTCGCGCCGACTGCTGCGGAGGGTTTCTTCAAGTCGCTGTCGCCCTTCGCGCTGGCGTTCCTGGCGGGGTACAGCATCGAGCTGGTCTTTGCCGCGATGGACAAATTCATCGTCGCGTTTACCAAGCCCGAGCCGAAAGCTACCTGAGAGCCAACATGCTAGCCATCCTAACCGACGCAAAGTTGATCATTGCCGGCGGAGTCGCGGTCGCGCTTTTCGCGGTGGGATACGCGTTCGGCGCGCGCAAGGTGAACGCCCTCGAAGTGCAGCTCGCCGACATCAGGAAGGAAGAAGACTTCGCAGCGAAGAAGCTCAAGCAAAGCCAGGACGAGATCGCGAAGGTAATCCAGGAGAAGAACAGCCTGTACGCGCTCGAAGTGGAGCGGATGAAGAGCGAGTGGAACCAGAAGGAGCAGGAACTCTCCACGGCGCTGGCCGGCGCGAACAAAAGTGTTGCGTCGCTCAAGGTGGAGCTGCGCGGCGCCGACGCGCGGCGCGCGAAGCTGGTGGCAGAGATGGGAGCATCGTCATCGGCGGAGCGCGTCAAGCTCCAGCAGCAGATCGACGCCATCGATGGCGAGCGCAGGACGTTGACAGACAAAGTGGACGCCAACCTATGCCTGACTATGGCCATTCCCGACCCGATCATCGCCCCGTTCCTGGCAAACAAATGAAGCACTGCCTTCTCCTGCTGCTGCCGGTGTCGATCGCTGGCTGCGCCACCACGGTGAACGTGCCCGTGGTGAAGGAAGCGCAGAAATGCGAGCCGCCGCCCGCCATGCTGGAGAGCTGCGGCAAGCTCGCCACCATCAGGCAGGGGGTCACATTCGGCGAGTTCCTCGAGGTCTCCAGCAACGACCGCGACGCGCTGGAAGCCTGCGCGCTGCGCCACAAGCGTCTGGTCGAGACCATCGCCGAATGCAACGGCAGCATCGATCGCTACAACGCCGAGATCCGCGAGATCAACGCCATCAAGGCGAAGCGGTGAGGCTACCCCTCATGGCAAACTTCAACGACTTCTTTCCCACGCTGCTCGGAAACGAAGGCGGCTTCGTGAACGACCCGATGGATCCGGGCGGGGCGACGAACAAGGGCATCACGATGGCCACCTTCCACGCGTGCGCCGACCGCTACCTCGGCATCGCGCCCACGCTCGCCAACCTGAAGGCGCTCAGCGACGCACAGGCCGGCGAAATCTACAAGCCGCTCTACTGGGACAAGCTGCGCTGCGACGACATCGACCTGCAGCCGCTCGCCGACATCGTTTTCGATTTCCAGGTGAACGCCGGCGACAATGGGGCGAAGCTGCTTCAAAAAGTGCTCAACGACCTCGGCGCGAATCCGCCGCTCGAGGTCGACGGCGACATTGGACCCGCGACCCTGCGTGCGCTCGAGCAGGCAGACGAGAAGGAGGTCTACCGGCGCTATAAGCAGGGGCGACGCGAGTACTACGAGAATCTCGTCGCTGCGCGCCCGGCGCTCGACAAGTTCCTCAACGGCTGGCTCGCGCGGGTGAATTCCTTTCCTGAGCTCTGATCAGCTGAGATAGCGGTCACAATCGCTTAGGATGGCAGGGCTCATCTGCCATTGCGGCTCACTTCAACAAGGTGGCCAGGCTCGCGGTTTCGCGGCAGGTAAAAAGCCTTGTCGAACGCGCGGATGCTCATCTTCTGAAGGTATTGCTTCAGCATGTCGAGCGTGAACCGGCCTTCCACCCGGTTCGCATCGTACGCATCGGTATTCTCGAACGGCAGCGGTGTTCCGGTCTGTTGGAAGACCCAGCCACCAACGTCACCAAAGACACGAACGTCTCGAATCTGATTTCCATTGAACGACGCAGAACGCGGCCCATAGAGCGAAAACACCATTGCCCCCGTATAGAGGTCTCCGCTTGGTTTGCTCTTGCGTTGCAGAGGTTTCGCGACGAAATACAAACCCATGCAACCCATTCGTCTTGACAGATAGGCGATGGCCGATGCGTCCGTACCCAGCCGCAGATTATCGACGTACGCCGTCCACTCGCTTTCCGTAGGGGCGAGGAGATAGCGCTCGATCTCTCGCGTTGTCAGCGGCTTGAGTAACTGAAGCGCTTCTGGCAAGGGTCTGCTTGTCGGTTGGCTGCGCACTGTGATGCCTCTGGGTTCTGCGACTTCGTTTAACCAGTCGCAAAGGTGAGTGTGCACAGGCGCGATAGGTAGCTTGAAAAAGCCCATCGCCGGTGGTGGAAAGGTCACGAAATCTCCAGCTTGCGATGCCATGCCTTATTCCATCGTGATAAGCGTGATCTTGGCGCCCCGGAAATTAGGAAGAGCATAGCCGGGCTTGACCTCCATTGTCCTTCCGCTTGTGGCGGTAGGATCATTGGCGCGGATCCGAATTTCGTGCTCGGGCCCGCGCGCGGAGCTCGGCCGGTCCCACTCCACGTAATACCGTTCACCGTCCAGAGTGAACTGCAGGTCGGGACGGTTTTCGCCGACAACGTTCGAATCCGCATCGACTTGGATCTGGTCGACGCGGATGTCCTTTGCATTCATCTTTTCGAGTTGTTCGACCCAGCGAGCAACATCTGCATTTTGGGTGGGGCTGTCTCCAACCGTCGCCGGGCGAGCCTTGGCCTCCGGCGGCAACTCGCCTTCGTACTTCTTCTGAATGGCGACGTCGCCCTCGGTGCGCCCGGCGAGCTGGTTCCGTAAACCCTCTTGCTTGGCGCTTGCCTTCGTCTGGGTGGTCTTCTCTGCGTCGATTTGACCGTCGAGCTCCGCGATCTGCTTCTTTAACGAGTTCAATTCGTCGAGGGCATTCGCACGCGCCTCTGTTCCACGCTCGAGCCGGCCGGGTTGCCCCTCCTTTATCTGAAGGTCGCTATTGAGCTTCGCCTCCCTGGCCGTCAACTTGAAGCGTTCCAGGTCCAGCTGCTGCTCCTTTTGCTGCGCGGCGGTGCGTTCCTGCTCGAGGTCGTCGATCTGGCGGCGCATTTCGTCGCGCTTGGCTTCGGCCGCGGACTTCTTCGGCGGCTGCTTGTCTTCCGGGGGAGCTTCCTCTTTGGCTGCCGGTTCCTCTTCGGTGGTCGCTGGCTTTTCTTCCGCGGGCGGCGCCTTGTCCTCGACCGGCGCTGCCTTCTCCTCGGGCGTGTCGGGCGTGGGCTTCTCTTCTTTCGTCGCCGGCTCTTCTTTAGCGGCTGGCGCCTCTTCCTTGGTCGTCGTCTCTTCCTTGGCCGTCGTATCTTCGACCGCGCCTGTCTCCTTCTTCGGTGTTGTAGTGCTGGTATCGCCGGCGCCGGTATCTCCCGTCAGGCCGGTCTGGCCGGTGGTGCCCGGCTCGGTTCCCTGGCCGCCGCGCGGCTTGTTCAGGAATTCGGTTATGGCGTTCTTGCCGGGAACGAAATCCGCGACCAGGTCCCACACCGCGGAAGCGATCTTCTGCGCGATCGCGCCCAGCACCAGCAGGCCGCCCATCACTGCGAGCGTGAAGACGCTGTTCGCGATCGACTTGTAGTCTTTCTCGTTTTCGTTCGCGCGCTCCTCGGGTTTCATTAGCGAGTTGGTGAAGCGGATGTCGAACATCGAGCGGGCGATGATCAGCCCCTCGGTGGCGGCGGCGGTGACGAGCAGGGCCATGCCGACTTCCTCGGCGAGCGCCCAGCCGGCGCCGGCGCCGGCGGCAATCGAGGCGCCCGCGGTGAACTCCACGCCGAGAGCGCCTAAGGCGCCGCCGATCAGCACGGAGGCGACCGCGAACCAGCCCCACAGCGCGCCGAGAACGGCGTTCGCCGACTGCTGCATCGCCAGCAGCTCGTCCAGGGCGAGACCGATCTCGAGATCGAAGAGTGCGCCGATCGCCTTGCTGCCGTGCTCGACGAGCTTCGGCAGTTGCTCGCCCATCTCGTCGAACGGCCAGATGAGCGTCCATCCCAGCTTCTTCAGCTCTTCCCACCAATTCGCAATAAAGGTGTCCACCACCGGCCGGAGGTATTTCTCGACGCCACGGCGATGCTCTTCGTCGGTCGGATAGAGGATTCCGGCGAGTGCGGTAGTAGCGAGCGCCGGAACCTTCGTTGCCATTGGGGTCAGCGCGTCGTGCAGCGCTGCCCAGATCGGCTCGGGGTTCTTGACCAGCGTCCACGCCGCCTTCATACCCGCGCGGAAGCGTCCGGCCGCCTCGAGAATCACCGGCAGCCGGATGAACTCCGCCATCTCGCGCAGGCATGGCGTGCGCTGCGCGATCGCGGCGAACTCGTTGACGCTTTGCCAGACGCCGTCGTCGAGGAGAGCGAATGGCCCGAGCGTCAGCACGAGCGTGCTTTGGCGGAGGAATTCGCCGATCGGCTGCAGGTAGAACGCCGCGGCATCGCAGAACTCGGTCGCCGACTTGGCGAACTCGTCCACGGCGGCCCGTGCTCGCTTGCCAAAATCCTGCAGGTCGGCGGCGATCCCGTCGACGACGCCAGCCACCGCCTGAACAGCCGGAATCGCGGCGATCTCCTGAAGCAGCGCGGCTCCCTGCGCTGCCAATTCGTCGGCGAGGCTGCCGAGCCACGCCTTCGCATCGTCCACTTTCTGGTGGAGCGCATCCAGTTGCTTCGTGACCGCGGGCAGTACCTGCTTCGACAGGTACTCGCGCATATCCTGGGTTAGGCGGCCGCCCCAGTGATTCCAGAGGAAGCTGCCGGCTTCGTAGAGCCCGTACGCGGCGAGGCCGAGCGCGACGATCGGTCCGGCGGGCGAAAGCAGCAGCATGATCGCCGCCACAACCTTGATGACGCCCATGAACGGCAGGATTCGCTTGCGGGCTTCCTCCCAGTCTTTCACCGCCTCGGCAAAGAGCTTGTCGAGATAGCCCTGCAGCGTCGTGTAGCCCTCGGTGACGTGCTGGACGACGTAATCCCATGCTTTGCCGGCCCGCTCGCGAACCGGCGCGAGCTCCTGCCACCATTCGCTCACCTGCTCGGTGATGTCCTTCCACACATCGCCCAGCGCCTTGCGGACGGTTTCGGCGGCTGGCGCGCCGTATAGCTGCCACAGCTCGCTGAAGCCCGCACCGATCGCCGCCGCCTTTTCGCGCAGCCTGGCGAGCGCATCGCTGCCCAGCTTGGCGCCGATCTTGAGCAGGAGCTGCGCTTGGGCGCCGAGCGCGGCGCAGTGACCTGTCACGAGGTCGCCCGCGCCTTTGAGCGCGTCCCCGGCGAGCTCGGTCAGAATCGATTCCAGCGCGCCGGCAAGCCCGCGGCCCTGCATCCGCGCTGCGACACTGCCGAGCAGGCTGTCGAACGCCGCGCTCACATGGGCGGCTATCGTGCCGCGCACGCCGCGGAAGAACGTGACCACGCCCGGGGCGAGGCGCTCGACCACGCGAAGCGCGACGTCGGCGCCGGCGGAGAGCAAGCCGCCGAGTACGCCCGGCGCCTCGGCCTGACGATGGATCGCCTCGCCGCCGCGGCGCGCCTGCTGCACCACGTGCGCTGTCTCGTGCGCGAGCAGCCGGGCGCCGTTACGGCTGGAAGGATCGAAGCTGCCATCGCGGAAGTAGACGTCGTTTCCGCGCGCGAACGCAGTCGCCGAGAACGAGCGCGCGGCAGCGTCGGCGCCGCCGCCGGTATGGATGCGGACTGCGGAAAGATCGGCGTGGAAGAAACGCTCGTATGGCGCGCGCAGGCGCGGTGTCAGCGGCTCGCCGCGGCTTGTCGGCAAAGCATGGATCGCCGCGCTGCGCGCGCTGGATCCATCGGCCTTGCGTGAAATCCTCTCCTCTTCGCAAGACGCGCACTTGCGACGGATGTCGGCCAGCACGCCGCGCGCGCCGAATCCCACCGGCAGCGGCGCGCGCGCCACGAAGGCGTCAGCGGCGCGATCGGCCTCCAGCTCGTCGGGGTCCGTTGGCGCGCTCACGGCCAGCGCCGGATGGATGCCGAGCGCGCGCAGGGTCTGCTGATTGCCGGCCGCCTCACCACTAGCCGCCGGGCCGGGGGCGAGGCTGGCCGCACGCATGGGCGGCGCGGGGGCGGTTTTCGGGCGCGCCGGCGCCTTGACCGGCGCCGCAAACATCTTCCGCGATTCCGCCATGGCGCTACCTTGCGTGCGCGGCCGCCTTGCGCGCGAACATGTCCAGCCGGCGCTGCAGGATGGTGTGGGCGAGATCGTTGATCGGCAGGAGGCCGATCGCTTCCGGATGGACGCTCGTCAGGTCTTCCGCGATCGAGACGAGCGGTGTCTCGAGCGTGCCTTCGACACGGATGCCGGTAGTGAAGAGCGTGCTGCGGCCTTCCTTGGAGACGCCGATGATCGAGTACTCGATGAGTGCGAGCCGGCGCGTGTTCGGGTGCATGGTGGTGGTGGTGAGGAGCTTGTATTCCACGCCCGGCGTGCGGTTCGCCTGCAGCTCGCGGATGAACTCTTCGATGCCGAGGTTCTGCAGCTCCTGGTTGACTTCGCGCGGAGCGTAGGGAATCGCGTAGCGCGCCTCGAAACCGGTGCCCGCGCCCTGGCTGTGCGCGCGCTCGAGGTCGGACTTCACGTAGCCTGGCAGCTCCATCTCGCCCCGCGAGAAGTACGCCGCCTCGAAGTCCCTGCGTCGCGTGGCCGGGCCGACGTTGCTTTCGATGACGATGCCGCGCCCCTCGCCGGCCGATCGCCAGACGCGCTCACCCGTGGGGAACTCGAGCACCACGCCGTCGGGGACGATATCCGGCGGCTTCTTCGGGTCGATCTTCACGATCGGCCAATCGAGCGGCGCTGCGGTGCGACCGCTCGCACGCTCGGCGCCGGTGACGCGTCCGCCCGCGGAGCCGCCAGGCACCATCTTGGCTGCCTGCTGGGCGCCGACGCGGCCGGTCCAACCGGTCTCCTTGGAAAGCTTTTTCTCGAGCGCTGCCATGTCGCCCTCCATCGCGCGCGCCTTGACGAGCAGGGCCTCGGTACCGGCGGCGAGCTGCTTGGGCGAGCCCGCTGCGAGCGTCTCGGCCTCGTCGCGAAGCGCCTTCGCCCGATCGGCGAGCTTCTGCAGCTCGCCGAGGCTCGGGCTCTTCTTCGGCATGCGCTCGCGCAGCTCGTCCAGGCGTGTGAGCACGCTCTCGGCGATGGTCAGGCAAGGGGTCTCGCTGCAGCGGGTGATGCGGCCGTCGCTCCACACGGCGAAGCTGTGCTCTTCGCCGGTTTCGGGATGCGTGAAGCGCGTGCGTTCGACGATGTGCGCCTTGTCGGTCGAGCGCGTCGCGACATGCCCGGCCGCGTCGGCGCCGGGCTCCAAGTCGGCGACGAACCGGTTGGGATTGGCCGGATCCACGTCGAGGTGGAGCGCCGCGCCTTTGCGCAGGTCCTTGATGCTCGAGCGCAGCGGCACGATGATCAGGGCGGTGGAAAACAGCGAGAACATGACCAGCTTGGTGAGCGCGGCCTTCTTCTGCTCGTCGGTCATCTTCGAGCCCTGGATCGCCTGGTACTGCGCCACGAAGTCGTGGGTGACGACGCCTAGATTGATCAGGTCGAATCCGACGCTAAGGCGCTTCATGACCACGTAGGCGCGAGCGGCGCCTTGCGCGACGCGCAGCGCGCCCGCGGCGCGCGCGGCCACCGCGATCTTGCCCAGCCCGAGCGTCACCATGGCCGCGAGGTCGAGCACGATGTCCCAGGCTGCCCGCTCAACGTCGGCAGCGGTTGCCACGCCGTGCTCCTGCTGCTCGTGCAGCCGGTGCAGGGTGCCGGCGATGGAGAGCGTGGTGCCGACGAGAACCGCGGCGACCATCGCCGCGCTGAGCGGGGGAAAGATCAGGCTGCCGAGGATGGCGATGGTCATGCCGATCGCCTTCAGCCAGTCGCCGAAGGTCCAGGAGGCAGTGGTGGTGATGTGGTCCTTCTTTCCCGTGATGGGCGAGATCCAGTACAGCTCGCCCTCCGGGAAGAAATCCTTGTGGTTGAGCTCCTCGTAGAGCTCGCGCGGCGGGTCCATCTCCCAGATCGGCTTGCGGTCGAGGCGCTCGTGCGCAAGCGCTTCGATGTCGCCGCCCATCCGGTAGCGACGCTTGACGGTGCGGTCCGGGCGGACGGGCGCCGTGATGTCGTGCAGTTGCCACTCGTAGTCCCCGGGCACCGTGCGCGGGTCGTCCCAGGGGGTGCGCGTGAGGTAGAACTGCCACGGGATGCCCTTCGCCACCTCGCTCTTCACACCTTTGTCGTCGGTCTTCTCTATGAACTCGTTCTTCGGGTAGAAGATGGCCCGCACCTTCAGCGCGTCGGGGTGGTCGCGCAGGAAGTTCTGCTGGCGCCCGAGCAGGTCCTGCGCGTACTGGAACTGCTCGAGCATGTCGCGCGCTTGCTCGTCGGACGAGAGCTCGGCGCGCAGCTGCTCGTCGATGAGCGCGACCGCCCAGCGGTAGTCCTGGATCACCTGTTTCCAGGCCTCGCGTGTCACCGCCTTCTCGTTGCGCACCTTTGCTTCGGCGAGCCGGGTGCTGCGCGGTCCTCGCTCACCGAACGCCGCGAAAAGGTCGATCTCCTGCCCGGCGAGCGGCCTGGGTTGGGTGAAGCCGGAGAACGCCCCGAACTGCGGTGCGAGCTGCGGCGAGAGATCGCGGAATCCCGAAAACTGCGGCCGCGATTGCACCGGCTGGTGGCACGCCCCGGTCGGACACGTCTGCCGCTCGCGCGCGATTCGCTGCTCGAATTGCCTCGTCCGCTGCTCCTGGAGATCGCGCGCCGCAAGCAGCGGGTCGAGCGTGGCGTAGAAGCCGCGATAGGGGCCGCGCACGTGATCGGCAACCTCGCTCGTCAGCTCGTCGGCGGTCGCGACGAACAGCGATTCCAGCACGATGGTGGCCTGCTCCGCTTCGGCCCAGCGATCGCGCATCGCGGCGGTGATTTGCGTGTTCGCCGGTGCCGTGCCGGCGCCCGTGCCCCTCGCCAGCGCGCGATCGAAGAGCTGCAGGCGCAGCTGCGCTACGGTGAGCTTGCTGGTCTCGACGTCCTCGGCGAGCGTCGCCGCCTGTTCGGCGAGCTCGCCCTCGTGCTGCGCCTGGTGCATTCCCGGCCATGCCGCCTCGCGCTGGCGCTGTTTCTCCTTGGCTTGCGCCTCCGCCCGCCGACGCTCCCGCTCGGCGCGGATTTCCCAGGGCCGCTGGTGGCAGTTCGGGCAGACGTCGGAATAGTCCTGCCGTGCGGGCGGCATGCCAAACGGCGTGAGCGGATCGACGCCGGTGGCCTGGCCGAACTGGAAGCGCCATTGGTGGAACTGCTGCCGCGTCGGCAATGGCAGCTTCGGATCGGGCAGGCCGAGCGAGCTGCCGCCTGCCTCGATCCACTTGCGGATCACCACGAAGTCTTCTTCGGTGAGCTTGCCGTCCGCCTGCACGCGCGCTCGCCCGCCTTCCTGCTGCACCACGTGCGTGAGCTCGTGCGCGAGCAATCGCTGTCCCGAAGCGCTCTCGGGAGAGAACTCGCCGGAAGCGAAGGCGATGTCCGTACCGAGCGTAAAGGCCCGCGCGCCGATCTGACGGCTGCCTTCCGACGCCACGGGATAGCTGTGCACGCGCACGTTCGAGAAGTCGCGGCCGAAGCGGGGCTCGAAGTAGGCGCGCGTGTCGGCCGGAAGCGGCTGGCCGGAGCGGGGCAAGTGCGGCGCTGCCGGCATCGGACTGCCGCAACTCGTGCACTTGCGCTGCACCGAGAACGGCGCGGCGCCGATCGCCGGCAGCGGTGAGCGGCTGGTGACTTTCGCCGCCACCTCGTCGGCTTCGCGCTCGTGCGCATCGCCGGGCGAGCCCACCGGGATGCCGAGCGGCGAGCGAAGCCCGAGCACGTTCAGCGTCTGCTGGTTGCCCGCGGCTTGAATCGTCGGCGCCTTCGACGCCGAGGCCGCCGGTGCGCGCGACGGCGTGGCCGCTGCCGGTGTCGCCTTCGCCGCGTTGCTCGTGCCTTTGCCAGGCGCGCTCATCCTAGAGCGGCGTGAAGCGCACGCCGTCGGGCAGCAGCTCTACGAGCGTGGTCTCGACGACGAACCGCCCCGCGGCGAAGGCGGTCCGGATTTCCGCCTCGAGCGCCGCGTCGCCGAGGTCGAGCACACCCTGCTGGATTGCCTGACCTGCCTCAGCTACCCATGTGGCCGGCGGCGTCCGATACGGAGTCTTGCCCGGGTCGACGGTCGCGTCGCCGAACACGATCTCCATGAGACCCGTGGTCGGATTGCGGCGCGCCCAGAGGCAATCCGGTCCCGGCGCGTTCGCATGTCCCGGCTCTCTCAGGCCGATATAGTGGCGCGCCTTGCCATCTTCATAGGCGAGGCGCTCGGCCCTCGCTGCGTCGATTCCGGTGCGAAGCGAGCGCGCTGTCTTTGCCCGGGACATGACATCGCTGTCGCGGTAGGTCCCGCCGCTGAACGGGTCCGTGTGCGTCGCACCTTGCCGAGGAGGATGCGCACCGCGCGACTCGACGACGTCTGCGGGCAAGCGCTCCAGCTGCGCAGCGTCGACGAACTGCGGCCCTGCGCGCGGCGTGTATTGGCCGGGCGGCGTGCTGGGCGTTGCGGGTGCCGGTGTCGGCTCCGGCGCGGGAGCGGGTTCCGGGCTCGGTGCCGCGGGTCTCGGCGGCTCCGGCGCGCGCCACATCCGCTTCGCGGTAGAACGCGTGCCGAACAGTGTCATGACGAACGTAAGCGCTCCGCTCGTTCCTTCTTCCCAGCGCTCCTCTTCGCTGCGGTGCAGATCCCGTCCCGAAAGCAGCGATCGGTCGGTGATCGACTCGTAGAGTCCGCCGATGCCGATCGTATCGAGCACGGCACTGCTCAGCACCGATGCGGGGTTGCTGATCCCTTCATCTACCGCCTCGCGAATGCGGTTGATGAGCGAACTCAGGAATGAGCCGGCAAGGATCGAGGCGCCGATCCACGCCAGCGCCATGCCGAAAGTGATCTCGGGCAACAAGCTGATCACGAAAGCGGCGACAATCACGGCACCGATTACAAGAAGGGCCTTCCCCAGCGCGTTCGCCATTCCCTCGGCCCACGGTGGCGGGTTGTCCTCGGGATCGACGGCGCCCCCCGACAGAGTCACCGCCTCCTCGTTCGCACGGCGCTCGAGCTCCTTGTCGTCCAGACGCTTCAGAACCGCTTCCAGGCTTTCGAACTGCCCGCCGGCCGTCTCGCCGAGGGCAATGAATGTCTTCGGCAGCCCCGCCGCGTCCTTCAGGCTGTCGTCGTTTTCGAGGATCGCCTCGGCGTCGGCAATGGCGCGCGCGATCGTCAGCTCTTTGCTCAGCGCGCCCGCGTGGTACTCCAGCACCTTGCTATAGCCTCTGATCTGCACGCCGGTAAGGGCGAAATCGCCCGCGAGGGACTGCAGCGTGTCGAGCGAGGGCGTGCGCCCAGCGGTCATGGTCTTCCACGTGTCGTATGTGAAATACATCGTCGACTGCACCGACACCATGCAGTCCCGGCCGTCGCGGTCGGTAAGGTGAAGCGAGCGCCGGTACTCGAGCGCGACCGGGTAGGTCGGCACGGCCTTCGAAGGTCCGATCGTGGCGGGCATCTGACCTTCGATGGTCGTCACGCTTCCGGTTGCCCGCCCTTGAGCCGATCCGACCGGCACGTAATCGAAGCGCTGTTCCGGGTCCATGCGAAGCGTGATGTCGGTCGTCGTATCGACCATGCCTTTGTTGCCGCTGGCGGTAACGGCGACATGGAAAAGGGTGCGCGGGCCGAGCATCAGCACGGTTGGATCGACGCCGACCTCGATCGACGATCCCTTGCCCATGGCGAATCCCAGTTTCGGCAGGTCGCGCTCCTCGGCGGCGCTGCGCGCTTTGATATCGGGCGCCAGCGGGTCGGGCTCAAGCGGCGCAAGCGCGCGCGACGTTTGCAGGTTGCCTGCGGAAGGCGGCGTCGTCGCAGGCGCAAGCGGCTGGAGGGGAATCGGCGCCGCCGTCGCCGGCTGGTTCTGCGACGCCCGTACCTTAGTCTTGCCGTTCGACATCGGCGGCCTTACCGAGCAGATCGAAGTACTCGCGGAACTCGCTCGCGCCCGGAACCTTGCCGCGCTTCTCGTGCTGGCGCGCCACGGCGCGCAGCAGGTCGCCCATTGCGATCGGTGCGCTGCGCTGCGCCGCGGCGTAAGCCGCGTCCAGCACGATGTTGCGGATGTCGCCGCCGGCCAGCGTGAACTGGCGCGCGAGGAAAGGGAAATCGACGTTCGCGGCGCGCGGCGCTTCGGCGGGGAACATGCCGCGCCACAGGCGCTCGCGGCTCGCCGCATCGGGCAGCGGGAACTCGACCACGAAATGCATGCGCCGCGAGAAGGCCTCGTCGATGTTGTCGGCGAGGTTGGTGGCGAGGATGACGATGCCGTCGTGGTCCTCCATCTTCTGCAGCAGGTACGCGGTCTCGACGTTGGCGTAGCGGTCGTGCGCGTCCTTCACCTCGGAGCGCTTGCCGAACAGCGCGTCGGCCTCGTCGATGAACAGCACCGCGTTGGAGCGGTTTGCCGCGTCGAAGGCGCGGTCGAGGTTCTTCTCGGTCTCGCCGATGTACTTCGAGACCACGGAAGCGAGCTGCACGCGGTGCACTTCCAGGCCGAGGGCGCGGGCAACGATCGCCGCGGCCATGGTCTTGCCGGTACCGCTCGCGCCGGCGAACATGACCTTCACGCCGCGCGCGCCCGCCGTGCGGCGCGCGAAGCCCCACTGGTCGAGGACTTTCGGCCGCAGCTCGATCGCGCGCACCACATCGTCGAGCCGCTGGCGCACGTTCGGCGGCACCACCAGGTCGTCCCAGGAGAAGGGTGTCGGCAGCTGCCGCACGACACCTTCG
This sequence comes from uncultured Enterobacteriaceae bacterium, assembly GCA_964477695.1. GTDB lineage: Bacteria > Pseudomonadota > Gammaproteobacteria > Burkholderiales > SG8-39 > SCGC-AG-212-J23. The sequence continues at coordinate 30,185 of CAYZFN010000228.1, read as the reverse complement.
GCCCCCTCGGCCGAGGCGGCGCGTGCCGCTTCGAAGAGCTCCTGCTGCGTCGGCGCGGCGCGACCATCGAAGCCGGCGCGATCGAAAGCGCGCTGCGCGGCGATGCCGATGCGCGTCACGCTGAGGGCGAAGCGGTCGGCGAGCGCCTCGACGTCGAAATCGGCCGCGTGCGGCCCGAGCGTCTCGCGCCAGGCTGCGGCGCGCTGCAGCGCGTCGCTCGGCGGCAGACGCAGCTCCACGGCGCGCGCCGCGCGTGACTGGCGGCCCACCACTTCCCGCCATCTCAGCGATGCGCCGCCGGCCAGCACCACGCGCCGTGCCCGCACACACAGGCGCTCCATCGCGGCCGCGGGCGCCTCTAGCGGGCGTCCCTCGGCGTCGAACACGGCATCGAGCGGCGCGGCAAGCAGCGTCAGGCCGAAGAGCGCGCACATCTGCTCCACTGCGCAGCCGATCTCCATAGGGGCTTGCGCGCTGCGGAGCGCGCGCAGGTCGAGCATCAGCACCGATTCGCCGGCAACGGTGAGGCCGCGATCGGCGTCGTCCTGCGCTTCCTCGGCGCTGGAAGCCGTTACAACCAGTACCGGAAAGACGTCCCCGGCCGCGTAGTACGCCGCGTGGGGCGACGGCAGCGAAACCGTGCTCTGTTGGCGCGAGAGGCGCGCGATGCCCACCAGCCGCTCCGAGACGTACGGCAATCCCTGCAGCCAGTCGACGAGCGGCGCTGCGAGGCGCAGCCCGCGCTGCGCGCGCGGCGCATCGCGTGTCGCCGGCGCGAACTCGAGGATGCCGAGCGCCATCAGCGGCGCGTCCGGCGCGAGGCAGCCGCGCAGCGCGACGCGCTCCTCCACCGAGTCGGCGAACAGCCGCCCGGCAAGCTCCGCGGTGCCGAGCTTGCGGGTGACGTCGTTGTTGAGATAGGCGAACAGCGTCTCGTATTTCGGCTCGAGCTCGGGCGCGAGCGCCAGCAGCACCAGATCCCGCTCGGCGTTCGACAGGCAGAGTGCGCGCGCCAGGGCGGCCCACGGGGTGGCGGCGTCGAAGGGCGCGAGCTCGCGCTCGCCGAGGATGGCCCGCGCGCGCTCGGTCAGCGCCTCGGCGCTCGGATCGGCGTCGCCGCGGCGCGCGGCGCGGATCAGCTCGTCTACGGCGCGGTCGCTGATGTAAAGGCCCCGGAACTCGTCGAGCGTCAGCTCGTAGCGCGCGCGCAGGCGCAGGATCTCGCGCTGCAGGAGCAGGTCGAGCCGCGCGAGCTCGGCGTCGAGCGCGGCGCGCGCGGCGCGCGGACCGTCATGCGCTGCTTGCACGTTCAGCGGTGCGTTCACGCTCCACCCTCCGCGCGCAGCTCGAGGGTCGGGCCGCCGGGCAGCGCGATGCGCCCGGTTTTCGCGCCGGCGAGGACAAGGAGCACATCCAGCGGCGCACGGCCGAGCCGCACCACGCAGCGCTCGCCGTGCAGCTCGACGCTCGCGGGCAGCGCGAGCGCATTGCGCCGCAGGTATCCGGCCGACGCTCCCGCGAGGCCTGGAACCCGGCTCGCGAACTGGGCGAGCAGCTCGTCGGCCGCTTTCACGATAGAACGCTGGTTCAACGCCTGGGTTGCTTCCCTGCGATTGCGTTTCAGGACCGCGAGCGGCTGCTCGAGGCCGAACGCCGCATGCAACACGGGATCACTCAGCGCTTGGCGCGCGCCGTGCGGTACGAGCGCGCGCACCGCGAGCGCCCAAGAGAGCGCGCGGACCAATTCGTCCCGGCCAGGGCCGGAAGAAGCCCATGACCTCGGCCAGCCGAGCCAGTCGAGCGCCTTCAGCAGCACGAACGCGCCGCCGTGCGGCGTGAAGAGGCGCTCGCGCATCCTTACCGGATTGGCCTGTTCCGATGCCGTCTCCGAAGGGGGCGCGCCGGCCGCGAGGCAAATGAGCTCGTCCGAGATCGCCCCGGCGTCGTCTTCACCAAGGGCTTCCAGCCACTCGCTCCCAATGGCAAGCTTCGCGGCCGCGTCCCGCAGATCGATTGCGATGGCCGAGCCGGCGTGCCGCGGCAGATCCAGCTCGCCGCGCAGCGCCGCTGTCCGCAACGCCGCCATAGCCTGCAACGCGCGCAGCGTCTCGCGGCCAGCGGCGCCCGGCGTGGTGCGCTCGAGCGCGAGAACTGCGCGCAGGGTTGCCACTGCGTTGCTTGAATTCGCGACGAGTGCAGCGGACGCCTTCCAGAGAGAGAGCACAGGGACGCGCGCGCTCGCATGCCGCGCCGTGAACCACTCGAGCAGACGCCTGGCGTCGCCCGCACTGAGTACGGCCATTACGCTACAAAAGCAGTGTTCCGTGAGCCGCGCGAGCGCAGCGACGCCGTCGTCGCGCTCGTTGATCAGCGAGGTGCGCAGCGCGGCGGAAGCCGCAAGCGCCTTCAGCCCATCGAACTCCTCGAACCACCAGCGCTCCCAGGCGCGTCCCTCCGCCAGCGCGGAATAGAACGCGGCGAGGAGCTCGGTGCGGTCCCGGAACGCCACGGTCTCCTCGAGCTCGAGGCTCCGCGCGAGTGCACCAGCGAGCGCGCGTGCCACCGCCGCGCCGATCGTCGCGTCGTCCCAGTCGCTGCTCACCATGCAGGCGAAGGCAAGGCGATCGACGAACAGATAGGCGGGCGAGCCGGGCGGGGCGCCGGCAATGCGGTTGCGCTCGATGCCGGATACCGCTGCATCGCGCAGACGACGCGCGAGGCGCTCCGCACGCTCCGGCGCGGCCGCGCTGCGCACCTGGAGCGACAGGCGGTCGATCTGCAGCATGCGTTATCCGCGCGGCGCCTTCTTCTTTGGCGCGGCGTCGGAAAGGTGCTTCACTTCCTCGCGCAGCTCGTCGACCTGGCCTTTCAGCTCTTTCACCGCTTCGATCAGCAGCGGCACCATTTCGGCGTACGACACGGTCAGGTCGCCGCGCATCTCGTGCACGAGCTCGGGCAATACCTCGGCGACTTCCTGTGCGATGACGCCCAGCCCTGGCCGGGACGGCGCGTCCGATCCTCGCGCTGGTTTCCACTTGAACCGCACTCCACGCAGCCGCGTCACGTGGGCGAGCGCGCCCGAAAGCGTCTCGACGTGCGTCTTGTGCCGGGCATCCGAGATATGGCTTATCTGCTTGCAGCTCAGCCACATCCAGTCGCTGTCGGCGCGGTTCCAGAAGTGCACGTTGCCCACGCCGGACTTCGCGCTGCCGATCTGCACGTCCTGGCCGTAGACGTTCGAGGAGCCGTCGCCGCCGATATAGGCCTGCTCGCCGCCCGCGCCGTTGACGCGCAGGAAGTTTCCCGCGACGTGCAGCCGGTCCTTCGGATCGTAGGTGCCGATGCCTACGTCGCCGCCCAGCCTGATGAACAGCCGCCCGTCGGCCACGCCCGTCTCGGCGATGTTGAAGCCCTTGACCGGCGCCGCCGCAAGGTTCTGGTTGATGTGCCACCGGGTCGTGCCGGCCGCATTCTCGAAGCTCACCAGCTCCTCGGTCGTTCCCGCGCCGCGCACGGAAAGCGCGGCGTACGGCGTGGTGCCGCCGATTCCTACCTTTGCGCCAAGGAACGACGTAATGCCCGCCGGGCTCTGCTGGAAGATGAAAACCTGGTCGTTGCCGCCGTCGTACTGGATGTCGGCCGAGGCGGTGAAGAGGGAAAGCATGCCCTGCGCCGGCTGCACCTTGCCGTAGACGCTAAGCCGTCCCTGGGGATCGAGCGTGCCGATGCCGACGTCGCCGCCCGGCTTGAGAAAGACGGCGTTGGCGCCGCTTGCGGGATCGCTAAAGGTGAGGCCGGTGTGGTTGGCGTCCGGCTTGAGGCGGATCTTCCATTGCGTGCCGCCGGCGTTGTCCTCGAAAGCGACCAGGTCCTGCGCGTCGCCGTCGGCCTTCACGGCAAGCGGCGCCTTCGGATCGCCCGAGCGGATACCCACGCGCTCCGGGCTGGACAGCACGTTCACCACCGCCGGCCAGGTCGGATCGTCGCCGGGGTTCGCCGGTGCCTTGCGGTAGGCGATGCAGAAGGCGCCCTTCGGCTGCGTCGTGATCTGCGTGAGCCACTTCAGGTTGTCGACGTCCGCGCCGCCCTCGTAGCGGATCGTCGGCTGGGTGCCGGCGACGCGGACCGCGCCATCCTCCTTGTTCCAGTCGCCCTTCACCTCGAGCGCCGCGTTCGGGTCGCGCGTGTTGACGCCGGCGCGGCCCTCGCTGTCCTTGTTGTCGGTGTGGCCGGTGCCGCTCAGCACCACGAAGCGCGGCGCGAGCGTCGGCGGATCCTGTGGCGTCGCTCCCGCGACCTCCGGGCCGACGATCCAGCGGTGCTCGTTCTGGCCCTTCTTGCCGATCGCGGCGCGGAACTCGCGCGGCTGCTTCGCCTTGTCGTCGGCGGAAGGTCCACCGGCCGACGAGTCGAGGTCCTCGCAGCACTTCTTCGAGTCGATTTGCGGATCGTCGCCGACGCGGTCGAGATAGATCGGCACGCCTTCGTCGTCGCCGTCGGCATCGCGCATCAGCAGCTTGCCGCGCGCGAGCTTCGCGTCGCCGACCACGCGCAGGTTGCCCTCGACCCAGGCGAGGTCGGCGAGCAGCTCGTCGGCGCTGCGTCCGCAGTTCAGCAGCCAGGCGAGCTTGTGGCGCCCGCGCGGATCCTTGTCGCGCCGCTGCAGCACGATTGCCCCGTCGGCGGCGACCACGTTCTCGACCACCGCGCCGATGTAGCGGCGGAAAGCCCGCGTGCAGTCCTTGAGCCGGTACTCGGGCGCGCCGTCGCGCGAGACGAAGTAGCCGAGGTCGCCGTCGCGCGCGATCCAGCGTACGTAGCCCACCGGCACAAGCCAGCGCGGCACCTTGGCGGTGGGAAAGCTCTGGTGCGGCACCGACGCGTCGTATAGCGGCAGCGCCGCGCCGTCGAAGCGCGTCAGCGCCTCCTCGGCTTGCAGGGTCTCGGTGCCGATGGCGACGTTGCCCTGGCGGTTCGGTCCCGGGGAATAGGAGCCGACGACGAAGTCGAAGCTCTCGGCAACGCGCGCGTTCTGGTCCTGGTCGCTGCAGCTCTCGAAGCCGGGCGCAGGCAGCTGAGCCGCGGTCTCCTTGTAATTGAGCCACACGCGTACGCCGCGCCCCTTGGCGCTCGCACCGTCGAGCAGCGCGTCGTAGGGAATGGCGGCGAACAGGTCCTCGGCAAGGCGCGTCGGGCGGGTGCACACGATCGCTCGACCAAAGCCGTCCCAGGCGACACCCGGCGTGAGGATCACCTCCCGCCGGTCTGCGCCGCCCGGTGCCGGGCGCTCGATGAGGTAGAGCCCGATCGCGATGCCCCAGGTGTGCGCGCCTAGCGCATGCCGCGCATCGGCGCCGCGCAGGTAGTCGACGATCGCCGCCAGGTCCTGTGCGCCGAGGTACTGGCCTTCGTAGAACCGCGGCCGCTGGTCTTGCGCGCCCATATCAGCCTCCCGGCCCTCTCACGATGAAGTTGCGCAGGCCATCGACGTTCGTCTTGTATTCCTTCAGCGTGCCCTGCAGCGCCTCGACCTGCTGGCGCAGCTCGTCGAGGCCGAGCTGGCCCTTCAACGCCTCGAGCTGCGCCTGGGTTACCGCCGTGGGCCCGGCGAGCGACGAGAGCGCGCTGCCGTCGGCGAAGCGCGCGAGCAGTGAAGCCCATTCCGGCGCTGCCGGGTCCTCGCCGCTGCGCAGGCTGTCGAAGCCCTGCGCGAGATGCGCCATGAGGTTGTCGGCGGCCACGGCTTCTTTCAACGGCGCTTCGTTTGCCGTCGCCGCCATGCGCACCTGCATCGCGCGCGCCTGGTTGAGCACCATGCCGATGATCAGCATGAGCGGCCAGATGATCGTGCGGCGCGGCGTGTCGGCGCAGCAGAGCCGCGAGATCCACAGGCGCAGCCGCTGCCACGGCAGCCAGGAGAGCCAGTAGCCGACGGTCTGCCAGGTGATGAGCAGCTTGCGGGCTTCCCAGTTGCAGATCTGCACCACGTGGCAGTCGCGGGTACGTACCGTGAGGAGGGCGAGCGGCACGCAGTTGTCCGGAGCGGGCGGCGGGCAGGCGGGCAGCAGCGCCGAGCAGAAGCACTCGGCGATCAGGTCGAACAGGTTGTAGTCGAGGCGCTGCAGGGCACTCGTGAGCAGCGCCTTCTGCGTCTCGTCGAGCGCGGCCGCCTTGCGCAGGTTCTCGACCTGCGGCGTGAGGTCGGCCGTTTCCGTCGTGAGCTTGTCCAGGAACGTGCAGTTGTGCAGGGCGAAGCTCGCCGCGAAATCGCGCAGGGCATCGAGGTAGTCGACGTAGGCGTTCGCGGCATCCTGGCCGCTCGTGTACTTGCCGCGGTCGCTGAACGAGGCCTGCAGCTCGAGCGCCGCGGTGACGCAGCAGAGCACCCGCTCGAGCAGCGGGCCGAACTTCGCCCGGTTGGCATACATCCAGGCGAAGATCAGGTCCACGTTGCCCGCGGCCGCACGGCCCGGAGGCAGCTGGGCGGGCGTTTGCGGCGGGCGCTTGTACGCGACGAAACGGTAGCCTTCGCAGATCTGCGTCGGCTCGCACTGGGGCTGGTACGCCGCCTTTTTGCCCGATACCTTGGCAGAAGCCTTCTTCGCGGAGCCGCCGCAGCCGCACGATCCCGAGCCGCCGCAGGTGCAGCTCGAGCAGCACGCCGTGTCGGTGCTGCCGGTGAGCGCCGTGATGCCGCGCGTGGGCCGCTCGTCGTAGCAGATCGCGAGCACCCAGGGCTCGGTGCCGTCGCGGCACTCGCGCGGCGGCTGGTTATAGGGCGGGTCGCACACCACGCCGGTCTGCGGCCGGCACTGGTCGATCAGCTCGCACACGTTCACCGACTGGTCCTTGCAGACGATGATGTCGTCGCCGCAGGGCGAGAGCGCGTAGCCCGTGCGCACCACCACGTTGCTCGTGGTGCACGGATCGCACACCACCTCGAGGCCGCATGCCACGCCCCAGCCGTGCAGGTAGCGCGCATGCAGCTTGTTCTTGTCGACCACGTAGCGCTCGAGCCGATTCAGGTCCTCGTCGGTGAGCAGCTGCCCGGGAAAGAAGCGCGGCCGGCACAGGCACTGCAATCCGCCGCACGCCGGGCACACCGGTGTGTCGTCGGCGCACGGGTCGGGGCGCTTGGGCGGCACCGGCTGCGGATTGCGCCCGGGGGACACGACCGGAGGCGCGGCGTAGAGGTCCGTGGGCATTTTCAGTTCTCCATGACGGAAGGTGGGGTTGCTGTGCGCTTCATATCCCCTGGAACCAGCTCAGGAAGGTGCCGCCTTCGATGCAGTCGCCGCTCTTGCGCGCCGGCACATACGGCGGGAGGTGATTGGCATCGACGGCGCGCTTGCTGTTCGCATCGACGATCAAGTCGCCGAGCAGGCGCACCCGATAGAGCCTGCCCTTCTGGAATCCGGGCGAAGGCGTGAAAGCGATCGCCCGGACGATCGTGCTGCCGGTCTTGACGCCGTCGGCGATCTTGCACGGCGTGTTGAGGTCGAACGCGCTGTATTCGCCGATCAGCTGGCACCAGCAGTTCACGCTGAGATTCGCCGGGTCGTCGATGAGCTGCGTGTGCTGCGTCTCGACGATGAAGCTCTGCCTGAGCATCGCCTGCGTCACATACTGTGGATGGAGCGGATTGTCGAACGCGACGATGAGCTGCCTTACGACATTGCCGTCGAGCTGATCGGCGTGTTTCCAGTTGATGTCGCAGACGTGCGTCAGGTCGCCGTCGCAGCACTTCGGCAGGGTGAGCTTCAGCTCGCCGTTCGCGTCGAGCTCCAGCTTGGGCTGCGTCGAGCAATCGCCGACCGTGACCGAGGTCGTGAGGACGGCGTCCTTGCCGTCCTTCCCGTCCTTGCCATCCTTCCCGTCCTTGCCGTCTTTCCCGTCGCTGCCGTTCGTGCCATTCGTCCCATTGGTGCCGTTCGCGCCCGGCGTGCCGGGATCGCCCTTCGGACCGGGAATGCCGCCTTTCAGCTGCAGGCACTGCAGCCAGGCCTGCAGCGTCGCGGTGCTCGCAACGACGCGGCGGCCGAGGCGGTTGTCGATGGCGGCGTTGTCGAGCGCCATGCCCGACTGGTAGTTCGCGATCGTCGCGAGCACCACGCAGTCGGGCAGCTCGCACGCAGGGCAGCCCTCCAGCTGCTTCCACAGGAGATCGGCGCAGTCGCTCTCGGCGAGCGCGGCGGGATGCACCACCGCATCCTGGCCGTCCTCGAAGACGAGCACGATCGAGCGCACGCCGTCCTCGGCAAGGCGCGGCGCGCCGAGCAGCGCCGGGTTGGTCAGGCCCGTCGCGAGGGGCTTGAGCGATACGGCCTGTGTATAGAGATGGGCGCTCTCTTCCTCGAGCACGTGCAGCCATACGTCGTCCCCGCTGCCGGTGGCGCCCAGCTGCAAAGGCGGCCGATCGACGTCGATCGTCGTGGCGGGCGCGGTCGCTGCGGTGCCGAGGTCGAAGAGGTACACCTTCTTGTCGGTGCTGCTCGCGACCGCGAGCAGCGGCTTCGCCGTGGTCCCGAGCGCGAACGTGGCGAGCGCCCCGGGCGCGGTAGGGACGGTGAATTCCTTCGTTCCGCCGGCGAGCGTGTACTGCTTGACCTTGCCGGCGCTCGTGATGGCGTACAGCGTGTCGGCGTTGGCGCTCGCGACGACGCCGGAGAGATCGGCGTCGAGCGCCGCTACACCCGGGTTGGCTTCGACGAGGCCGTTCGTCGCGTCGGCTTTCCAGCGATAGGCTTTGCCGTCGCCGGCCGAGTAGACGACGAAGCCGTCGTCGCCGCTGCCGGCCGCCGCGTAGAGCGTCCCGGTCGCGCTGGCGGGCAGCTGGAACTTGGTGGCGTCGGCGGGAACGACCTCCGAGCCGTCGTCCACCTTGAAGATCTGCGCCTGCGAGCCGGTGACGGCAAACACGAAGTTGCCGTCGGCGGAGAGCGCCGCGGCGCGTAGCGCGGCGCTGAACGCGAGCGTCTTCATCGAGCGGAAGCGCGTGTCGATGAGGAAGAGGCGCGTCGGTTTCGCGGCGTCGAGGCCTGAAGGGTCGAGCGGCGCGCCGGGATCGGCGGCGAGCACCTTGCCCGAGCTGCTCGTGCGGCTGAAGCCGGTGAGCGCGTGCTCGTCGGTGGCGACGAATACCCCGAGCGGCGCCCGGCCGACCAGGTCCGCGGCGGGCAGTGGCGGGTCGACCAGAACGTCGAAGCGGAACGACTCGAGGATGCGGTTCGGCGCGCACTTCGTGTCGTCGCAGCCGCACTCGTCGTAGAGCACCGGCACATCCTCGGTCGGACATTCGTGATAGGCGACGCAGAGCTGCAGCGTGTGCAGCCGCGTTACGCTGTGCGCCCGGTCCGCGTCGAGCGCCTTCAGGAGCGCAGGGTTCTTCGCGACGTCGACGATTTCTTCCTGCGCCACCAGGATCTCGCGACCGCAGCAGTCGAGCGCCGAGCCGGGCGAGACGACGACATAGCGCTTGCGGCATTCCTCGGAAGGATGCTGGTGCACCTTGAGCCCGCACACCACGCCGGAGCCGTGCAGGCGCACGTTGTGATGGCGCATCTTGTCCGAGTGATAGAGCGTCTCGGTGGCGAACTCGGCGGCGCCCATCATCTTCCCGGTGAAGAAGTGGTTGCGCACGAAAGCGTCGAACTCGCATTGCGCGCAGGTCTCGAGCGCCGAGTGCTCGTGGTGGCAGATCATGCAGCCCATTGCGCTTCCCTCCCTCGCAGGTCGTTCGCTTTCGCGTTCATGTGAGCACCGTGGTGCTGCCGACGCGCGCCTCGCCCACGCGCAGCCTGGGGCCGCCGCGCCGCGCCGGCGGCGGGCTGAGCAGCGATCCCCGGCCGAGCGTGCTCTGGCCGAGGAAGACGTCCTTCGGCGTGCGCGCTATCACGCTGTCGAGGCCGAGCATCGCCTGCACGCCGACGCGGAAGCGCGGCTCTACGTATCGCACGTCGTAGAGCGTGTGCGCCGGCACCTCGCGCGCGAGCAGCTGCTCGAGCGCCCGGCGCTCGCCGTCGCTCTTCTCGACGCGGGCCGGGACGAATACGCTGAAGCGGTGCGCGTAGACGTGGAAAGGGTCGCGTAACGGGTCCGGCCGGCTGGTGAGCGTGGTGGCGCCGACCTGCGCGCCCGCCGAGAGCTGCGTGCGGTTGACGATCTTCTGTCCCCAGAGCATCGAGTCCTCGCCGAGCCGGCCGCGCCCGGCGTGCAGCCAGCGGCGCAGCTTGAAGTGCTCGAGAATCAGCGGCGGCGGCGCCACCGCGGTCTTCGCAGGCCGCGAAGCACAATTCAGGGGAACCGGAATGCAACGGCGCACCGGCCGCTCGGCGGGGCAGCGCGGCTGGTCGAGGCCGAGGAACAGCAGCAGCTGGCGCCACAGGCCCAGCGGTGTACCGCGCAGGCAGTACAGACGCGCAGCTTCCCGGACGTAGCGGCGTTGGCGCGCCTCGGGCCAGTCGCGAGCGAGCGCCAGCCCGATCCACGAAGCGAGCCAGCTCAGGAAATCCGGCCGGCCCGGTTTGCGCTCGGCGGGCGCCGAGCGCGGATCGAACAGCGCGGCGAGCCGGTCGAGGCGGCGCTCGATCGAGCGCAGCGTGGTGTCGAAGAGCGCGCTGAACCGATCGGTGAAATCTGCGCCCGCGGGGTCGGCGCCGAACACCGCGGGCAGGTAGCGGCGCAGACCGAGGCGCGGAAACTCGAGCATTACCGCGTCGAGCGCCGGCGTGGCATGGCCGTCCCCGGACAGCCCGAGCCGCAGCCAGAGAAAGCGACCGGGTGGGCTCTTCACCAGGCAGTCCCAGCGACCGTCGGCATCCATGGCGGCGGCCCAGCCGCCTTCGCTCCACGCCTCTTCGGGCAGCAGCGCGAGGTCTTGTTCACCGAGCTCGACATGCGCGGACAACGTGCGCACGCGCACGGCGCAGCCGTCGGCCAGCGCGCCGCGCAGCTCGACGCGATGCCATTGGCAGCCTTCGATGCCGGAGTCGAGCGCGCGGCTGCGGTATTCGCCCTTTCGCAGGTAGATCTCCTCGAGCGCGCGGCTTTCCGGGCGAAGCCGCAAGCCGCGCGCGTCGAACAGCGCTTCGCCGCCCGCGCCGGCCTGGGTGCAAGGCAGGTGCAGCTCGCCGCGCGCGTCGATCGGCATGGGGGGCCGGGCGAAGTCCGCCGGCCGTACGGTGCGTTCGTCGAGCGTACGGAATGCGTCTTCCAGAACGACGATGGCGAGACCCGCGACGTCGGCCGACCAGCTCCAGCGCGCGCCATAGCCGTCGTTTGGCGTGGCGAGCGCCAGCTCGCCGACCTGCGCAAGCACCGCGTACAGGCGATCGCGGCAATCGAGCGCGAGCAGCCAGGGCGGCGCACTGGTTGCGTGCGCGCCGCGCCAGCGGCCCTGCGCGTCGAAGACATCGATGCGGACGTTGCGGGGATCGGACACGTACAGGCGGCCGCGCCCGTCGAAGGCGATGGCGAACGGAGACCAGGGCCGGCCGAGCTGCTTCGCCTCGGCGCGCGGCAGCCGCAGGGCCGCGCGGGCAAGGAAGCCGTTCATCGCATAGCGCAGCACCTGCGCACGGCTGCCGTCGGCGACGTAGAGATCGCCGCCGCAGATCGCGATGCCGCGCAGCTCGCCGTGCGGCAGGAAGCAGGGCACCGGAGAGAAGGCGCAGTCGCAGGGATCGAAGCGCTTGAGCTGCGCGGTGAGGGGATCGAGGAGGTACACGTCGCCCGCCGGACCCAGGGCGCTGTTGAGCGGCATGCGCAGCCCGCCGAAGCTGCCCGATGGCTCGCTCATCCGCCGCAGGGCGCCCGGCGAGGGCTGGAGCACCAGCGCCGGCGCGCCGGCGCCGAGCTCGAGGCCGTCCAGCTTCCCGAGCGCCCAGCCGATTTCCGGCCGCGGGCCGACGCACCCGGAGAGCAGCAGCGAGGTCGGGTCGTGCGGCGGCTCGGGCACGAGCGGGACGCGCCACGGCAGCGTCGTCGGCGGCAGCACGGCGCTCAAGGCGATGTCTCCGCGTATTCATCGAGCGTGAGCGTTTCCACCTCGAGCTCCACCACGTCGAGCAACGCATGGGCCCTGAGCGGCACGTCGCGGCACTCGGGCTGCTCCGTGCCGTCGAGCGTGAGCTTGAGCTGCGGCACGCTGTCCACGCCGTCCACGAAGGCGCGCTGCACGATCTTCGAATAGCGCAGCGCGCCGCCGAAAGGCCAGCCCTCGCCGTCGTCGCCGCCTTTCAGCGGATGCAGGTACGTGGCGAGCGCGATTTCCACCGCCTGCTTCGTCGCACCCGGATCGGCGTCGTCCTTGACCACGACCTGCACGTACAGCTTGAGCGGCACGTAAACCGGCGCGACCACGTACACCTCGGTAGTCAGCAGGCGCCGCGCGTCCAGGTATTCGCAGACCGTACGCAGCAAGCCGTCGCTCGGCGTGGGTGGCGCGCCGATCAGGTCCTCCAGCGTAGGCTCGGCGGGCGCTGCGCCCGGCGGTTGCGGCGGCGTGTCGTCGGGCACGACGATGACCGTGATGGCGCCCGGCACCTGGGTATCAGGAAACTGGGGATGTGCGAGCGGCAGCGCCTTGGCGCGGCGCACGTTGCCGGCCTGCTCGGCAAGCAGCTCGAAATCCTCGGGCGTCACGGCGCGCTCGCGCGCGCGCAGCGAGAGGCGCGCGCGCCGCTCCGCTTCGCTGAGCAGCTCCTCGCCCAGCCCGCCGCTCGCCTGGAACGGATTCTCGGTCTTGCCTGCGTCCAGGCCGTCGACCGCCGTGAGCAGGTTTTTGATCGCCTTCGCCGGCACATTGCCGCCGGCGCCGCCGCCATAGCGGTATTGCACTGCCACGACGTTGCCGTCCGGGTTCGAAGGGTTGGCTGCCGGAATGGCGCCGTTCTCGCCGTCGCCGGCGAGCACTTCGCCGCTCGCGCGGTTGAGCGCGAGCTGCCGGGTGTTCGGCGCGGCGCCGAAGAGATCGTCGACCACCTGCCACGCGCGCTCGTCGGTCCCCTCGTCGATCTCGACCTTCAGGGTGCCGGCGATGACCGGCGCATTGGCGAGCTGCCATTTCTGGTTGCGCTGACCGTTCGCGCCGCCGAGCACCTCGTTCAGCACGGTCTGCGCCTGCTCGGCCGGCACCGTGTTGATGCGCACGGCCAGCACGAGCGGCGGCCGCTCGTATTGCGCGCGCACCAGGCGTGCCCGCAGCCAGAAGAGCTTATCGCCCTGGTCGTACGTGCCGACGTAGTCCGGCGCGAAGCTCGCGCTCGCCGGAATTCGCAGGCGCACATAACCGGTCCGCGTAAAAGCGAGCGTCTCGTCGTTCAGCAGGTCGATCGGCGTCCAGCGCGCGCCGTCCCAGCCTTCCCACTGCAGGCTGGCCGGCGCATAGGCGCGCGTGGCGATCGGGCCGCAGGTCTGTACCCGCGGTGGCGCGCTCGTGCCGTCCTGCGGCGATGCGCCGTCCAGGCACCACACGCCGAGCTCGAAAGTCGCCGCGGGGAACGGCTTGCCCTGCCGGGCGAAGCCGAGCACCAATGCGCCCCCCTCGCGCGGCAGCTCGCCGAAGGGCTGGAAGCCCTGCCCCGGATCGGCGTTGCGCGGCGTAGCGTCGCGGTGCTGGGCGCCGTCGTAGCCCTGCACGCTCCTGAGCTCGCACGCGATCGCGCGCAGCGGGCGCAGCGTCTCGAACACGACCGGCTTGCCGTCGGCGCCGCTCGCGCTCACCTGCGTGCGCTCGGGCACGTCGACCGTGTCCTCGGTCCAGTCCGGCGCCACCGCGAAGCTGATGTCGGCGCGCGCCGCGCGCGCCGGGTCGAGCTCGATGCCGATCAGCTCGAGGAACTTGAGGTAGTTGAGCTGCGGCACCTGGTTCATCCGGTAGAGCAGCATCTCGCCGAGCCAGGCGAACACCTGCGCCAGCGTGATGCCGGGGTCGCTGTCGTTCAGGTCGTTCCAGGCCGGCTTCCATTCCGGCGTGTAGCGCGAGACGCGCGCGCGGATCTCGGCGACCAGGTCGTCGTAGGTTCGGTCGTCGAGAACCGGGAATGCGTCGCGCAGCGGCATCAGCGGCTCTCCTTGATGTAGAAGGGGTAGACCAGGTTGCCGATGGCGTTGGTCGCGCGCACGCGGTAGTTGACGCGGATGAGGAGCAGGTTCGGCGCCTCGGGACTCGCCTCGGTGCCCACGTCGAGCAGATCGACGCGCCGCTCGTAGCGCGTCAGCGCCTGGCGCACGAGATGCACGATCAGCGCGACGGTGCGGCTGTCGTTCGGCGCGAAGGTGAAGTCGTGGATGCCGCAGCCGAAATCGGGCAGCATCGGCCGCTCGCCGGGCGCGGTCGAAAGGATGAGCACGATCGATTCCTCGATCTTCTGCTCGTAGCGCGATTGCGCGATGCGCCCGTCGGGCGTCACCTGCAGCGGAAAGCGCCAGCCGATGCCGAGGAATTCGCGGTTGAGCGGCGCGTCCATGTCAGAGGTCGAGCGCCGGGCCGCCGGCCGCGGGCAGGTAGCGGATGTGCTGCGCCACGAGGTCGCCGTCGAGCACGATCTTCTGTCCCGGCGCCGGCTTCAGATGGATCGAGCCATCGGCGGCGAGCTGCACGGCGGCGAGCGGGTTGCCGGCGGGGTCGAAGTTCGCGATCTCGACCGCCTGTCCGTTCTTCGTGGTGATCTTCACCTGGCCGGCGGAGGCGAGCGCCGAGTTCCTGAGCAGCAGCGTCACCTCCTGCGCCTGCTGCGGATCGTCCGGGTCCATGTTCACCTTGAAGCGCTGGTTCTCGAGGCCGCTGACGAAGGCGAGGTCGGCGGAGGGCGCGCTCAGCCCCGCGTAATCCTCGCCGTCGCGCGTGAAGCGCCCATGGGCGCGCAACCGATAGCGCGGCGTGTTGCCAACGGCCTTCGCGAAGCGATCGTTGCCGTCCTTGTCCTTCTGCCCGATGGCAATCAACGTCCCCTGCCACGGCAGCGGGTCGCCCTTCTTGTAGACGAACGGCAGCGGCGGCAGCGCCGTGAGGTCGGCCGGCGCCGCGCCCCAGCGCTGCTCGGCCTCGTTCCACAGCTCCTCGCCGGCCGGGCCGGTGCGATAGACGTAGGCGCCAACGATCTGCATCTCGGCATCGGTGGCTTCCAGGCCGTCCGGGAAGCGCAGCGCGGCGAGCTTCACGTCGACCTGTTGCTCGAGCTGCGGCGCGCCGGCGTCCTTCCAGCTGAGCCGTGGCGGAGGGACGGTCAGCGGCGTCATGGCAGGATCGTGCCGCGGCTCGGCGAGTAGATCAGACCGACCACCGCCTGGGCGATGATCGCCGAGCACTTGATCGCGCCGGTGAAGTTGGCGAGCGCGGCATTGACGTTGAGCGCGGCGCCGGCGGTGAGATTCACGGCGGCGGAGGCCTGGATGGTCATCGCCGCGCTCGAGCGGACCGTCATGGGTGCGCTCGACTCGATGCTCATCTTTCCCGCCTTGGCCTGGATGGTGATGCCGGCGGGACCGAGGGTAATGATGTTCTGGCCGGCCTCCACAGTGGCCTTGCCCGAATCCTCGAGCGTCACCTTGCCGCCCGACTGGGTGGTGACGATGACCGTGCCGCCGTTGTCCTTGATCTCGAGCTTGTGGTGGCCGGCGCTCTCCAGGGTCACCGACTTGTTCTTGTCGTCCATCGTCAGCTGGTGCTTGCCGTCGGTCTTGAGGATCACGCGCTTGTCGTTGTCCTTGTCCTCGAAGCGCAGCTGGTGCCCGCCCGGAGTAACGATGACGCGGTTCTTGGCCTCGGTCTCGGGCGAGATCTGATCGCCGTTCCAGAGGAAGCCGACCACATAGGGACGCGCGAACTCCTCGTCGCCGTAGCACACCAGCACCTCGTCGCCTTCTTCGGGCATGAACAGCGCACCGCGCCCTTTGCCCGAGAGCGGCGCGGCGATGTACGCCCACGGCGAGAGCATCCGGTCCTCGATGTTGCGGTACTCGACCATGACGCGGCCCTGCTTCGCGTCAACCTTGTTCACTACGCCCGTCACGACGCCCGGCTGTCTCATCCCTGTCCTTTCAGCGACGCCTCGCGCCGCGCGGTGAACTTGGTGCGATACCCGTTGCCGTCGAAGCTGTGCGTGGTCTTGGTGACCAGGTAGCTCCCCGAGAAGCGCGCGCCGAGGCCGACGATGCGCACCTTCGTGCCGGCGCGCAGGTCGGGCAGCCCGATCGTCGTGCCGGTCGCCTCGACGAGCTTCTTCAGCCGGTCGGACAGGAAGTCGCGCGCGCGCCGGCGCGCCTGCGCCGCGTCGTGCT
The DNA here is from genome assembly GCA_964477695.1 of uncultured Enterobacteriaceae bacterium. Classification (GTDB taxonomy): domain Bacteria; phylum Pseudomonadota; class Gammaproteobacteria; order Burkholderiales; family SG8-39; genus SCGC-AG-212-J23. The sequence continues at coordinate 13,904 of CAYZFN010000228.1, read as the reverse complement.
GCGGCTCGCCGGTGATCACGTGCTCGCGGCTCGCGTCGGACGCCTGCGGGCCGCTGCCGCGCACGATGTCGTGCAGGTCCTTGTTGACGGGCACGTCGTTCAGCGTTGCCCGCTCGCGGATGGTCTTGTTCGTCTCGCGGTCGTGGCTGCGCACCTCGACTGCGCTGAGCTGGTTCGCCGTCGAGAGCTTGGGCGTGAAGTCGATGAGCGACTTGCCCCACTCGAGCTCGTAGCCCTCCTCGGGCGCGCTGCCGCCGCGCGCCTGCGAAGGGCCGAAGTAGAGCACCTCGCGCGTCTTGCCACCCGAGGTGCGCTGGTCGAGGTAGACGACGTAGCTCATGTGCCGCGCCCACTCGAGCAGGAAGTCGAGGTCGTGCTGGTTGTTCTGCGCCACGTACTCGAGCACCGGCTCCTTCGCCTTTGCCTGCGCGTCGGTCGCCACCGATACCGGGAAGCGGCGGCCGCCGATCTGGCGCGAGCCGATGTCCTCGGCGATGCGGCTGATCTTCACCTCGCCGCGCGGCACGCGGTCGTTCGGCCAGTGATCGCGGTTCTGCTTGGTGCGCAGCCGGTGCAATACGTTGAGCGCACGCACCGTGAGCGTCGAGGCGCCGCCCGACGGGAACGAAGGCTCGAGGCTGGCCGTGAAGCCGCGCATCACCGGCTGCAGCTCGTCGCCGTAGCCGAAGCGCAGCTCGAATTCCGCGGCGTTCGGATTGAACAGCCGCTGCGCGGGCGTATCGCCGAGCGCGCTCTTCTGCTCGGCGCCCACGTACTTGAACTCGCGCGCCAGCGGGTCCCAGTTGTTCACCGTCATGTCGAAGCTGTCGATCTCGGTGGTCGAGTCGCTGTAGGTGACCTGCAGGACGTCGCGCAGCACGGCCGGGTCGATGCCTGCCCCGGAGGCGCGGATCTCGAAGCGCGGCACGTAGAACCCGCCGAAGCGGCGCGAGGCATCGAGGATCGTGGCGGCAGGCATGGCTAGTCGAGCGGCGGCACGCGTACGAACGCGCCGGGAGCCGTGCGGCGCGGATCTTCGATGCGGTTGGCGTCGGCGATCGGCCGCCAGCGCGCGGGACTGTCGTAGAAGCGCCGCGACACCGCGGCGAGCGTGTCGCCCTGCTGCAGCACGTGCACGTGCGTGCGGTCGGGCGAGCTGGGCTTGATCTGCGCGAACTGGTCGCCCAGATCGCGGTACTCGCGCAGCGACACGGTGAGCGTGGCGCGCAGCGGTACGCCGTCCGGGGAGAACAGGGTGAACTTCTGCCGGATGCTCTCCATCACGCACAGGAACGCCTCGCGCCGCTGCCCCGCCTGCTCGACAACGATATTGCCGCCCGGGAACTGCGGGCCCCAGAGGAAGGCGAGGACCGGCGGCGCGTGGCGCGCCGGGTCGATGCGGATGAGCTGGAAGATCTTGTCGGTCTCCGTCGTCACGCTCACCGCGTTCTCGCCCATGCCGTGCTCGGTGGTGTCGCAGAAAAGGTCGAGCGTCAGCTTCTCGGCGTTGCCGCGTACGAACTGCTGCAGCGGTGCGTCGAGCCCGGGGATGGTCGCTTCGCCGATCTGCAGCTGCTTGTCGAGCGTGTACTCGCCCGGGTTGTACTGCACGTCGATAGCCTTCGGCGTCGCGGTCGGGCCGTCCCAGTAGACGAGGATCCGTGCGTTCGGCATCAGGCGCTCTCCCCGCCGTCGCAGCCGCCGTGCTGGCAAGCGCACGGAACGTGCGTGTCTCGCCGGCGGCTCGCCTCGCCTTCGCGCTGCGCGGCGAGCGCGTCGAGCACTGCCGACACGACGCGGGCCAGGAGCTGCGGGCTGAGCAGCGATTCGCCGTCCACGGCGCTCAGGTTCACGGTGGCCTCGCGGACGCGGGCTTCCATCGGCTCGGGCATCAGAGATTCCCTGCCGCGCTCACCGCACCGACGCCCGCCTGCAGCGCGCCGCCGATGGAGCCCGCGGCGAGCCCCGCGAGGCCGCTCGCGGCGCCGACGAACGGCACCTGGTACAGGCCCTCGTGCGAGATCTCCATCGACTCGATGGCGACGCTGTTCTGCGTCGCGTTGAGCGACGGCCCGCTCCACTTGAGCGGCAGGCCGTTGCGGAAGTACCAGATGTTGTTCGGCACGTGCAGCTCGGTGAGGAGGACGACGAAGCCGTCGCGGCGCTTGCCCTTGCCGATCGCGAAGCCGTAGGCCCAGTCCCACAGGGCGCTGGAGGAGCCGACGCCCTTCTTCAGGACCAGGTTGCCCCAGCTCATGCGGCCGGGAAACTTGCGCACCGCGCCGTTGTTGCCGCCCTCGTTGTACTCCTCGACCTTCATGGTCATCTCCAGGCCCGAGCACTCGGCGAAGCCGCCGAGCAGCACGTCGGAGACCGCGGAAAGCGCGATGCCGGCCGCGAGCGAGCTGCTCGAGTCGAGCACGCTGACGATGAAGTTGTGGCAGAGCAGCGGGTCGGCGCGCAGCGCCGCGGCCGCGTCGGGCGCGCCGGCTGCTCGCAGGATGTCGGGCACGAGGGCCATGGCTAGGCGGCGGCCCCCAGGGCGCCTTGCTCGCTCAGCGCGAGACCGTTCTCGTCGCGGCCGATGCGCACCACGATGAACTCCATCGGCACGCTCGGCGCGAGGCCGATCTGCATCAGCAGCTCGCCGCGCGCGCGTGCATCGGGCGGGTTGTTGCCGTCGTCGCAGCGCAGGAAATACGCCTGCGCGGAGGTCTCGCCGACCAGCGCGCCGCGCCGCCACAGCTCCTCGAGGAAAGAGCCGGCGACCAGCGCCAGCTTGGCGCGCGTGCGCCAGTCGTTCGGCTCGAACACCGCCCACTGCAACGAAGTGCCGAGCGCTTTGCCGATCATCGACACCAGGCGGCGCACGTTGACGTAGCGCCAGTCGGAATCGGACGAGAGCGTGCGCGCGCCGAGCAGCCGCAGGCCGCGTCCCGGCTGGGCGCGGATCACGTTGACCTGCAGCGAATTGAGGACGCCGTGGCGCTCCTCGTCGATCGCCAGCGACACGTCCTGCAGCCATGCCAGCGGCTCGTTCGCCGCCGCGACGTGCACGCCGCGCGCGACGTCCGTGGCCGCATACGTGCCGGCCACGTGGCCGCTCGGCGGAACGAGCCGCGTGAGAGCGCGGCGATCCGGCGAGCGGCCGGGCCGCGTGCGCAGCGGGTCGACCACGCCGACCCAGGGCGCGTACAGCGCGGCGAAGGCGGAATCGAAGCGGCTGCGCCAGCTCTGCAGCGCGGCGGCGAGCAGCGTGCCGCCGGTGCATGCGTCGAACGGCGCATCGAGCAACGCGATCCGGTCGCGCCGCGCCTCGCAAAGTTGCACCGCGGCTGCCTGCACGCGATAGATCTCGTCCTCGCTGAACAGCGGTGGCGCATCGCCGACGCTGCGCGGCTGCGGCGTGGCCGGCAGCACCGGCGTCGGCAGGCAAGGATCCGGGATGCACGGCGGAACCACGACTTCCTGCACCCGCGGCGCCGGCTGGATGTGGATGTCGGGCACCGCCACCAGCGATACCTCGTCGACCTCGTCGAGCGCACGCAGTCCGCGCCGACCCGCGGCCTGCGCTTCGTCGCTCGCGAGCGCTGAAACGTCTTCGCCGATGAAGTCGTCCACGGTGAGCGCTGCCAGGCCGTCGGCGCCGCCGGCGAGGTTCTGCCGCACGGGCAATCCGACTTCCATCGGCCGGACGAGGGCATTTCTGTCGGCGGCGGAGCGCAGCTCGCGCACGACGATGGGCGGCGGTACATCGCCCAGGCGGTCGCCCGGGTTGCGGAAATAGCGCAGCGCGACGAGGCTCGAAGCACCGGGCGGCTCGGCGTCGGGATTGGCGCGGTCGATCACCTGCCACGGCTGGGCGAGGAGCGCCGGCCCGTAGCGGGGGTGCTCCGGCACGAGCGAAAGGTCCGCGAACAGTGCGAGCGGCGTTCCGGCGTCGTACACCTCGATGGTGTAGAGCAGGGTCTCGATGCGCGCCGGCAGCGAGGCGTCGAGCCCGGCCGCATCGCGGTCGAGCAGCAGCGCGTTCCGGGCGCCGTCGAGCTCGGCCACCAGCGCGAGCTGCCGCAGCCCGCCCTGGCGCAGCTCGACGAGCGAATGACGCTCGAAGCCGGCGAGCGAGTCGACGCGAACCCGGCGCGCATCGAATGCGGAAAGGACCGCGCGAGCCTGTGCACGGCGCGTCTCGCGCAGGCGCAGCGCCAGATCGTTGCCCCAGACGCCCGGGCTCGAGGCTTCGATTCTCCAGACCCAGATCGGCGGAGGCGGCGGGCCGATCAGCATCGGATCGACCCAGTCGCGCGTCGCGAGCGCTGCGCTGCCCGCGACGTCGGAGGCGACGCGCACCGCCCAGAGACGCCGCCCGCCGTTCTCGAAGAAGGCGCGCGCGCTGTAGGCGAGGTAGCCGGTCTCGATCGGCCCGCCGAACCAGGCGGCGAACTGGCGGTACGACTCGACCGGCGCCGCGAGGTGCAGCGGCCCGCGCTCGGCGATGCCGACGAAGCCGGCGACGTCGGTGCGCAGCGCCGCGATGCCGCCCGGATTCGCATCGGCCGCCTCGAAATAGACGCCCGGCGTCTCGAAGATGCGCATGGAATCGGGCCCCGGCTCAGGTTTCCAGCGTCAGGCCTTCGTGAACCAGCTCGACGGACTCCATCGCGACGTCGTTGCTCGACCCCTTGAACGCCGGGCCTTCGATCTTGTTGATCCAGGCGTTCTCGGCGTGCCAGCGCAGCACCGGCTGGCGCGCCTCGTTCATCAGCACGATCGTCACGTTGCGACGATCGGCGATGCCGTTCATGATGTTCGTGTACCACTGCCACAGCGCCTTGTCCTGCGTATAGCCGCGCTTGAGCGTGAGGTTGGCGTACTTGCGCAGGCCCACCAGCTTGCGCACGTTCTGCTGCAGGTCGGAGCCCTCGCGGTAGTCGACCGCGTCGCCCTCCGCGGTAAGCCCGCCGACTTCGGTGAACGCGCCCTTCGGCAGGTTGTCCACCTCGAGCACGAAGTTGTAGCCGCGGTAGGGATCGTTGCGTTGGTCGGTTGCCATGGATCGCTCCTGGGTTGTCGTCGCGGCTCAGTCTTCGGCGTGCGCGGTCCAAAGGCCGATGCGCACGATGACGAACTCGGCCGGTTTGACGGGCGCCACGCCGACCAGGCAGATGAGCCTTCCCTGGTCGATGTCGGTCTGGGTCATGGTGGTGCGGTCGCACTTGACGAAGAACGCCTCCTCGACCTTGGTGCCCTCGAGGGCGCCGTTGCGCCACACGAGCGTCAGGAAATTGGTGATCGAGCGGCGCACGCGCGCCCAGAGCGGCTCGGCGTTCGGCTCGAAGACCACCCACTGCAGGCCGCGGTCGATGCTCGCCTCGATGAAGATCAGCAGGCGGCGCACGTTGACGTATTTCCAGTCCGAGTCGCTGGTGATGACCCGTCCGCCGTAGACGCGGATGCCGCGGTTATTCGGCCGGAAGTCGCGGATCACGTTGATGTTGACCGGATAGGGATTGAGGATGTCGTGCTGCTCCTTGTTGAGCAGCCGCTGCAGCCCGATCACTCCGCGCACCACCTCGTTGGCCGGCGCCTTGTGCACGCCGCGCTCGATGTCGGTGCGCGCGTAGATGCCGAGCATGTGGCCCGAAGGCGGAATCGGGTAGTCGGGCACGGTGGTCGTGCTCGGCGGGTACGGATCCGGAATCACCAGCCACGGGTGGTAGAGCGCGGCGTACTTGGTGTCGAACTGCTGCCGCTGCGCCTGGATGCTCGCCATCGAATCGTTCGGCGGCGGGTTGCCGTCGAGCACCGCGAAGCGATAGCGCATCAGCTCGCAATGCGATATCAGCTCGTTCTGCATCTTCGGGCTGGTCCGCCCGGGCGCGCCGACGATGCTCAGCTCCTCGACGTTGCGCAGCGTATAGAGCCCGGTGCGGCGCTCGGGGTCGGGATTGTCCAGCCCGATGTAGGTATCGTCGTCGACCGAGGAGAGCTGATCGTTGCCGCCGCGCAGCGCGTAGCGGGTCGGACGCGTGCGGCCGTCGGGCAGCGTCTCGAGGTCGAAGCGCGGGCCGATGCGGACGCTGTACTGCACGGCCTGCACCTGTCCGGGCGTCGGCTGGTCGAGCGCGACGTCGCGCACGCGCACGTAGTTCGATTCGCCCGTGCTGCGGTGGTCTTCGCGCCTGAGGTCGTGGCCGTCGTCGTCGACCGTGGCGCCGCCCTGGATGTCCCAGGTGACGCCGACCACGCGATGCAAATAGCGGCTGTGGCGCGGGTCGAGCGTCAGGGCGGGAAAGCTCTCCGAATCGATGACCGAGCTGTCGCGGCTCGGGTTCGCCTTGTCGGGCTGGCGCAGCAGGTACACCAGCAGGTCGAACTCGCGCGAGCGGATCTGATCGCCCGGCGACAGGGTGACGGCCTGGTTGAGCGTGAGGAGAAAACCGTTCAGGCGGTCGATGTCGGTCACCTTGAACGCCGGACCGACGAAGTCCTCGAGCGCCGGGTCCCACTTCTGCAGCACGCTGCCGGCCTCGACGCCGTTGGCGGACTCGAGGCGCAGGTGGGTTGCGTCGGGAGTGCCGAGCGCGGCGGGCGAACGCACCTTGCTGTCCACTGCGGCCTTGTCGGGCTCGCGCACCGCGACGCGCAGGCGGTCGCCCCATTGGCCCGCATCGAGCGCGCACACCTCGAAGAGCGGTACCGTGGACTGGATGAGCGCACCCGCCGCATGCGGCTTGGCCACGGGCGGGGAAAGGGTGACGATTCGCGGTGCGAGCGCCGCCGGGCCGGAGGCGACCTTGTGGATCGTCGCCACGCCGGAGCTTGGAAGGATGCGCAGCAGCGCGTTCGGCGCAAGGCCGGTGAGCGGGCCGCTCGCCACGAGCCCGGTGTCGTTGCGTGCCGCTCCCACGGCGAGCGAGCTGACGCCGGGCGCTGTGCGAGCGAAGGTTTGTGCCTCGACGGCAGTATCGGCGTCGTGATGGTTGACGATCGCCATCTCGAGGATCACGAGGCCTGCGTCGGGTGCGACGCCGCGGTTCGGCAGCTGCTTCAGCTGCGCATACTCCACCGCCGCGTCCGCGGCGAGGCCGATGCGCAGCACGTCGCCCTCGTTCAGTCCGGAGCGGTTGTCCAGCAAAAGCGCCGTCGCGCCTGCATCGACAGCGCGCTTGGAAAGACGCGCGGGACCGGCGACCGCGGTTTCCTGCACGGCTTCGAACACCGTGCCCTGCGGGTAATCGCGCGCGAGGGGCGACTTGAGCGCCACCCGATTGAGGCCGCCGACGCGGCGGATTTCCTGGCTGGCGCCCGCAGGGCCGACCTTCACCAGGTGCTCAACCGCGGTGATGTATTGCGGTCGCTCCGCCAGGCGCACCTGCAGCACGCCGTCGCCGGCGGAGGCCGGCAGGCCGGCGGCGACCTGGCTCGAATCGGTCCAGGTCACCGTCGGCTTGAGCCGCTGGACTTGCACGCCGTTGGCATGCGCAAACTGCAGCTTCGAGAAGAGGGTGAGGATAGTGCCGTTCACCTGCTGCACCTGGGCGAACTCGGCGTCTCCCGCGCCTAACGCGACGGTGCGAATCTGGATGAACTGGTTGACGGCAATGGAGCCGAGAGCCGCTACGGTGATCTGGTTCGCCCCGGCTGCAACTGCGCCGGACAGCGTGGTCGCGGAGTCGAAATCGGCCGCCACCGGCGGGGTGTGCTGCTCGACCAGCTCACCCGCGGCGTGCGCGAAGCTGAGCGGAAAATCGAGCGCCACGTCCGTCTCGCCGCCCGGCAGCGCGTCCAGCTTGGCGAACTCCACCTCGCCGCCGCTGCCGATCTGCAGCCACGTGCGAGGCGTGGTCACCGAGAGGCCGGCGAGGTCGACGAGATAAGCGGTGGAAGGCGCGGCGCTGGTGAGCGGCCGCAGCAGGGCAGTGGTCGCGGGCGCCGGCGCCGAGGAGTCGAAGATGAAGGCGCTCGACACATCGGCCACGTCGCTCGCGAGGATGCGCGTGACGAACAGCCGCTTGCCGCCGTTGGTGAAGAAACCTTCGACGGCGTGCGGCAGGAACCGGTGCTCGCCATAGAGCTCGCGGTTCAGCAGCCCGCCGAACCAGCGCTGGTACTCGCCGTTGCTCGTGACGAGGATCGGCACATGGGCGGGCCCGCGCTCGGTGACGCCGATCAAGCCGGTGGTGCTGGTGCTTACGCCTTCGATCGGCTTCGAGCCGGTATCGACTTCCTCGACGTATACCGCGGGGGCGAGATATTCGGGCATCGTCAAATCTCCTCAAGGCTTGAACATGATCTGCAGCGTGGTATCGCCGCGGTAATCGGGAACGAGGTCGATCGGCGGATACGCGGCCGTGTTGTCGTGCGCGACGAAGAGCTGCATCTGCGCCACGCGCGCGATGGGCGGCAGCGCGAAGCTGCCGTCGGCCGCGAACGCCGGTTGATGCTTGAACTTGTCCGTCAGAAGAGGGCCGCCTGCCGGGTCGTAGAGCGGGAAGCGGCGCACGAAGCGCAGCTCGGGGCCGGCCGGCCCGCCGTTGATGCGCAACACGTCGTCGGTGGCGACGCTGGCGAGCGTGCTCGCGAAGAGCACCCGGTCGCCGCGCTGGGCTTCGCGCGCGAGGTTGCCGAGGGCCGCGAACGTGAGGACGACGTTCATCACCGGCGTATCGACGGCATGCGGAAAGGCGAGCGGCGCAGCGAGGCGCACGACCGCCCGCGAGCTGCCGCTCGGCGGGTCGTAGCTGTCGGTGTAGACCAGCTCGCGCTCGGCGCTGTTCGTCGCCTCCAGCTCGAGCGTGTCGCCGCCGCCGATCGCGAGGCCGGTGACGTCCGAGAGCTCGATCTCGCTTTCCCCCGCGGCGGCGGGCCGCGCGAGCGTGCGCGCCAGGCCGTCCGGGGTGCGCACGGTGAGACGCGCGAGGCCGCCGGACGCATGGTCGAAAGCGAGCGGTGCGGCGAAGGTAACCAGGTCGGGCAGATGCGGCGGATTGCTGCTCGCCGGTATCTCGGCGTAGGTCCACCACACTCCGGTGATGGCGATGAAGGAATCGGGAGCGTCGACCGGCACGGCCTGGGTCCCGGGAGGAAGCCGTCGCGCGCGGCCTCGCACGAGCGCCGGCTCCGCGCGATGCAGCGGCTGGTCGGGTAGCACGATCGGCACGCCGACGACCCGCCAGGGCGCGCCGGCCGCGGGGCGCGTGTCGCGTACCGGGTCGACGAGCGGCACGACGTTCGGCGCCGGCGCCGTCGCCGGATCGGCCTCGATCGTGAACTCCTGCGGCTCGTTAACGGTGCGAGTCTCGAGCATGACGCCGCGCCCGGGAATGAACTGCTGGCGCGGCGCGGGCGGCGTCGGCTCGGGCGGCGCAATGGTGACCTGCGTATCTCCCGGCGCGGTCGTAGTCGTCGAGCGCCGTGCCGCGTCGATCGCGGCGGTCAGCGAGCGGGGCAGGTAACCGTCGACGCGAATTTCCGCGGTGAGCTCTCCAGGCGTGACCAGCGGCCCGGAGACCGTGCTCGGTCGCGCGACGAGGCCGCACAGGCCGCCGTCTGCGATGCGCGGCAGGCAGCCGCGCGTCGTGGTGCCGATCGAAATGCGGTTCAAGGGCGGCTCGCCCGTGAGCTCGTCCACGGCGCGCGTGCGCAGCACCGCCCACCACCTCGCGTCGTACGGTTGCGGATCGTCGTCGGCGATCAGGTAGTCGATGAGGCCCTGGCGGACGGTGCGTCGCATGTCAGAGCACGGTTTCGCGGGAGACGATGAGCGCGGCGTCGCGGCGCACGGACTCGACGATGCTCGGCCGCAGCGGCACCGCGTTGCTGGCGATCAACGCGAGCGTCACTTCGTAGGAGATCGAGAGCTGGTAGGAGCCTTCGAGCGCCTCCCAGACGCGCGTGATCTCGTCGAGCGACATCGATTCGAGCCGCACGCAGAGCTCGGTGCTGGTTCCGGTCAGGTCCCCCTGGAGAAGCGCGCCGGAAAGGGTCGGGCGCACGTGGAAGGCGCGCAGCACGCGCCCGAGGATCTTCTGCTCGGTGTCGGGCGCCTTCGGCGCGAGCGGCGTCATCAGGTAGTGCAGGCGCAGCGGCAGCGGCGGCGGCACCAGCTCGACGCCGCCCCCGGCGAGCGGCCGCATGGTCGGCGGATCGTTGAGCCGTGTCTCGTCGCGCACCACGCGGTAGAGCCACAGCGAGAGGCCCTGCTTCTTGGCGCGCGTCATCTCCTGCGGCGTGGCGATCGAGACTTCGGTGTTCGCCCCGCCGAAGAAGCCGGCGATTCCGCCCAGGCCGACATCGGCGAGAAATTCGTCCTGCAGGAACTGCCGCAGCGTCTCGCTGGTATCGGCTAGTACATTGGACAAGCTCGTCCTCTCCCTTAATGTCTCGTCGCCGGCGAGGCCGCGGCGGCGTAGATCACCCCCATGCCGACCGAGCGCTTCTCGACGACTCCGTGCGCCGCCAGGCGTTCGAGCGCGGCGATCACGTGCTCGAGCGGTGCGGCGCGCAGCCGCGGCGAGAGCCACCAGGCGCGGATGCCTTCCGCGCTGTCGGCCGCGCCGCGGTTCACTTCCAGATGCCGCTCGATCTCCAGCGCGATCGCCTTCTGCATTTCTTGGTGCGATTCCATCTCCTCGGACGGCGTAATTCGCACGCGCCATGCCATGCCGCTGCGCGCGGTTTAAGCCGCTGAAGGAAAAGGAACCGCGACCGAGGGCGTGCGGCGGGTGGGGCGGCGGCGACCCGCCCCGGGGGATGGGTCGGCTACGACCCGGCTGGGTCGGCGATGCCGCGGCTCAGCTGAAGCGCTGGCGGTCGATGCCGTGCTTGCGCAGGAGGCGACCGAAGGCGCGGCGCTCCTTGCCGATGGTGCGCGCGGCGGCGCTCACGTTTCCGCCGCTCTCGGCAAGCGCGCGCTTGACGAACTCGCGCTCGAACTCGGCGACCACCAGCGCCTTAGCGAGGCGGAAGCTCTGGGCGTCGGGAAGGCGGATTGCGATCTCGCGCGGCGGGACGGCAGTTGGCCCAATGCTCGCTGCGGCGCCGGGCTGCTCGGGGAAGCCGATGAGCGAGCCCTCGGCCATGAGGAAGGCGCGGTGCACGACGTTCTCCAGCTCGCGCACGTTGCCTGGCCAGGAGCGCGCCGCGAGATCGTCTAGGAAGCGCGCATCGACTCGCTTGTCGGGACGGCCGTAGCGGCGGGCGAACTGGGCCACGAAGTGCTCGGCCAGGACGCGCGTGTCGCCCGCACGCTCGCGCAGCGGCGGCATGCGCAGCGCCAGGATGGTCAGGCGGTACATCAGGTCCTGGCGGAAGGTGCCGCTCTTCACCAGCGCGGCGATGTCGACGTTGCTCGCCGCGAGGACGCGGGCGTTGCCGGCGATCACCGATCGCCCGCCGAGCGGACGGTAGGCCCCATCCTGCAGGAAGCGCAGCAGCACCACCTGCGCCTTCGGCGTAAGCGACTCCACCTCGTCCAGGAACAGCGTCCCGCCTTCGGCGCGGCTGATCAGGCCGTACTGGTTCTCGCGCGCGTCGGTGAAAGCGCCGCGCACGTGGCCGAACAGCTCGTTCTCGACCAGCGTGTCGGGCAGCGCGCCGCAGTTGACGGCGATGAAAGGATTGCCGCTGCGGACGCTGAGATAGTGGATCGCGCGCGCGGCCAGCTCCTTGCCAGTCCCGGTCTCGCCCTCGATCAGCACCGTCGCGTCGCACGCCGCGAATTTCGCTATGAGCCGCGTCGCCGCGACGAATGCGGGCGAGCAACCAATCAGATTGCATTCGGCGATACGGCTCATCGCGGACTACCTCTGCGCGAAAAATAGCCTTCTTGCGACTGCGCTGTCCAATGTCTTCCGGCACTACATGCGAGGGGAATGTTGTGCTTGCTTTCGCGCGATTGCTCTCTTTGTCCGGAGGAAAACGCAGGGCGCGCGCAAGCATTCGCCGCTAAGCCCGCGCGGCAATGGAACATGCCAGGGACTGTACGAAAAGAACAAGGCCGCATCGAGCGGCCTTGTTCGGCACCTCAGGGAGAACTAGCGGCGACCGTGCTTCGCCTGCTCGGCGCGGGCGGTGTGCTGGCGCTGGTCCTGGTGCAGGTCCCTGCGGTCGGAGCGCACGTCGCGCTGGTCCTTGTGCAGGTCCTTGCGGTCGGCGCGCATATCGCGCTGGTCCTTGCGGATGTCCGCGCGCTCGGCCCGCGCGCCGGCCTTGTTGCCCGATCTCTCGTCCTGGACCATCTGCCGGCGGTCGCTGCGGATGTCGCGCTGGTCCTGGCGCATGTCGCGGCGGTCGTGGTTGATGTCCCGCTGATCCTGGCGGATGTCGCGCCGGTCGTTGCGGATGTCGCCGTTCGACTGGGCGAACGCGCTGCCGGCCGCGAGGGCCGCGACGGTGCCTGCGAGGCAGGCGATCTTCTTGAGGTTGAGCATTTGAAGCCTCCGTTCTGGGTTGAAAAACGCGGCTCAGCCGCTGAGCCCATTAACGTCCAGAACGGCGGGGCGGGTATCGACAGTCTGTTTCAGTTTGTGACGGCCCCGTGAACTACTTCCCAATGGAAGCGATCTTTGAAGGGAAACAGAAAGCTACAAGCCTCGGGTTATCATCTCGCCATGACCTACCTCGCCAAGCCGCGCCTGCACCATCCGAGCCTCCCCAAGAACAAGCTGGGCTTCACGCGCCGCGACTACGAAGGCAAGGTCTCGACGCTCTGCGCAGGCTGCGGCCACGACTCGATCTCGGCCGCCCTCATCGAAGCGTTCTTCGAGCTGGCCATTCAGCCGCACCAGGTCGCGAAACTTTCGGGCATCGGCTGCAGCTCGAAGACCCCGGACTACTTCCTCGGCCAGTCGCACGGCTTCAACACCGTGCACGGGCGCATGCCCTCGGTCCTCACCGGCGCCAACCTTGCCAACCGCGACCTGATCTACATCGGCGTCTCGGGCGACGGCGACTCCGCCTCGATCGGCCTCGGCCAGTTCGCGCACGTCATGCGCCGCGGCGTCAACATGACCTACATCCTGGAGAACAACGGCGTCTACGGCCTCACCAAGGGCCAGTTCTCCGCCACCGCCGACAAAGGTTCCAAGGCCAAGAAAGGCGCCACGAACAAAGATTCTCCCGTGGACACCGTCTCACTGGCATTGCTCATGGGCGCCACCTTCGTCGCGCGCAGCTTCAGCGGCGACAAGCACCAGCTCATCCCGCTCGTGAAGGCCGCCATCGCGCACCAGGGCGCCGCCTTCATCGACGTCATCAGCCCGTGCGTCGCGTTCAATAACCACCCGGGCTCTACCAAGAGCTACGACTACGTGCGCGAGCACAACGAGGCCGTCAACCGCCTCGACTTCTGGCCGAGCCGCGAGGCGATCAGCGCCGAGTACAAGGAGGGCGACGTGATCGAAGTCCCCGCTGGCGCCGAGGGCAGCATCATCCGCCTGCGCAAGCTCGCCGCCGACTACGACCCCACCGACAAGATCAACGCAGTCACCCACATCGCCCGCGCCGCCGAGAAGGGCGAGGTCCTCACCGGCCTCCTGTACGTCTCACCCGAGTCCGAGGACCTCCACGCTCACCTCAACACCTACGCGGCGCCTTTCAACAAGCTCGGCACGAAGGAGCTCTGCCCGGGCTCGGCGATGCTGGACAAGATCAACGCCGCACTGCGCTAGGCGCGCAGGTCGTATTCCCCGGCGAAAAGGTCGAACACCAGGAAGACGCAGTCTTTCTCCGAGCGGTTTTCGTACGCGTGGGGAACGCCGGGATCGAAGGCGAGCAGCGTTCCGCTCGCGTAGCGCTCCTCGGTGCCGTCGATAAGCGCCACGTGTCCGCTCTGCGTGGCGGGGAAGAGCTGGAATCGCTGCGTGCGGTCGTAGTAGCCGCCGCAGTCGATGTGCCGGTAG